>JBEEFQ010000287.1:0-37700 GCA_041166245.1 Actinomycetota bacterium | reverse complement strand
CTGTACGAGATCGAGGCGGCTCGTGGCTTGCTGCGCACCGAGGGCGCGCTGCCCGTCAACCTGAAGGTCCTCGTCGAGGGCGAGGAGGAGGTGGGCAGCCCTCATTTCGAGGCGCTCCTCGTCGCCGAGCGAGACCGGCTGGTCTGTGACGCGGTCGTCGTGTCCGACACGGGCATGTGGGCCGAAGACGTCCCGTCGACCTGCGTGGGCATGCGGGGGCTGGTGACCTTCGACGTCCACCTCCGCACCGCCACCGACGACCTGCACTCGGGCGTGTTCGGGGGCGCGGTCCTCAACCCCGCCCACCTCCTCGCTGACCTCGTCTCCGCCCTGCACGACGACAAGGGCCGCGTCACCGTCCCCGGGTTCTACGACGACGTGCGGCCTCTCACCGAGGCGGAGGCGACGTCGCTCGACGGCCTGCCCTTCGACGAGGACGAGTGGCGACGGGTCGCAGGCGTCGAACGCCTGGAGGGCGAGGCGGGGCGCACGACCCTCGAGCGGGTGTGGACCCGCCCCACCTGCGACGTGACCGGCATCACCGTTGGCTACGGCGGCGAGGGCATCAAGACGATCGTGCCCGCCCACGGCGGGGCCAAGGTGACGTTCCGCCTCGTCCCCGACCAGGATCCGGCCGCGGTGGCCGACGGCTTCCGGCGCTTCGTCCGCGACCACGTCCCCGATGGCGCCGAGGTGACCATCCGTGCCGAGAGCGGCGGCGTCGCTCCCTCGCTCACACCCGTCGACCACCCCTACGTGGGCGCACTCTGCCGGGCCATCGAGCGAGTGTGGGGCTCCGCCCCGCTGTTCACCCGCGAAGGCGGCAGCGGTCCTGAGGAGGCGCTGGGCCGCGTGCTCGACGCGCCCGTCCTCTTCCTCGGCGTCGGCCTTCCCGGCGACCGCATACACGCACCCAACGAACGGATGGTGATGGACCAGTTCTGGCGAGGCCTGCTGGCGGCCGGCGAGCTGTGGCACGAGCTGGCAGCGGAGGGACGGCGGTGAGCCCCAAGAACAAGAAGGTGAGGCCTCCCGTCACCACGCCGCCCGATGCGCATGAATGGGTGACCTTCGAGGATCCCGACGAAGAGCGCACGTGGGTCTTCGACGTGACGTTCCTGCTCAGCAACTGGACGTGCATCTTCGGCAATGGGTGCCAGGGCGTGCTGACCGGCCCGACGCCGGAGATGGTGCAGGGGTGCTGCTCGTACGGCGCGCACTTCACCGACGACGAGGACGTCGCACGCGTCGAGGCGGCTGCCGCGACCCTCACCGACGAGCACTGGCAGTTCCGCAAGCAAGGGCTCAAGCGGGGCATCGTCAAGACGTCGAAGTCGGGTGAGAAGACGACTCGGCTGGTCGACGACGCGTGCGTGTTCCTCAACCGTCCCGGCTTCGCCAACGGGCCGGGCTGCGCGCTGCACCAGGCTGCTGTGGCAAGGGGTCAGAGCTTCATCGACCTCAAGCCCGATGTCTGCTGGCAGCTGCCCCTGCGCCGGGAGGACGAGGACCAGGAAGACGGCCACGTCGTCTCCACCGTGCGGGAGTGGCAGCGCAAGCACTGGGGCGAAGGCGGCGCGGAGTTCCACTGGTGGTGCACCGAAGCGCCGGACGCCTTCGTCGGGAGCCGTCCCGTCTACGAAGAGCTGCGCAACGAGCTCATCGCCATGACCAGCCCCGCCATCTACGAGATGGTCCTCGCCTATCTGCGCACGCGGCACAACGGCGGCACCACCGTCGCGCTCCCCCATCCCGCCGTGCGGAACAAGCAGTGAGCACAGACGATCGATCCATCCTCGACGACTACGAGACCGAGCAGCGATACCTCTACGACCTCCTCCGGGGCCTCACCGACGAGCAGTGGCGGCTGCCGACACCCGCGGCCGGCTGGGACGTCCGCGATCAGGTGTCGCACCTGGCCGACACCGAGGAGACGGCGCACGACACCGCGACAGGCGGGCCTCGGCAGATCAACGACGAGGCTGGTGAGTACGCGTCACCTGACGGCTGGACGGAAGCGGGCTGCGACAAGGGCCGGGCCATGACCCCGGCAGAGGTGCTCGACTGGTGGTGGTCGGCGGCCGCGACCGTGCGCAAGGCCCTGGGCGACCTGCCGAACGACGCCCGTGTCCCGTGGGGCCTCGGCATGGGCTGGCGGGCGTTCGTCACCGCCCGGCTCATGGAGCACTGGGCCCACGGGCTCGACATCCACGCCGCGGTCGGCGTGCCCTCCCCCGACACCGACCGGCTACGGCACATCGCGTGGATCTGCACCAACGCCCTGCCCTACGCGCTCGGCGTGGCCGGCGTCACTGCGCCGGAGGGCCACACCCTGCGCGTCGAGGTCACTGGTCCCAACGGCGAGCGGTGGACCTACGGCAAGCCCGACGCCACCGACACCATCACCGGTCCCGCCGGCCAGTGGTGCCGCCTCGCCGTCCAGCGCATCACCCGGGCCGACGCCCCCGACCTCGTCGCCAACGGTCCCCTGGCCGACCTCGCCCTCGACCACGCCCGGGCGTTCCTCTAGCCCCCCATCTCGTTCTTTGGCGCGTTACCCCGGATATATGGGGGTGACGCGCCAAAGAACGGAGGGGGGTGGGCTCAGCGGAAGCGCTGGAGGGGAGCCCAGAGGGCGTCGTGGGTGGTGCGGTAGTCGTAGAGGGAGCCACCCAGGACGCCTCGCTCGGTGGCGGCGCGGTGGAAGGCTTCGACGTCGGCGACGGTGGTCTTGTCTCCGATGCCGCCGATGGGGTGCACCGGCGCGGCCGGCAGCCCCAGGTTCGACCGCAGCCGGTCGATGTTCTCGGCCGTGTACCGGTAGGCGTCGCGGTAGCCGGATGCCTGGGTGCGGCTCGTCCAGTAGCCCATGGTCATCCACGCGTCGTAGTCGGGGATGATCTCGTGCCACGGGAACCCGGGCCAGTAGTTCTTGTTGATGACGTCGGTGACGACGGGCGGCAAGACGATGGCGCCGATGCTGCGGCCAGGCAGCGCAGCGCGCAGGCGGTGGCTGAGGTCGATCAGCCGGCGCGACCGCTCGGCCGCGTCGGCAACGGCGCGTGACTCGATGTCGACGGCCACACTCTCGACGGGCAGGCGGCTGATGGCGAGGAGTCGCTGCAGGTCGCGGTTCACGTCCTCGAGCGACGGCAGGTACCAGACGATCACCCGCATGCCGCGGGCGTGGGCCTGGTTGATGATGGGCAGCAGGCGCTCGGGCTCTTGCACGTCGCTGGGCGAGTCGTGGCGGGCGGCCTGCACGTAGAGCGTCTGCACGCCGAGGTCGGCCATGCGGTTCACCTCGGCCGCGCCGACGCCGGGCTGGTTGTTGGTGTAGGCGTTGGACCAGTCGAACACGTCGATCCACGCCCCGAGGCCCCGGTACTCGGCCAGCGCGCCGGTGGGCAGCGGCTTGGGCACCGCGTTGACGGCGGGCCGACGGGCGGCGGTGGTGGCCACCGGACGGCGGGTGGTGACGGGCCGCGGAGGAGGGGGCGCCGTGGTCGGGGCCACCGTGGTCGTGGTCGGAGGCAGCGTGGTGGCCGTCGTGGTGGTGGACGAGGACGACGTCGTCGTGGCCGCAATCACGACCTCGGCGTCGGCCGCCTCAGGACCGCTGCGTGAGCCGCTGTTGGCCGCCAGGGCCACGGTCGACGCGACCAGCAAGGCCGCGACCGAAACCCGCACCACCTGCAGCTTCAGGAGACCCACCCCCGCCGTCGTGCCAGTTGCGATCGGAGCTGCTCAGCCCTCGACTTCGTCCCAGGGATCGCTCTCGGTGGCCCGGCACCACGATGCGTGCTCGGCGCCCGGCTCGGCGCTGCACTCGACACACGGTTCGGTGCTGACACCGACACCGACGTCGAGGGGACGTTCGTCGAGGGGGCGGTCGTCGCGCTTGAGCGCACGCGCCTCCTCGAAGCGACGATGGCGTCCCTTCTTCACCTGCGGCTCCCGGGATCGAACCTTCTGGACCGCCCCAGTGTAGCCCCGGCTCGATGCTTCGAACCGGCCCCCACACGGGGGCGCAGGCGTGGGTAGGGTGCGCCCATGACCGACGGGCTCGACGTCGACGCCATGATCCAGCGCTTCCAGGAGCGGGCCAAGGCGGTGCGGAGCCGCGGGGTCCCCCCGCTCGAGGGCACCGAGCGCAAGCGGTTCATCGAGCAGGCCAGGCTCGACTACATGGACTACGCCATGCTCGGCGACGCCACCGCCAGCATCGAGGACGGCATCCTCACCCTCCGTGTCGACCTCCGGCCCAAGCCCTGACGCGTCTCGAGGAAATGGCGGTTGGGCCATTTCCTCGAGACGTGCTGCTGGTGGGGGGAGGCGGGGTGAAGCGGGGGGCTAGGCCAGCTTCGAGCCGACCTGGCTGAACTTGTCGGACGTCGAGCGGCCCACGAACGTGATGGCCAGGATGCAGACGACGGCGATGAGGGCGACGAGGAGGGCGTACTCCACGAGGGCGGCGCCCTTCTCGGTGCGGGTGAAGCGGCCGGAGATGCGGGCGGCGATGTAGCGGTGCAGGGTGGTGATGTCCATCGGGGGCTCCTTGCGATGTGGTGCGGCGGGGGGTTGTGTCATCCCTATGTCGGGCGACCACCGTCCGCGCGCTAATAGGTCGCGAGACCTGTTCGCGGCTAGTCCCCTAGCCCAGCGCAGGCAGGTCGGGTGCGGTGCACGTCAACGCCCGCGCGTCGCCGCCCGCAAGGGCCACGACCCGACCGGCGGCCTCGTTGAGGCGGGCCTCGGGGACTCGCCCCTCACGCACGGCGGTGACGATGGCCTCCCGCATGGCAGGCGCCTGGGTGCCGTCGGTCGTGAGCACGGCGTCCGCCCCCGCGGCCAGGGCCCGCACCGTGGCCTCACCGAAGTTCCAACGCAGGTTGACCGCACCCATCCCCACCGAGTCGGTGATGGCCACGCCCTTGAACCCGAGGCGACGGAGCAGCTGGTACGCGGCGGGCGCCAGGCTGGCCGGGAGGGCGGGATCGAAGGCGGTGTAGGCGACGTGATCGAGCATCACTGCCGGTACCCCCGCCCGGATCAGCTCCGCGAACGGCTTCACGTCGTGGGCCTCGAGCTCGGCCAATGGCGTGGTGACCTGGAGCAGCTCGAGGTGGCTGTCGCCGGTCGCCCGGCCGTGGCCGGGGAAGTGCTTGGCGGTGGGCGCAACACCCGCGGCCGCAAGACCGCGAGCCCAGGCCAGCCCGTATGCCCCGGCCCGCACGGGATCGGCCGAGAAGGACCGGTCCCCGATGAGCCCGCCCGCCGGGCCCGCGTCGAGGTCGACGACCGGAGCGAGATCGAGGTTCACGCCGATGGCGGCCAGCTTGGAACCCACGTCGCGGGCGAATTCCTGGACCGCGGGAGCAGGGCGGGCCGCCAGGCTGCGGGCCGACGGGGTGCGCCCGATGACGTCCCGGAAGGTCGACACCCGTCCAGACTCCTCGCCCGTGGCCACGATGAGGGGCCGGCCGGCACGCGCCTTGATGTCGGAGACGAGCTGGCCGATCTGAGCGCTCGACCGCACGTTGGGCTCGGTGATCAAGACCCCGCCGACGCGGGCATCGAGCACCTGGGCGACCATAGGATCGGACGACTGGGTGACCGCGGGCATGCCGACGATCAGCACGGCGGCGGCCCGATCCTCGACGGGGCCTGGCTGGCAGGCGGTAGTGGCTGCTGGTTTGGTTCCCGCCCCGCCTGCGTCGGCCTCCGAGCCGGCGGCGCTCCCGTCGCTCCCGCCGCTGCATGCGGCCAGCACGGCGGTGACTGCCAACACCGCGGCCACCCTGATCCCTCTCGTGGCCGCCGGCATGGGCGGCCAGGGTAGTCGGGCCCTGAAATACCCAATTCAGACTCAAGGACGCCTTCGCGGCGGCCGATATGCCTGTCTGTGGCACTGTCCGCAGGCGATCAGGTGCTTCTCACTGCTGGTGCCCACGCCAACGTGGTCGACGAGCTGGTGGACCTGGCCGCGGCCCGTGAGCTGGCGCCCTGGACACCCGAGCAGGCGGCCCGCTATCGCGAGCTGCGCTCCGCCGAGCACAACCTCCGGGTCAGCCACGCCCGGGCGCTGCGCCGCTTCACCGCCTACCGCCGCCACCGCGAGCGCATGCAGGCACCGACCGAGATCGAGCCCGACGACGCGACCATCGCAGTGATCGCACATGGACTGCTCGGCGCGGTCGGCGTCATCCAGGGCGCGGCGACCATGCTGCTCGGTCGGCGCGAGACCCTCCCCGTCGACAAGCAGATCGAGCTGCTGGAGATGATCGAGGAGCAGACCGGACTCCTCGGTGGCGTCCTCCATGACCTCGTGCGGGGACTCCCGCCTGCGGTGCAGCAGGGCCTGCACGCCGTCGGCGCCGCCCGTTCCGGCTGAGCCGGCGCTTCGCCACCCCTGATTCAGCCCTCGGCGCCGCGCTCGCCCCGCCGATCTGCGGCCTCGGGTCCGAAGATCTGCTTGCGGGCCTCGAAGTCGTCGGTGGCGAGCAGATAGATCAGCGCGCCGGCCAAGATGGCCACGCTCGCCATGAACATGATCGCGGCGCCGTTGGTGTTGTTGTCGCCGGCGAACAGGCCGATCACGGCGAGCACGAGGCCCACAAGAACCGCACCGGCCATGACATACCTACGTGGGGTACCCATGGGCGCAAGGGTGACAGATCGTGGGTGCGAGGGCGATGATCCTGCCCGCCGCGACCTAGCCTCCGCGCCGTGCCGGAGCCGTGGTGGAAGTCCGCCGTCGTGTACCAGATCTACCCACGCTCGTTCGGTGACACGAACGGCGACGGGGTCGGGGACCTGGAGGGGATTCGCCAACGGCTCGACCATCTGCAGTGGCTGGGGGTGGACGCCCTCTGGCTGTCGCCCTTCTACCGCTCCCCCATGGCCGACTTCGGCTACGACGTGGCCGACTACTGCGACGTCGACCCGCTGTTCGGAACCCTCGCCGACTTCGACCGCCTCCTCAGCGACGCCCATGCGCGCGGCATCCGCGTGGTCGTCGACTGGGTGCCGAACCACTCCAGCGACCAGCATCCGTGGTTCGTCGAGGCTCGTTCGTCGCGCACCTCGCCCAAGCGGGACTGGTACATCTGGCGCGACGGCGACCCGCACACGCCGCCGAACAACTGGAAGGCGGCCTTCGGCGGCGACGCGTGGACGTGGGACGAGACGAGCCAGCAGTGGTACCTCCACCTCTTCCTGCCCGAGCAGCCCGACCTCAACTGGCGCAATCCCGAGGTGGTCGAGGCCATGGCCGACACCATGCGCTTCTGGCTCGACCGCGGCGTCGACGGCTTCCGCATCGACGTGGTGCACGGCATCGTCAAGCAGGCGGATCTCCCCGACATGCCCGAGGGCAAGGAGTGGTCGCAGGACCGCTTCGACGAGCCGGCGACCCACCAGGTCGTGCGCGGCATGCGACGCGTGGCGGAGGAATACGACGGCGACCGGGTGCTGGTCGGCGAGGTGTACATCATGTCGACCGCCAAGGTGGCCGAGTTCTACGGCGACGGCGACGAGCTGCACCTCGCCTTCAACTTCCCGCCGCTGTATGCGCCCTGGGACGCGGCCAAGTGGCGCACACGCATCGACCGCGCCCTCGCCGAGTTCGACCCGCGGGACGCATGGGCCACGTGGGTGCTGTCGAACCACGACAACCCCCGCCACCGCACGCGCTACGGAGGAGGCGAGGCCCGTGCTCGCGCCGCGGCTGTGCTGCTGCTGACCCTGCGGGGGACGCCCTTCCTCTATGCGGGTGAGGAGCTCGGGCTCGAGGACGCGGTGATCCCCGACGAGGCGGTGGTCGACCCCGGTGGCCGGGACGGCTGCCGGGCGCCCATCCCGTGGGACGGCTCCACCGGCCACGGGTGGGGCGACGCGTCGCCCTGGCTGCCATGGCCGCCCGAGCCCGACGTGCGCAACGCCGAGACCCTGCGCGCCGATCCAGGCTCGATCCTGCACCTGTACCGCCGCATCCTCGCCGCCCGTCGGGACAGCCCCGCGTTGCAGCTCGGCGCCTGGGAGCCGCTGCCGGCGCCCGACGGTGTCATCGCCTACCGCCGCGCCGCGGGCGATGACCAGCGGGTCGTGATCGTGAACTTCGACGACGACGAGATGGCGGTGCCCGTCGACTGCGACCTCACCGTCGAGGTGGCGAGCGACGGGACGGGCGAGGGAGCGCCCTACTCCGGCCGGGTGCCGGGCAGCGCCGCGCTCATCCTGCACTGAGCTTTCGGAAAGGTCACGACTCCGTTTTGGGGATGTCGACCGGCACCGCCTTGTACGACCGCTCCTCGAGCAGGAGCTGGCCGTCGCCGGCGAAGGCGAGGGATGCCTCGCCTTCGACGAGACGGCGGATGGGCTCGCCGACGAGGTGGGCGCGCCAGCCCGTCGCCAGCCGGGCCTCGGGGTCACCCCGCAACAGGGCGGCGATGTCGGAGCGGGTGGCGAGCAGGGTGGCGTCGATGCGGACGGTGCGGGCCAGCTGGGCGATCCACGACGCGACCAGGGCGACGGCCGGTCGGAGCTCGCGTGTCAGGTCGTCGGTGGGCGGCAGGCGCAGCTGATCGGGCGGCATGTCCACGCCGCGGGCGACAGCCGCGAGGATCCCTTCGACCAAGGGCGGCCGCAGGGACTTGGCATCGAGGCCGCGGGTCTCGGCCAGCTGCTCGCGCGTGGTGGGCGACCGGTGTACGAGGCTGGCCATCGCCATGTCCGAAAGCACGAAACGGGCGGGCAGGTCACGGCGCATCGCCTCGCGCTCGCGCCACTCGGCCACCGCCTGGGCGACGCCGCGGGTACTGCCCCGCATGCTGCGTGCGTCCTTCATGCGCCACCACGCGATCGTCGGGTCGTTCGGCTTCTGGCGGGCCAGGAGGAGCCCGCATTCCTGGCGGGCCCACTCGAGCCGCCCGATCTTGTCGAGGCGCTCGCAGATGATCGACCGCAACTCGAGCAGGTGGATCACGTCGGCCGCCGCGTATTTCTTCTGGGTCGAGCTCAGGGGTCGTCGGGTCCAGTCCGTCAGCCGGTCAGCCTTGGGCAGCCGCACGCCGACCAGGTCGGACACCAGCGTGCTCAGCGACGGCGTGGAGAAACCGAGGAAGCCGGCCGCCACCTGGGTGTCGAACAGCTCCCGTGGCACCGCACCGCACGAGCGGTCCAGCACCTCGAGGTCCTGTTCGGCGGCATGAGCAACGGTGACGGCCGGGCCGGTCAGCACCGGGGCCAGGGGCTCCAGGCCGACGGCGAGCGGGTCGATGAGCGCGAGCCCGCCGTCCCATGCCAGCTGCACCAGGGCGACGTGGGGGAAGTAGGTCTTCTCCCGGTGGAACTCGGTGTCGATGGCGACCGCGTCGACCCCTTCGAGCTCGCGGGTCACGTCGGCCAACGCGGCCGGTGAGTCGATCCAATCCGCCTCTCGCTCGCCCATCCCGCGGCACGATAACCGAGGGTCAGCGGGGCGGACGCACCTCTTGGTAGACGGCCTTGGCCGCACCGACGAGCGGGACTGCGACCAGCGCGCCGACCACGCCGCCCGCGGACACGCCGATGAGCGCGGCCGTCATGGTTGCGGGCGGCGACAGCTTGACGGACTTGCCGACCAGCAGCGGCTGCAGGATGTGGTTCTCGACCTGCAGGTAGAGGATGAAGATGATCCCGCACGTGACGCCGGTGCCCGCTCCCTTGGTGAACGCGAGCATGACGAAGGGGATGCCGCCCATGGCGCCGCCGATCTGGGGTACCAGGTCCCACATGGCGACCCACACGGCGGCGAGCGGAGTGATGGGCACCCTGAGCACGAGGCCGACGGTGAGGACGAATATCCCGGCCACGGCCGCGACCGAGAGCGACCCCGCCACGTAGCGCCCGACCACGCGGTACGCGACCTCCCCGATGCGGTCGGCCTGGGCCCGGCGGGGTCGGGGGATCATGCGCCGCAGCCCGCTCAGCAGACGCTGCCCGTCCAACAGAAGCGTGACGGCGAGCAGCAGGGTGACGACCGCTGCGGCCAGCCCGTCGGCGAACGATCGGCCGACTCGCTCGATCGGCGTCAGGTCACCCTGGAGCCGCTTCGGAAGGTCGTTGATCCACTGCTGGACTCGTGCGGGCACGTCGTTGGCCCGCAGGTCGTCGCCGATCACCGGCAGGTTGCCGAGGTCGTTGACGACGCGCGGCAGCTCTCGTCCGAGGTCGCGGCCTTGGCGGATGGCGGGGGGCACGAGCAGAAGGGAGATCACCGCCACCACGACCGCGAAGCCACTCAGCACCAGGCCGACACCGACCGAGCGCCGCACCCGCGCCGCGCGCTCGACCGCGCCCACGATGGGGTCGAGGGCCAGGGCGAGGATCAGGGCGATCACCAGGGCGGTGACAGTGCGAGAGGTCGAACGGACCAAACCGGTGAAGGCGAGCACGGCGACGAAGGTGGCCAGCACGACGAGCACCGACCGGGGGTCGAGGTCCACCATGCGCACCGGTTGCACGGGCGTCGACAGCGGGGCTGGCGCGCCGGCCGCAGGGTCACCGGGGGCCGTCGCCACGCCGGTACTGTACGCCCGATGGCCGGAGCCCCTGCGGAACGGTTGCGGCTCACCACCGGGTCGGCCGTGCGCACGGTGCTCCTCTTCGGTGGAACCCTCGCCGCGCTGCGGATCGTCGTCGCGTCGCAGCGGGTGATCGGCTGGATCCTGGCCGCCGCCGCCATCGCCGCGCTGCTGAACCCGCTCGTCGTGCTTCTCTCCCGCCGGGTTCCACGTGGCATTGCCGTCGGCATCGTCGCCATCGGAACCATCGCCGCGGTGAGCTTCGTCACCTACGGCGCAGTCAACGACCTCGTACAGGAGACGAACAAGCTGCAGGCGGCCGCGCCCCGGCGCGTCGCCGAGCTCGAGGACTCGGAGCGCTTCGGCGACTTCGCCCGAGACGTGAAGCTGCGGGAGCGGGTGGAGCGCCTTGTCCAGTCCGCTCCCGAACGGCTGCGCGGCGGCACGCCCGCCGAGGCGCTCCGATCGGCAGCCACCCGCGGGGTCGCCTTCCTCGCCACCGGCGTGCTGACACTGTTCTTCCTCCTCCACGGACCCAAGATGCTGGCGGCGGCCGCACGCCAGATCGAGAATCGCGAGCACCGCGCCACCGCCGAACGGGCCGCACGCTGCGCCTACGAGCGCGGCTTCGGGTATGTGCGCCGCACCATCGGCATGTCGGCCATGGCCGGGCTCATCACCTTTCTCGTGGCCCGGGCCGCAGACGTACCCGGGCCCGCACCCCTCGGCGTCTGGGCCGCCCTGTGGGACGTGGTCCCCTTCCTCGGCGCCTTCATCGGAACCCTTCCTGTCGTCGTGCTCGCCGCCGCCGTCGATCCAGCCAAAGGCACCCTCCTGGCCTGCGTCTTCATCGGCTACCAGGTCTTCGAACAGGTCGTCCTGCAGCGCCGCACGGAACGCAAGACGCTGCGGGTCGGGCCGTTCCTCACCGTCGCCGGCGCCTTCGCCGGCCTCGAGCTCTACGGCCTCGGCGGCGCCCTCCTCGTCCTCCTCATCGTGATCCTCGTCGTCGCCGTCGCCGACGAGCTCGCCCCCAACTGAACCCACCCCCACTCGTTCTTTGGCGCGTCACCCCGAATATGTCGGGGCTACGCGCCAAAGAACGGAACGGGGGTCAGGTGTAGGGGGCGAACAGGGCCCAGAGGGCGTCGAGGGAGCGGAGCCAGCCGTCGACGTCGGACTGACGGGGGTTGGCCATGAGGTGCTGCACGCTCATGGCCGCGAAGCGCTCGACCTGGGCGGTGATGTCGGCCTCGTCGTCGATGAGGGCATCCCACGTCGTGCGCATGGAGATGGCGAAGGAGTCCTCGGGCCGTTCGGCGCGGAGCTTGCGCACGACCGGCTCGGTCTCGTCCGGCCCGATGAACGTGCCCTGCCACCCGTCACCTCGTGCGACAGCGCGGCGCAGCGCCGGCGGCGACGCACCACCGACCCAGATCGGGATCGCGTGAGCAGGCGTCGGGACGACCTTGAGGTCACGCAGGTGCACCGTCGGCCCGTCGAAGTCGACGGGTTGCTCACCCCAGCACGCCCGCATGGCGTCGATGGCCTCGTCGGTGCGCGGCCCTCGTTCGGCGAACGGGACGTTGAGCGCGTCGAACTCCGCCTCGAGCCAGCCCGCCCCCACGCCCACCGTGAGCCGGCCGCCCGCGAGCTGGTCGAGCGACGCCAGCTCCTTGGCCAGGTGCAGCGGGTGGCGGTACGGGAGCACGAGGACGCTGGTGCCGAGCCCGAGGCGGGTGGTTGCGGCCGCGGCCCACGTCAGGGCTACGACGGGCTCGAACAGGAACGCCGGCGGGTAGGGCGCGTCGGCAGGGACGGCGAGGTGATCGCTCACCCATCCGTCACTGAAGCCGAGCTCCTCGGCGTGACGGGCCACGCGCGTGATGCCTTCGGCACCGGCGGCCCGGCCGAACTGCGGAAGGTGGATCCCGAAGCGCACGACGGTCAACCTAACTGGATAGCGTCGCCCGCATGCCCCTCTACGCCTTCGAGGGCCACGCGCCCAATGTCCACCCCGACGCATTCGTCGCGCCGACCGCCACCCTGGTCGGCGACGTCGTCATCGAGGCGGGCGCGTCGGTCTGGTACAACGCGGTCATCCGCGCCGACTACTCCCAGGTGGTCGTGCGCAGCGGGGCCAACGTGCAGGACGGAGCCGTGCTGCACGGCCCGCCCGACCTGCCGACCGAGGTGGGATCGGGAGCGACGGTCGCACACCTGTGCGTGATACACGGCGCGGTGCTCGGCGAGGAGTGCCTCGTCGCCAACGGCGCCACCGTGCTCGACGGCGCCCACATCGGCGTCCGGGCCCTCGTCGCCGCGGGCGCCCTGGTGCCCGCCGGCATGCACGTCCCAGACGGGTTCCTGGTCGCGGGCGTGCCTGCCCAGCTCAAGCGACCGGTCGAGGGCTCGCCCGGTGAGATGTGGGTCAAGCTCAACCCGCCCGCGTACGCCGACCTGGCCCAGCGCCACCAGCGGGGCATCACGCCCGTGGAGGGCTGACGTTTGCCCGCGGGGCAGGGCATCGTCGGGCCCATTCCCGAGGGCCGCGACCCGACGGAGTACGACAAGCTGCGCCGCCGCGTGTTGTGGACCATGCCGTCAGGTCTCTACGTGATCGGCAGCCGGGCCGCCGAGCGCATGAACGCCATGACTGCCAATTGGGTGACGCAGCTCTCGTTCGACCCCAAGGTCGTCGGTGTCTCGGTGGAGAAGCCTGCCTTCACGCACGAGCTCATCGCCACCGGCCGGGTCTTCACCGTGAACATCATCGACCGCGAGGACCGCGCCATCGTCCGCAAGTTCACCAAGCCCGTCGAGGTCGATGGCGACGCCAGCACCGTCAACGGGCTCCCGTTCCACGAAGCACCCAGCGGCGCTCCGATCCTCGACACCGCGGTGGCGTGGGTGGACTGCGCCGTCCACCAGGACGTCGACCTCGGCGGCAGCACGCTGTTCATCGGCGAGGTCACCGACGCCGGCTTCCAGAAACCCGAGGACACGGGTGTCCTCCGGATGGAGGACACCCGTATGTCCTACGGGGGTTAGCGGCGGGCTCGCCTAGCTCGTCCGCCGGCGCTGGACCCCGAAGAGCCCGTATCCGAACCCGAGGACACCGAGGAAGAGCAGCACCGCTGCCAAGCGCAGGTTGTCCATCAGGAACGCACCCGTGCGGGGCAGGAACCGCACACCCTCGACCTCGACGTCCGGCACATAGGTCTTGGTGGCCGGTCCACTGCCACCCGGGCCGGCGGGCGCCACAGTGGCGTTCGTCGACCGGGTGACCTTGGCCCCACCGACGCTCACCACCGCCGTGGCGTTGGCCGTGAAGACCCCCGCCGACGAGCTGTTGATGGTGAGGGTGCAGGTCGCCACGCCCCCGCTGATGTCAGGCGTGGCGCACGTGTCGGTCTGCGACGAAGGCGCAGGCGTCACCGCAACCGTGATGGAGTCGAACGCGACCGGGGAAGCGCCCGACGTGATGGGTGTCACCTTGACGGTGAACGTGTGCGGCTGGTTGAGCGGGTTGACCCCATCGGGGCCGATGGTGATGAAGGCGTCGACCCAACGCTTGGTCAGGTTGCCGCTGTTGGCGCCCTGGCCGTTGGTCGTCAGCTCGAAGAGCACGCCCTTCACGTTGACGTCACTGGCCGCGCTCACCACCGTGACCCCGGCTGCGCTCGAGTTGAGCGTGACGGAGCACGAGCCGGTGGTTCCCACCGTGGCGCAGCCGGAGGCCGTGAGGCTCCCGGGTCCGCTCACGATGGCGAAGTCGATGAGGGTGCCGGCCGGCGCGTTGACCTTGCCGCTGCCCTCGTCGATGTTCACGTGGCCGGTGACGACGTGGGGGTCGCCCACCGCGTTGACACCGTCGGGTGCGACCTGGATGTCAGCGTCGACATAGGTCTTGACCGCAGGCCCGCTGCCGCCCGCACCGTTGGTGGCGAGGTCGAAGACCACGCCGCCGATGGTGACCTTGGCGGTGGCGTTGGCAGTGAAGACGCCGCCCTTGTTGCTGTTGATGGTGAGCGTGCAGGTCAGCACGCCCCCGTTGACGACCCGGCTGGCGGGTGCGCAGGTGTCGGTCTTCGACGTCGGCGCGGGCGTCACCGTCGTGGCGATGTCGCCGAACTCGATGGCGGCGCCGGACGAGCTGGCCGTGACCTTCACGTCGAAGGTGTGGGCTTCACCCACCGGGTTGACGGCCGACGGGGTGATCTGGATGGCCGCCGCCACCCACTCCTTGCGCAGGTTGTCGGCATCCGTGGCGCCCGAGACGGCAGTGGTGCGGTTCAGCACCACGTTGAAGACGTCGTAGGACGTGGAGGCCGAGACCCAGGTGACACCAGGCTCATCCGACACGATGGCGACGGAGCAGGTGCCCGCTGCGAGGGCCACGCAGGAGTCGATGCCGCCGACGAACTCGCCGACGCCCTGGGTGATGGCGAAGTGGATCGTCTCGCCGACCGCAGGCTTCCAGCCGGAGGCGTCGTTGAACTCGGCCTTGCCGGTGACGGTGTGCTCATCGCCCACCGCGTTCACCCCATCAGGTCCGACGCTGACCCGAGCGTCCACAAACCGCTTGGTCGCGCCCGTGTTCCCGTTGGGACCGGACGGCGCGACGGCCGGGTCGGTCGAGCGGGTGATGCTCAGCTTCGGGTTGGTGCCGTCGTCGAAGGTCACCACTGCGGTGGCATCGACGTCGAACAGGCCGGCTTCGGCGCTGTTGATGGTGTACGTGCAGGTCGCCACCAGCCCGCCGCCCGAAACCACGGGGCTGGCGCACGTCGTCGACTTGGTGCCCGGCGTGGGCTTGACCGACGGCGTGATGGACTGGAAGGCAACCGTCTCGTTGGCGGGACGATGGGCGGTGGCGGTGATGGTGAAGACGTGGGCGTCGTTGACCTCGTTGACGGCGGTCTCGACGACCTTGATCGAGGCGTCGGCCCACTTCTTCGTCATGTTGCCGCTGCCGCCAGGACCGTTCGCTGCCACGGAGGAGTCCGTGGAGCGCTTCAGACTGACGCCATGGACGCTCACCGTCGAGGTGGCGCTGACCACGGTTGACCCGACGACGTCGGAGACGATCTCCACCGAGCAGGCGCCGGTGGCGCCGACCGTGGTGCAGTCGTCATCGTTGCCGACGAACCCGCCGGGCCCCGCCGCCTTGGCGAAGTCGATGGTCGTACCGGCCGGGGCCGGCGTCCACGGACCGTTGCCGTCCTTGGTCTCGACCGTGCCGGTGACGGTGTGCCCGTCGTTGACCTCGTTCAGGCCGTTGGGGCCGACGGTGACGCGAGCGTCCACGTAGGTCTTGGTTGCCGGCCCACTGCCGCCAGGACCATGGGGAGCCACAGCCGAGTCGGTCGAGCGCTTGATCGTGACCACGTCGGCCACACCGGTCTTGGTCACCTTGGCCGTGCCGGTGGCATGCGCCGTGAACACGCCTGTGGTGGCGTTGTTGACGGTGATTGTGCAGGTCCACTTGTTGGCGCCGGCCGGGGTCGGGGCGTTGCAGGTGCTGGTCTCGGTGTCCGGGTTCGGCGTGACGTCGGCCGTGATGACGACGTCACTCACGCTGTCGGCCCCACCCGGCATGACGCCGAACTCAGCTGTGAAGACGTGGGCCTCGCCAACCGGGTTGACCCCGTCGGGCGTGATCTTGATGTAGGAGTCGACGTAGGCCTTGGTCGCGGGGCCGCTGCCGTCAGGACCGGCCGTGGCCACGGCCGAGTTGGTCGACCGCTTGATCTTGACCCCACCGATCGTCATGTCGGCGGTGACGTGGGCAGTGAAGACCCCGGTCGTGTTGTTGTTGATCGTCACCGTGCAGGTGGCGACCTGGTTGACGACCGTCGGCGTGGCGCAGGTGGTGCTCTGCGAGTCCGGCGCCGGCGTGACGGCCGGGACGATGGCGTCGAAGGTCACCGCGCTCAGGCCGGCGGGGATGACGCTGGCCGTGACGGTGAAGACGTGGGCCTCACCCACGGGGTTGAGCCCATTGGGCGTGATGGCGATCGACGCGTTCACCCACTGCTTGGTGAGGTTGTCGCTGCCGCCTGGACCGGCGTTGCTGTTGGTCGAGCGGGACAGCGAGACGTTCAACACGCTGACCGTGGTCGAGGCCGTCACGATGGTCGTGCCCGCCGAGTTGGAGTTGAGGGTCACGCCGCAGGTGCCGCCGGCGCCCGTGACGCAGGAGGGGGCGGTGAGGCTGCCGGGTCCGCTCAGGATGGCGAGGGTGACCGTCACCCCGGCCGGAGCGTTGGCCCAGCCCGTGCCGTCGTTGACCTCGACGTGGGCGTTGACCGGGTGCGGGTCACCGACGGCGTTGACGCCGTCGGGGCCGACGCTGATCCGGGCGTCCACGTAGGTCTTGACTGCCGGCCCGCTGCCGCCCTGTCCGTTGGTGGCCAGGTTGAAGACCACGCCGCCGATGGTGACGGTGGCGGTGGCGTTGGCGGTGAACACGCCGGCTGTGTCGCTGTTGATGGTGAGCTTGCAGGTCAGCTCGCCGCCGTTGACCACCCGGTCACCGGGTGCGCAGGTGTCGGACTTCGACTTCGGGGCCGGGGACACGGAGGTGCCGACAGCGCCGAAGCTGATGGCCGCACCCGAGGAGCTGGCCTTCACCTTGATGTCGAAGGTGTGGGGTTCGCCGACCGGGTTGACGGCCGTCGGGGTGATCTCGATGGTCGCCGCTACCCATTCCTTCCGCAGGTTGTCGGCATCAGTCGCACCCGAGACGGCCGTCGTACGGTTGAGCGTCACGCCCAGGACGCCGTACGAGGTGCTGGCCGACACCCAGGTCACGCCGGGGACGGCGGACTGGATCTCGACCGAGCAAGAGCCGTCGGCGCCGGCCACGCAGGAGTTGCCGGCGACGAAACTGCCGACGCCCTGGGTGATGGCGAAGTTGATCGTCTTGCCGACGGCGGGCTTCCAGCCGGAGGCATCGTTGAACTCGGCCTTGCCGATGACGGTGTGGTCGTCGCCGACCGCGTTCACGCCGTCAGGCCCGACGCTGACCCGGGCGTCCACGAACTTCTTGGTGGAGCCCTGGTTGCCGTTGGGCCCGGCGTTGCCCTTGGTCGACCGGGTGACGGTCAGCTTCGGGTTCACGCCGTCGTCGAAGGTCACGGCCACGGCCGCGTCGACGTCGAAGGCGCCCGGGTCGGGGTTGTTGATCGTGTAGGTGCAGGTCGCGACCAGGCCGCCAGCCGAGAGCACCGGGGTGGCGCAGCTCGAGTCCTCGTCACCGGGCGTCGGTGCAACGGAGGGCGTGATCGAGTCGAACTTCGCCGTTGTGCCGTTCGGGGCGTGGGCCGTCGCGGTCACGGTGAACACGTGGTCGTCGTTGATCTCGTTGACCCCGTGGTCGACGATCTTGATCGAGGCGTCGGCCCACCGCTTCGTCAGGTTCCCGCTACCGCCCGGGCCGTTGGTGGCCACGTTGGCGTCGGTCGAGCGCTTGAGGCTCACACCGTGCACGGTGACAGTCGCGGTGGCATTCACGATGGTGACGCCCACGTCCGCCGATTCGATGGCGACGGTGCAGGCGCCGCTGGCGCCGACTGTGGTGCAGTCGTCGTCACCGCCGACGAACCCGCCCGGCCCGCTGACCTTGGCGAAGTCGATGGTGGTGCCGGCCGGCGCTGCGGTCCACGGACCGTTGCCGTCCTTGGTCTCGAGCTTGCCGGTCACGGTGTGGTCGTCATTGACCTCGTTGAGACCATTCGGACCGACGGTGATGCGGGCGTCCACGTAGGTCTTGGTCGCCGGCCCGCTGCCGTTGGGGCCGTGGCCTGCGACGTTGGCGTCAGTGGAGCGCTTCAAATGGACGACGTCGCCGACGCCGGTCTTCGACACGTCGGCCGTACCGGTGGCGTTGGCCGTGAAGACGCCGGTCACCGACGAGTTGATGGTGATGGTGCACTGCCACACATTGCCGACATTGTTCGGGGTGGCACAGGTGTTCGCTTCCGCAACGTTCGGGTCGGGAACCACGTCGGCTGCGATGGCGACCTTCTCCACCTTGTCGGCCCCGCCGGGGAGCACGCCGAACTCGACGGTGAACACGTGTTGCTCGTTGACGGGGTTGACGTCGTCGGGCGTCACCTTGATGTAGCCGTCGACCCACTGCTTGGTCGCGTTGCCACTCCCGCCCGCGCCTGCGTTCCCGTTGGTCGAACGGCTCAGGCTGAGCGGTCCGACCTGCACGGTCGTGGAAGCTGACACGACCGTGCTCCCGGAGGTCGGTGACGTGATGCTCACGTCACACGAGCCGGACCCGCCGACGGTGGCGCACTGGCTGACGTTGCCGACGAAGGTGCCGGGACCGCTGACCTTGGCAAAGTTGATGATGGTGCCCGCGGGTGCGGGCACGAACGGGCCGTCAGGGTTCACGTTGACGTGGCCGGTGAAGGTGTGGGCATCACCCACCTCGTTCACGCCGTTCGGGGTGATGGAGATGTTGGCGTCGCAGGTGTTGAAGTTGCCGAGTGCGAAGTCCTTGAGCTCGGAGGTGTAAGAGTGCGAGCTGCGGCTCTTGGCGTTGAACGTGCTGAAGCAGCCCGTGACTCCGAGGGCGGTGGCGTCGATGTAGCCCTCGGTGAAGGCGTCGGTGGCCAGCTGTGTGATGACACCACCGCTGTCGTTCCGGCAGCGCCAGTCACCGCAGGCGATGGGGTCGTTGTCGTTCTGGAAGAGCCCGATCTTGCCGGCCAGGCCGCCGCCGGGGATCTCGTAGGAGTTGCCGTCCCACACGCGTACGTCCTCGATGCCGACGTTCCCGCCGTTCTCGTAGTTGAGCGAGAGGAGGATGTCACCGACGGTGCGACTTCCGACGAAGTTGCCGGAGGGACAGCCGTTGTTGTCCTTGGCGCCCCCACCCAGGGACATGGGGGCCTTGAGGAACTCGAAGTCGACGTGGCTCGAGCCGTTGGTGTTCGAACGCTCGAGCGCGAAGTAGAAGATCTTGTGCCCGGCGTCGTCCTTGGCCGCCGCATACACGTTGGTCAGGTCGTTGCTCGAGGGCGGGATGCTCCCGGACTCGTACGTCCAGGTGTTGATGGCGTCGCCGTTCTTGTCAGAGCCGCCGGACGTGAAGACCGTGAGATCTCCCGTGCCACCGGTACACGGCGGGACGGGGAGGGTGTCGGCCTTCATCGAGTCCTCGCTGAACGAGGTGGCGATGAAGCCGGGCGCGTTCTTGGAGACCACGGGTCCGTTGGGCGACGTGCGGCCGAACAGGCTGGCCCAGTCGAGCGGCGCGGCGCCGCCCTCGGCGATGTTCCCGTCGTCGATCTCGAAGGCGTTGATTGGCGTGGCACCCGCCCCGCCGCCGGTGAGCTGGAAGCTCAGCCCGATGGCGAGCAGCAGCACGGCCACGAGCAGACGGAGCCAACGGCTCCGTCCATGGTGACCGACTGCAGCAGCGAACGACGCGGGAAGATCTGACATGCCACACCCCTGGATCGGGCGTGGTCGGGTTCACGATTGGCTCGCCGCAGCCCTGTCTCGTGACCAGGTTCGGGCTGCGGGTCTCTGCCCCCACGCGTTGCAACGACCACGCTACGTGGTTGTTTGATCGCCAGGCATGGCTATTCGTGAATATGACGCGGCTTGACGACTACGGAGCGTGGTCAATGACTAGTCTGCGTTTTCCGGCGCGAAGCCCTGCCTGAGGGTGTTCTCGGTGACCACTCGCGGGTCGAGGAACTGCAGCAGGTAGTCGGGCCCGCCCGCCTTGGAACCGACCCCGGAGAGGCCGTAGCCCCCGAAGGGCTGGCGTCCCACCACCGCGCCCGTGATGGAGCGGTTCACGTAGATGTTGCCGGCGCGGAGCTCGGCGGCGGCCAGTTGGATGTGGCTCGGCGTGCGCGACACCACGCCCGCGGTGAGGGCGTAATCGGTGTCGTTGGCGACGGCGACGGCCTCCTCGAAGCTCGACGCGCGGAACACGGTCAGCACGGGCCCGAAGATCTCGTCACGGGCCAAGGGCGCGTCGGCGGCCACGTCCGTGACGATGGCCGGTCCCGCGAACCACCCCACGGGCGGCACGTCGAGGCGAGCGAGCGCCACCCGTCCGTGGGCGGGTGCCGCGTCCACGTACCCGCGGACCCGGGCCCGGGCCTCGGCGTCGATGAGCGGGCCCATGACCGTGCCCATCTCCGCCGGGTGGCCGACCACGAGCTCCTTCGTCGCGCCCACCAGGCGGGCGAGCGCCTCGTCGTATATGTCGTCGAGGAGCACGAGTCGGCTGGCGGCCGAGCACTTCTGGCCGCTGAAGCCGAAGGCAGACTGCACGACGATCGGCGCGGCCTGGTCGAGGTCGGCGTCGCTGTCGACGATGAGCGCGTTCTTGCTACCCATCTCCGCCACCACCCGCTTGACGTGCCGCTGTCCCGGGCGGTGGCGGGCCGCGGCCTCGTTGATGCCGAGGCCGACGGCCTTGGAGCCCGTGAACGTGATGAAGGCCACGTCCGGGTGCCCGACCAGGTACGGGCCGATCTCCTCGCCGACGCCGGGCAGAAAGGCGAGCACGCCGTCCGGCAACCCACCGGCGCGGAGGGCATGGACGAGCTGGGCGGCGATGGCGGGTGTCTGCTCGGCCGGCTTGAACAACACGGCGTTGCCGGTGACGAGGGCAGCGGTGACCATCCCGGTGGGGATGGCGAGCGGGAAGTTCCACGGCGCGATCACCACGCCGATGCCCTTGCCCTGGTAGGTCAGGGTGTTGGCCTCGCCGGGCGGCGACTGCACGGCGGCGCCCTGGTCGAGGCGGAGCATCTCCCGCCCGTAGTACTCGCAGAAGTCGATGGCCTCGCAGACGTCGCCGTCGGCCTCTCTCCACGGCTTGCCCGCCTCGAACACCTCGAGGGCGGCGACGTGCTCGCGCCGCGATCGCAGCCACTCCCCGGCGCGGAAGAGCACCGCGGCCCGCTCCGCAGCCGGCGTGCGTCGCCACGCGGGCCACGCCGCGTTGGCGACGGCGATGGCCGCGTCCACCTCGGCCCGCCCGCACGAGGCCGCGGTGGCCACCACCACGTCGGGCCGGGCCGGGTCGACGGACGTGATGGTCGCCGTTGTGTGGACTTGCTCGCCGCCGATCACCGCGGGCACGTCGAGGTCGAGATGGCGACCGACGTCGTCGACCGCGACACCGAAGGCGACGCGCGCGGGCGCCCGTCGCCACTCGGCCGGCGGCTCGGGCTCGTAGGGCGCAGGACGCTCGGGGACGGTGGTGGGTCCGTGGGCGGGCGGAGCCGGTTGGGGGAGGTGTTCCGCGCGCGGCGGCGCCAACAGGTCCTCGAGGTCGCGGCCCTCGGCGAAGCGGTGCCGCACCCAGCTGTCGTTGGACGTGTTCTCCAAGAGGCGACGCACGAGGTAGGCCATGCCCGGCACCAGCTCGCCGACCGGTGCGTAGACCCGCAGGCGCAGGCCGAGGCGCCGGATGGCGGCCTGGATGGGCTCGGCCATCCCGTAGAGCATCTGGATCTCGTACGCGCTGTCGGGGATGCCCTTGTGGCGCGCGTAGGCGATGGCGTACCCGATCGAGCGCAGATTGTGGGAACCGAACGCGGCGCGGACCTCGCCGTGGTGGTCGAGCAGCAGCCGGGTGCAGCGCTCGAAGTTGGCGTCGGTCTCGTCCTTGTCGGCGTACACCGGCACCGGCCACCCCTCGGCGGTGGCCTCGATCGTCTCCGCGTCCCAATACGCGCCCTTGACCAGGCGGACGCTGATGGGCTTGGACCGCTGCGACGACCAGGCGATGAGGTCGGCCAGGTCGTCGCGCGAGTCCTTGAGGTAGGCCTGGATGACCACACCGGCGTCGAGTCCGGCCAGCTCCGGCTCGGACAGCAGATCGCGGAAGAGCTCGAGGGTGAGCTCCTTCACCGCGTAGTGCTCCATGTCGAAGTACACGGCCGCTCCCCGGTCGGCGGCCTCCTTCAGGAGCGGGCGCAGCCTGGCCTTGGCGTCGGCCATGCCCGCCGACCTGGTGAGCGGGGCGTACTGGGACGCCAGCGCGGTGGGCTTGATGCTGAGGTTCGTGCGAGGCAGCGGACCGATGTCGTCGTACTCGAGCTGGTCGTCGGGCGCCCAGGTCGCGGTGGCGTCGAGCAGGGCGTGCAGCAGCTCGCCCACCCGCGCCGCGTAGCGATCGGCCTCGGCCTCCGTGACCGTCTTCTCGCCGAGGAGGTCGACGGTGAACGCGCTCCCCGCCCGCCAGAGCTGATGCAGACCGGCCACCGCCTCCTCGGCGGTGGAGCCCACGATGAACTGGTGGGCCATGCGGGTGATGTTGCGGCGGGCGATCGACGCCGACACCGCGCCGCCGCCGGGTACGTGGTCGGCCACGCCCATGCCCATGTCGAGCAGGCGGGGCGCGTCGGTGCCCTCGAAGTACTCGCGCATGTGCGAAAGCACGTCAGCGTCACCGGTCGTCGCGGGGAACACGTCGACGAAGCGGAACAGCTGGGTCTTGAACGACGGGTGGGACATGGCCCACCCGAGCATGCGGTCGCTCCACCAGGACAGGTGGTACACGTGGGCCGGGTCGTCGGAACCCAGGGCGGCGATGCGCCGGGCGATCCGCGTGACCTCCGCGTCCAGTGGAGTGGCCACCGGGGCCAACCGTACCGGTCGGGCAGAATGCGGCGGTGCACGTCACCACCGGCCATGCCACCAACGTCAGGGGGTTCACGCAGACCTTCACCCACGAGGGGGTAGGCGGGGTGCCGCTGCTGCTGGTGCACGGGTGGCCAGAGACCCGCCGCATCTGGTCCCGCAATGTCGAGCCTCTCGCCGCGGCCGGCTTCGAGGTGATCGCGCCCGACCTGCGCGGCTTCGGCGACTCCGACGTGGGACCCGACGGCTATCACGACCTCGCGTCGCACAGCCGCGACGTGCATGCGCTCGTCCACGACCAGCTGGGCCACGAGCGGGTAGTGGTGGTGGGCGGCGACCTGGGCGGGCCGGTGATCCAGGACCTCGCCCTTCGCCATCCGGGGTTCGTCGACCGCATGGTGATCTTCAACGCGCCCCTCCCCTACGACAAGGTCGGCATGGCGGGCATGCGCAGCCGCCCGCCCATGGAAGCGGCCGACTACTTCATCCGTCAGGGCACGGACCCCGACGGGCTGGCGGCCGAGCTCGACACCGAGGACAAGCGCCGGCGCTACATCGCCACCTTCTACACGTCGCGTTTCTGGGCCCACCCCGGGAGCTTCACACCGGCCGACGTCGAGACGATGACCGAGCCCTTCGCGTCAGGCGAGAAGCTCCGGGCGTCGTTCGGGGCCTACGAGAGCGTTTTCAACCCGGCCGCAGTCAGCGAGCCGCCGATGCTGACGTGTCCCAATCCGACCCACGCCCTCATCCTCTTCGGTCCGTCCGATCACGTCATCTACCCGGAGTTCGACCGCATGGCGGCGGTCGTGTTCCCCGACCACGTCGGGCCCTTCCTCGTCCGCGACGCCGGCCACTTCCTCCAATGGGAGGCGCCCACCGTCTTCAACTCCGCCGTCCGCGCCTTCTGCCGCGACCTCCTGGCCTGACCCCCTGCCTGACTTTTCGCGATTCGACCGGTCATACCGGTCTGATCGCGAAAAAATCAGGCGATGCGGTCCCAGTCCGGCTCGAGTTGGAGGAGGAAGGTGCGGCAGCGCTCCTCCTCGTCGTGCTCGCCGATGGCCGCCGCCTTGGCGCGGAGGCCGTCGAGGGCGCGGAGGAAGCCCTGGTTCGACGGGTGGGTCCAGCGCACGTAGCCGGAGCCCCGCCACCCTGCGGCCCGCAGGGCGTCGAGGCCGCGGTGGTAGCCGACACGGAAGTAGGCGTAGGCCTCGACGTCGTCCTCAGCGCCTTCGCCCAGGCGGGCCCATGCCTCCATGTACCGCGGATGATCAGCGACGACGGCCGCCACCTCGTCCCGCGACGTGGCCGCGGCCAGTGCGGCCGCCGCGTCGGTGGGCGGATCGGGCAGGACGGTCTCGGGAAGACCGCCGGAGAAGCGCACCTCGGACATGCGAGGATCCTCGCACAGTGGCCGACTGCATCTTCTGCAAGATCCGTGACGGCGAGATCCCCGCCCACATCGTCCTCGACGAACCAGACACCCTCGGCTTCCTCGATCAGCGGCCCGTCTTCCCCGGCCATGTGCTCGTCATCCCGCGTGTCCACCACGAGACGCTCATGGACCTGCCCCCTGACCTGCTCGAACCGCTCTTTGCTGCCACGCAACGCATGAGCCGGGCCGTGCAGCGGGCCATGGAGGCCGACGGCGTCTTCGTGGCCGCCAACAACGTGGTGAGCCAGTCCGTGCCCCACCTCCATGTGCACGTGGTCCCCCGCCGCCGGAAGGACGGCCTGCGAGGCTTCTTCTGGCCGCGCCAGCGCTACCCCCACGAGGAGTCCATGCTCGCCACTGCCAGCGCGATCCGCTCCGCCCTCGCTTAGGGGCCGCCTGGGCGGGGAAGAAATGCACGTGATGCGCACAACGATCAGGGGCGTCGCCGCAGCCATCGTTGCCCTGCTCGCGCTCGCCCTGGTGGCGCTCCCGTCGGACGCCGTCGACAACCCGCTCGCCCCGACCACCACGACCACCACCACGGCGCCGACGACGACCACGCAGCCGCCGCCCCCGCCTGCCGCCTCGCAATTCCCGCCCCTGCCCGCGGACTCAGGTGCAGGCCGCCGCGTCGTCTACTCCAAGGCCGACCAACGGGTGTGGCTGGTCGAGGAGGACGGCACCGTCTCCGGCTCGTGGCTCGTGTCCGGCCGACGCAACCTCCCGGCACCGGGCGACTACCGCGTCTACTCACGGTCGCTGTGGAGCAAGTCGGGGTCGTCCCGCCTGCAGTACATGGTGCGCTTCGCCCACGGCCGCCGCCTGCGCATCGGCTTTCACGCCATCCCCATCAACCGGCGGGGCCGACCCATCCAGTCGGAGTCGCAGCTCGGGACCCCGCGCAGCAACGGCTGCGTGCGTCAGCGCAACGCGGACGCCGAGCGAATGTGGAACTGGGCGCAGATGGGGACCGCGGTCCGGGTCACCCCCTAGCCTCATCGCATCGCAACCATCGACGCAGTGCTCTTCGACTTCCACGGGGTGCTCACCAATGCATCGCCGTGGGACGCGTTCGCCGCCGCGGGCGGCGACGCCGACCCCGCTGTCGTACTCGAGCTCTTCGTGGGCGACTACGGCTCCGCCTCCGACCACCCGTGGCATCAACTGGAGCGCGGGGAGATCACCATGGCCGACTTCGGGATGGGCCTTGTGCAGCGCGCCGCCGACGCCGGCGTGGAGCTCGACTTCACCGCCCTGCGCAACTACCACGCCGACATGGCCGCCCACCCCCGCATGGTCGAGACCATCGCCAAGCTCAAGGCCGACGGCTACAAGACCGCGCTGGTGACCAACAACATCAAGGAGGCGGGGGACGACTGGCGAGCCCTCGTCGACCTCGACGCCCTGTTCGATGCCGTCGTGGACTCCTGCGTCGTAGGCATGCGCAAGCCCGATCCCCGCATCTTCGAGCACGCCCTCGACCAGATGGGCGGCGTGGCGCCCGAGCGCGCCGTCTTCCTCGACGACCACCCGGCCAACCTCGAGGGAGCCCGGCGGGCGGGCCTGCGCGGGATCCTCGTCGCCAACGTCGACGAGGCGCTGGACGAGCTCGACGCGTTGCTGGCTGCGGGCTGAGCAGTCCGTTGGACCTCCTGCTCATCCGCCACGCCGAGCCGGTGCGCATCGTCGACGCCGACGGCCCCGCCGACCCGCCCCTGCGCGAGCGCGGACTGCACCAGGCCGAGCTGCTCGGTCAGTGGCTCGCCACCGAGCCCCTCGACGGCATCTGGGCCAGCCCCCTGCGCCGGGCCCGCGAGACCGCGGCGGCCGTCGCCGCCCATCACGGGCTTGAGGTGGTGATCGACGACGAGCTGGCCGAGTTCGACAAGGAGGCCACGAGCTACATCCCCTACGAGGAGCTCAAGGCAACGAAGGACGAGCGCTTCCTCGCCATGGCCGAGGGACGGCTCGAGGACTACGACGTCGACCCGAAGGTCTTCCAGGCTGGGGTGGTGGCGGCCATCGACCGTGTGATCGTCGCCAACCCGGGCCGCACCGTCGGCGTGGTGTGCCACGGCGGCGTCATCAACGCCTACCTGGCCCACGTTCTTTCCATCGACCGTCTGCTGTTCTTCGAGCCGGGCTACACCAGCATCAGCCGCGTGGCCGCGGCCCGCAGCGGGGCCCGGTCAGTGGTCAGCCTGAACGAGCTGGCCCACCTGCGGCACCAGAGCGCTCCGCCTCCGACTTGATCTTCTGCAGGGTGGCGCGCATCCCCTCGGTGTTGTGGGTCGGGCGGTCTCCGACACCGGTGACGAGCTTGCCCAGGAAGTGCATGAGCTTGCCCCGCTGGTCCTCCATGGTCTCGGTGACCTCGGTGCCGCCCTCGGCCTTGGGCTGCAGCGCGTAGCGCCAGCGGGCGACCGGCAGGTTGAACACCGACCGCACGTCCCACGCCAGCTCGCGACCGGGCTCGGCCGCCACCACCTCGCCCTTGGTGCTCCAGCGCCGCCAACCGATGCGGTTGTAGCCCTTGAAGCGGGCACCGACGGACGGGCCTGCCGCGCCCCCGACCCACTCGCACCGCTGGCACTCGGGGCTCCACTCCCCCATCCGGGGCAGGTCGGAGACGAGGGCGTAAACGGCGTCGGGCGGGGCGTCGACGTGGATGGATACCGATGCGGCGGGAGGCATGTCCCGTAGCATGCCCCGCGGGAGGCTGCATTGGTCGGGTTCGGCATCAACCTCTTCGCGGCGGTGGCGGGCATCACTCTGGTGACGGCCGCGTGGGTGCTGTCGGGCCAGGGCACCGTCGACGACATCGGCCAGATCCTGCGTGACCCTGCCATCGCCAGCGACAAGGGATTCTGGCCCGCGTGGGTCATCGTCGTATGGACGTCGTTGCTGATCGCCCACCTCGGTGTCGTCTTGTCGGTTGGGACCTTCGGGCGACGGGGTCGGCGCCGCCGGGCGGCGCTGGCCAAACAGGCCATCGACGTGGCGGCACAGCTCACCACGCGCGCAAGCCGCACCAACGCCCGGCCAGCGGGCCCGACCCGGCAGTGGGTCGCGGTGATGTTCACCGACGTCGTCGACTCGACCACCCTCACCGAGTCGCTGGGCGACGAGGAGTGGGCTCGCGTCCTCAGCCGCCATCGCGAGTTCGTGCGCAGCTGTTTCCGCAGCCGAGGAGGGCAGGAGGTCGGCACCCAGGGCGACGGCTGCCTGGCCCGATTCGCTGCACCGGCCGACGCGGTCGCGTGCGCGGTCGACATCCAGCGCCAGCTGCGCGAGGTGAGCGACGACGCGGGTGGCTTCCCGCTCGAGGTGCGCATCGGCGTCCACGCCGGCGACGCGGTCGACGACGGCCAGGGCGACGTCATCGGGCGGGTCGTCAACCTGGCCGCCCGCGTGACGAGCGAGGCCGAGCCCGGGCAGATCCTCGTCACCGAGCCCGTCGCCGACCACGTCGACAAGGACACCAAGCTCGAGGACTGCGGCCTCGTCATGCTGCGGGGCATCAGCCAGCCCCGCCACCTCCTCGCCGTCAGCTGGGACTAACCGACGACGAGGAGCGCCTGCTCCCGCTTGCCGCGACGCAGCAGCACGTACTTCCCGTGGAGCAGGTCGTCGCTGCCGACGCGCCGGTCGACCTCGGAGGCCCGCCGGTTGTTGACGTAGGCCCCGCCCTGTTCGATGGCCTTGCGGGCCGCCGACTTGGACGCGCTGAGCCCAGTGAGCACGAGGGCGTCCACGAGTGGGAGCTCCCCGAGCGCGGCGCGCTCGACCGGGGCCGAGGGCGCCTCGCCCACCGCGTCGAGCAGTGTCTGCTCGTCGAGGCCGGCAACGTCCTCGGTGAAGAGCACCTCGCCCGCGTGCTCGGCCTTGGCCGCCTCATCGGCGCCGTGCACGAGCGTCGTGAGCTCGCGTGCCAGCGTGCGCTGGGCCTCACGGCGTTCGGGATGGTCGGCGGTCGCCGTCTCCAGCGCCTCGATGCGGCCCCGATCGAGGAAGGTCAGGCGGCGCAGGTAGGTCCCCACGTGCTCGTCCTCCGAGCGCAGCCAGTACTGGAAGAACTGGTACGGCGAGGTCTTGCGGGCATCGAGCCACACGGTGCCCGCCACTGACTTCCCCATCTTCCCCCCGCCCGGCAGCGTGAGCAGGGGCGACGTGAGCCCGTAGGCATGCTCACCGCGGAGGCGGCGGATGAGCTCGATGCCCTCGGTGATGTTGCCCCACTGGTCGCTGCCGCCCAGCTGCAGCCGGCAGCCGAGCTCGTCGAACAGGTGCACGAAGTCGTAGGCCTGGAGGAGCATGTAGGAGAACTCGGTGTAGGAGATTCCCTGCTCCCGGCCCTCGAGGCGCAGCTTCACCGACTCCTTGCGGATCATCTCGTTGACGCTGAAATGCTTGCCGACGTCCCGCAGGAAGTCGATGACGCGAAGACTCCCGAGCCACTCGGCGTTGTCGAGGATGACTGCGCCCGGCTCGAGCAGGCCCTCGACCTGGGCGCGTATGCCAGCCAGGTTGGCGGCCAGTTGCTCAGGGTCGAGCAGCTGTCGCTCCTCGGTGCGACCACCCGGGTCGCCGATCATGCCCGTGCCACCCCCCAGGAGGCCGATGGCCCGGTGCCCGCCGCGCTGGAGGCGGCGCAGATTCATGAGTTGCAGCAGGCTCCCGACGTGCAGGCTGTCGGCCGTTGGGTCGAAGCCGATGTACGCGGTGAGGGTCTCGTCGTCGAGCAGCTTGCCCAGCTGAGGGTCGGTGACCTGGTGCACCAGGCCCCGCCACTCGAGATCCTCCATCACCCCTTGCATCGCCTGAGCCTGCCACGATTGACCCACAGTGCAGGAACGCACTTTCAGCCCTCCGCACGCTGTCGACCTCCGGCTCACCCTCGGGCCGCTGCGCCGAGGCCACTCCGATCCGACTATGCGGATCGAGTTCGACGGCATATGGCGCGCCTCGAACACGCCAGCGGGACCGGTCACGACCCACATCACCGCCGAGCACGGCCGGGTGACTGTGAAGGCCTGGGGCAACGGCGCGGCGTGGGCCCTGGAGGCCGCGCCCGCGCTGGTCGGTGACCAGGACAGCGACGACGGGTTCCGTCCCCGCCATCCGGTGCTCACCGATCTGCAGCGCCGGCTTCGGGGCCTGCGCATCCCTCGGTCCCAGGCCGTCACCGAGGCGCTGGTGCCGACGATCATCGAGCAGAAGGTGCTGGGCATCGAGGCCAGGCGTTCCTACGCCAAGCTCGTCCGCCGCTACGGCATGCCCGCCCCCGGCCCCGGCGACCTGCTGCTGCCGCCGTCGCCGACGCTGCTCAGCCGCACGCCCGCGTACGCCTTCCACCCGTTCGGCATCGAGCAGAAGCGAGCCGACACCATCAAGAAGGCGTGCGCCTATGCCCGGCGCCTCGACGAGACGGTGGACATGGACGGCGACGCCGCCTTCAGGCGCCTCACTGCCCTGCCCGGCGTCGGCGCGTGGTCAGCGGCCGAGGTTGCGATCGTTGCCCTCGGCGACGCCGACGCGGTCAGCGTGGGCGACTTCCACCTGCCCAACCAGGTTTCCTTCGCCCTCACCGGCGAGCCCCGGGGCGACGACGACAAGATGCTCGAGCTGCTCGAGCCCTACCGCGGCCACCGGGGTCGCGTCATCCGCCTCATCTGCGCCGGCCACCCAGCGCCCCCCCGCTACGGCCCCCGCATGCCCCTGCAGGACATCGCCGGCCTCTGACCGCGTTCTCGAGGCAATAACTCTCGGATTCCGAGAGTTATTGCCTCGAGTTCGACAGCAACAGCTCCATGGGGTGGTGCGGGATGCCCATCTCGTCGTCGACGAAACCGGGACCCGTGACCTGCCAGCCGAGGCGCTCGTAGAAGCCGATGGCCGTGTCGCGGGCGTTGCACCACACGCGGCCCGCGCCCTCGGCGCGGAGGCGCTCCACCGCAGCGGTGACCAGGGCGCGGCCCACACCTCGGCCCTGGTGGGCGGGGTCGACGGCCATCGAGCGCAACTGCACCCCGTCGGGCCGAGGGATCAGCGAGACGATGCCGACCACCTCGCCGTTGTCCTCGGCCGCCAACCAGAAGCTGCCCGGGACGACGGTGGCCGTGAAGCGCAGGTCCTCGGGACGCCGGTCGGCGCGCAGCACGCGGGCCCAGAGGTCACGCGTCCTCCCCGCTTCGACCTCGACCACGCGCATGGGCCACCATACGGCCGCTCATGGCGAACCCAGACCTCATCGTGATCGGCGCCGGCGTGACCGGGATGTCGTCCGCCCTCGCGCTCGCCCGGGGCGGGAGCCAGGTCACGCTCGTCGAGCGCGACGTGGGCCAGCTTCCCGACACGGTCGAGCACGCTTTCGAGTCGTGGGACCGTCACGGCATCCCCCAGGCCCGGCACTCCCACGCCTTCCTCGCCCGCCTGCGCAACCTGCTCAGGGACCGTGCCCCCGATGTGCTGCAGGCCCTGCTCGACGCGGGCGTCACCGAGATGCGCTTCACCGAGCGCCTGCCTCCCGAGATCACCGATACCGCGCCCCGCCCCGGTGACGAGGATCTCGTCGCGTTGGCGTGCAGGCGCACGACGTTCGAGTGGGTCTTCCGCCACATCCTCGTGAAGGAGCCCAACGTCACCCTCCTCGACGGCACCGCGGTGGCCGGGTTGCTCGGAACGCCGACGCGTGTCACTGGCGTCAAGCTCGAGAACGGCCGCGAGCTCACCGCTGACCACGTCGTCGACGCCGCGGGCCGGCGCTCGCCCCTGCGCCGCTGGCTGGCCGATCTCGGCGCGGCCGAACCCACCGACGAGCAGGTCGAGTGCGGCATCGTCTACCTGTCCCGTTTCTACCGCCTGCACGACGGAGCGGAGGCGCCCGCCCAGGAAGGCCCCATCGGCGGCGACCTCGGGTACCTCAAGTACGCCGTCTTCCTCGGCGACAACCGCACGTTCTCGATCACCTTCGGCACCGAGACGGGGGAGAAGGTCATGCGGCCCCTGCTGCTCAACGACGACCAGTTCCAGGCCGCGGCGGCCAACCTCCCGGCGACCGCCGACTGGGTGGACCCTGATCGGTCGGAGCCCATCACGGGCGTCGAGGTCATGGCCCGACTCGTGAACCGCCGCCAGGGATTCGTCGTCGACGGCAACCCGGTGGCCGCCGGCGTGCACGCGCTCGGTGATGCCGCCGTCCACACCAACCCCCTCTACGGGCGCGGGTGCTCGCTCGGCATGGTGCACGCCTTCGGCTTCGCCGACCTGCTGGCCCAGGACGGCGAGCCCCGGCGACTGGCCCTCGCCCTCGACGAGCTCACCCGCGTCGAGCTCGACCCGTGGTACCGCGCCTCGGTCGTCCAGGACCTCGAGAACCAAAAGGCGGCGCGCGGTGAGGTGGCGACGGACGACCCCATGCGCAGCCTCATGCGCGACGGCCTCATGCCCGCGGTGCGCACCGACCCGACCGTGTTCCGCGCCTTCCTGCGGGTCCTCAACATCCTGGACGCGCCCGACGCCATGATCGCCAATCCCGAGGTCACGGGGCGCATCCTCGAGGTGTGGCAGGCCCGTGCGAGCGGCCCGAACCCCCGGCCGACGGTCCCAGCCAGGACGAGATGCTGCGTATCCTCGCGGCCGTCCCTGCCTGATCCTGGAGGCCCCATGTACCCCGGCACCTACGCCGAGACCACGCCCGACAAGCCCGCCATCATCATGGGCGGCACCGGCGAGGTGGTGACGTACAAGGAGCTCGACGACCGCTCCAACCAGCTGGCCCAGCTCCTCTTCGAGCGGGGACTGCGACCGGGCGACGGCATCGCGTTCACGATGGAGAACAACGCCCGGTTCCTCGAGATCGCATGGGCCGCGCAGCGGTCCGGGCTCTACTACACCGCCGCCAGCTCACGGCTCACGAGCGGCGAGCTCGAGTACATCGTCAACGACTGCGAGGCCAAGGCGTTCATCACGTCGACCTACCTCAAGGACCAGGCGACCGAGCTGATCGACAAGATCCCCAACGTTCACACCCGCCTCATGCTCGGGGGCACGGTCGACGGCTTCGAGCCCTACGAGGACGTGGTCGCGGCCATGCCCGCCAAGAAGCTCGACACCGAGCTGGAGGGGGGCGATCTCCTCTACTCCAGCGGCACCACCGGCCGACCCAAGGGCGTGAAGGTGCCGCTGCCCCTCACGCCCGCTCCCGCACCGAGCAGCGTGTACCTGCTCGGTCAAGCGCTCTACAGCTACACCCAGGACAGCATCTACCTCTCCCCCGCGCCGCTGTACCACGCCGCCCCGCTGCGCTTCACCATGGCCATGCACCGCGCCGGCGGGACGGTCGTCGTCATGGAGCACTTCGACCCCACCGAGTACCTGCGCCTCATCGGGCAGCACCACGTCACCCACACCCAGGTCGTGCCGACCATGTTCGTGCGCATGCTCAAGCTGCCCACCGACGAGCGCGAGAAGTTCGACGTGTCGAGCATGCAGGTCTGCATCCACGCCGCCGCGCCCTGCCCGGTGCCGGTCAAGCGCCAGATGATCGAGTGGTGGGGTCCGGTCATCTACGAGTACTACGCGGGCACCGAGGGCAACGGCTTCGTCTGTTGCAACTCCGAGGAATGGATGGCCCATCAGGGGACGGTGGGCAAGGCCCTGCTCGGCACCGTGCACATCGTCGACGACGAGTCGGGCGAAGAGCAGCCCACGGGCCAGTCCGGCACGATCTACTTCGAAGGCGGCTCGGAGTTCGAATACCACAACGACCCCGAGAAGACGAAGGCGTCGCGCAACGACAAGGGGTGGTCGACGCTCGGCGACGTCGGCTATCTCGATGCCGACGGCTACCTCTACCTCACCGACCGCAAGGCGTACATGATCATCACCGGTGGGGTGAACGTGTACCCGCAGGAGGCGGAGAACGTCCTCACCATGCACCCCAAGGTGCTCGATGTCGCCGTGTTCGGGGTGCCCAACGAGGACTTCGGCGAGGAGGTCAAGGCCGTAGTGCAGCCCGTCGACATGGCCGACGCCGGCCCCGCGCTCGAGCGCGAGCTCATCGCCTACTGCAAGGAGCACCTGGCCGACGTGAAGTGCCCGCGCTCGGTCGACTTCGAAGCAGAGCTCCCCCGCCACCCCACCGGCAAGCTCTACAAGCGCCTGCTCAAGGATCGCTACTGGGAGGGCCACACCTCCCACATCATCTGACTCGAGGAGTTGCGCTCAGTTGAGGCCCGCCTCCAAGCGGTGGAGCTCGGCGCGGTCGGCGTCGGGGACGCCCGGGATCGCGGTACGGAAGCGCAGCGCCCGACGGAGACCGGCCACGTCCCCCCGCTGGATGTGGACCGCCTTCAGGTTGGCCAGCATCCGCGCCAGGATCACGTGGGCTCCCGCGACGGGCGCCGACGCGGCGTCGGCGTCGGGGACCTCCCGCCCGCCCGCGAACGGATCGAGGACCCGGCCGCCCGAGCGAACGAGAAAGTGGCCCGGCGCGTTGACGCCCTCGATCACGATGCTTGCGCGGCGACCGACCTCGATGAGCACGACCGCCAAGGTGATCGGGATACCCCGACGGCGGTCGAGCACCTCGTCGAGGTGCGAGTTCGCCGGGTCGTAGTAGTCGTCGGTGTTGCCGGCGAACCCCTCGGCCACGAACAGGTGCCGGCACATGCCATCCGCGGTGAGGCCGCCCGCACGCGCCGCCAGGTCGTCCAGCTCGCCCAGGCGGGCGGGCACGTCAACGGGGTGGTCTCCGGCCGCCAGCCACAGGGCGGCCTCGTCGAGGGGAACCTCGTGCTCCGGCCGCTGCACGAGCTCGGCGAAGCGGGCCAGGGGGTCCACGCCCGGGATCGTACCCACCACCGCTGCGAGCCCCAGAACTCCCTCAATCGCCGCAAATCGCCCTCAAGGTCCGGCTCACGAGGGCCGATGGAATTTCACGGGGTCTCCGGAACGCCCCGTGGGCAGCCGGGTCTCCGAGCTGGGGAGAGAGATGAAGCGGATCGTGCTGGGAGGCTTGGCGGCCTGCGCTGGCCTGCTGTTCCTGCTCGTCCTCTCGGCCCGCCCTGCGTCGGCCGACCCCGTTGCCAGCGAGGCCCAGTTCCTCGTGCTGCTCAACCAGGTCCGGGCCGAGAAGGGCCTGGCCCCGGTCGCGCCCGACGCCCAGCTCCAGACCATCGCGCGCGAGTGGTCGGCGAAGATGGCCCAGGACGGTGGCCTGTCCCACAACCCCAACCTCCCCAACCAGGTCACCAACTGGCGCATGGTCGGCGAGAACGTCGGTGTCGGCGGCTCCGTGCCCCAGCTCCACGCCGCCTTCGTGGCCAGTCCCCACCACTACGAGAACATCGTCGAGCCCGCGTTCAACTACGTCGGCATCGGTGTCGTCGAGACCGGCGGCCAGATCTGGGTCACGTTCGACTTCAAGCAGTCGAAGACCGCGGCGAACGTGCCCGCCGCACCGAAGCCCGCCCCCAAGCCCGCGGCAGCACCCAAGCCCGCACCCAAGCCGGCCGCGGCCGCGGCGCCCAAGACGGCACCCAGGCCTGCTGCGCCCACGCCCGCGCCGACGACTGTTCCCGCGCCACCGCCGACGCCCGCACCGACCGCTCCGCCCACCACCGTCGACCCCGCACCGGTCGTGGCCGGCCAGGCCTTCGACCGCCCTGCACCCGCGAGCAACGAGTCGACCGGCCCGCGTACCGCCTTCGGCCTCCTGGCTCTCGTGCTCCTGCTGGTCGTGGTTCGGGGACTGGTCCGCGCCCGGTCGGCGTGATCCTGCTCTCGTCCCGCTAGCTTCCCGCCGATGGCGGTGCTGGCGCCGTTCCCCACCCTCTACGCCCCCGCGGGCATGGTCTGCGCGGTCGACCACCTGGCCGCCGCGGCCGGGGTGGCGATGCTCAGAGCCGGCGGGTCGGCGGCCGATGCCGCCGTCGCCACCAGCGCGGTGCTGGCGGTGACCACCCAGCACATGTGCGGCATGGGCGGCGACCTCTTCGCTCTCGTCCACTGGCGCAACGGCCCCCCCGTCGCGCTCAACGCGTCAGGCCGGGCCGGTTCGGGCGCCGACCCTGACCGGCTCCGGGCCGAGGGCAGCGAGACCATGCCGTTCCTGGGCGACATCCGCAGCGTGCCCGTCCCCGGCTGCGTGGACGGCTGGCTGTCCCTGCACGGGAACTTCGGCCGGCTGCCCCTGGCCCAGGTGCTCGAGCCTGCCCGGCAGTACGCGGCTGACGGCTTCCCGGCCACCGCCGCACTCGCGGCCATGGCCCAGCGTCTCGGGCCCGTTGATCACGCGGAGGACTTCACCGCGGGCGGGCCGCTGCACCCGGGCGACATCGTGCGGCGCGAGGGCGTGGCCCGCACGCTGGCCGCCATCGCCGAGGGCGGACGCGACGCGTTCTACCGGGGCGAGTTCGGCGAGGGACTGCTCGCGCTCGGCAAGGACGAGTACACCGAGGACGACCTGGCCCGGTCGCAGGCCGAGTGGGTGCAGCCCCTGGAGGTCACGGCCTGGGACCGTCACATCTGGACCACGCCGCCCAACTCCCAGGGCTACCTGACCCTCGCCGGCGCGTGGATCGCCGAGAAGCTCGACCTCCCCGGGGACCCGGCCGACCCGCTGTGGGCCCACCTCACCATCGAGGCGGCTCGGCAGGCGGCCTACGACCGCAACGCCGTGCTCCACGAGGGCGCCGACGGCGCCGCCCTGCTCGCGCCCGAACGTCTCCAACCCCGCGTGCTCGCCATCGACCCCGACGGCGCCGCTCCCCTCGGCGAGCAGTACGCGCACGGCGGCACCATCCATCTCGCGGCCGTGGATCGCGATCACATGGGCGTGTCCCTGATCCAGTCCAACGCCGCCGGATTCGGCTCGCTCCTCGTGGTTCCCGGCGTGCGCATCTTCCTGCAGAACCGGGGCATCGGGTTCTCACTCCTCGAGGGCCATCCGGCCGAGTACGGGCCCGGGAAGCGCCCGCCCCACACCCTCTCGCCAGCGCTCGTCACCCGCCGCGACGGCACCCTCAGCCACGTCATCGGCACCATGGGCGGCGACAGCCAGCCCCAGATCCTCCTGCAGCTGCTGGCCCGCCTGCTCGCCACCCACCAGTCCCCGGGCACCGCCATCGCCGCCGGACGGTGGGCCCTCGCGGCCCAGGCGCCGGGCAGCGGCTTCGACACCTGGAACGAGGACGGACGGGTGCGCGTGCAGATCGAGGGCCATGCCCCGCCGGCCTGGGACGACGGCCTCCGCGAGCGCGGGCACGCCGTATGGCGCACCGACCCGTTCAGCCACGGCTTCGGCCACGCCCACGTGATCGCGGTCGAGGACGATCGGCTGGCGGGCGCCAGCGATCCCCGGGCGAGAGCAGGAGCGGCCGCCGGTTACTGACCGTGCCATTGCCAGCATCACCCGTTCGGGGGATTCGCCATGCCGACGAGGCCTTGGATAAGGATGCCGCTCCATGACTCGCCCGTACGTGGCGAGCGTCCGCGCCTGGGGACTGGCGCTCGTACTGTCCTTGACGCTCACTGCCGGTCGTGCAGGAGCCGACCCGCCCGACGAGGGTTTGCTGTTCAACCAGCTCGCCGGCGCCCGCGCCCAGAACCGGCTCGGCCCGCTCACGCGATCGGCGGAGCTCGACGCGATCGCCCGCCGCCACGCGTCTCGCATGGCCGCGTCGCCAAAGCCCTTCCACAACACGGGCCTGCTGGCCGAGACCCCGGGCTGGCTGGCGGTGGGCGAGGTGGTCGGGCGCATCACCGCGGGCCCGGGCTGGGACAGCCGGCTCCAGCAGCTGTTCCTGTCGTCACCCACCCACCGTCGGGTCACGCTCTCGGGCAACTTCACCATGGTCGGCATCGGCACGGCGCGGGGCGCGTCGGGTGACATCAACGCCGTCGAGGTGTTCGGTCGTCCGAGCGACACCCGGCCGCCAAGGGCGCCCCGCGCGGCACGGGCCACCGGTCCTCCTGCCGCTCGGCGCGCGCTGCCGCCGACGACCGCCGCCCCTCCCCCGCCGACCACGACGACGACGGTGCCCCTGTCCAAGCTCGCGCTG
>JBEEFQ010000286.1:0-11337 GCA_041166245.1 Actinomycetota bacterium | reverse complement strand
CGGTCGCCTCATCTCCCGTTCGACCGGGACGTTCCTGCTGCACCGCGCAGAGCCGTAGGAGCTACTTCCCCGGCTGCGGGACGATGCGGATGTAGGGCTTCGGCTCCTTCCAGTCGCCGAAGATCTCCTTGGCCTCGTCGTTCTTCACCGAGCCGGCGATGATCACGTCCTCGCCCTGCTTCCAGTTCACCGGCGTGGCCACCCGGTGCTTGGCCGTCAGCTGCAGGGAGTCGATGACCCGCAGCACCTCGTCGAAGTTCCGGCCCGTGGTCATGGGATAGACGAGGATGAGCTTGACCTTCTTGTCCGGCCCGATGACGAAGACGTTCCGCACCGTCTGGTTGTCGGCGGGCGTGCGGGCCTTGGCGTCGCCCGACGTGCTGGCCGGCAGCATGCCGTAGAGCTTCGAGACGTTGAAGTCGTCGTCGCCGATGATCGGGAAGTTGGGCCTGGTGCCCTGCGTCTCCTCGATGTCATTGGCCCAGCCCTCGTGGTCACCCGTCGCGTCGACCGAGAGCCCGATCACCTTGACGTTGCGCTTGTCGAACTCACCCTTGAGCTTGGCCACCTCGCCGAGCTCGGTGGTGCAGACCGGGGTGAAGTCCTTGGGATGGGAGAACAGCACGCCCCAGCTGTCACCCAGCCAATCGTGGAACTTGATCTCCCCCTCGGTGGTCGCCGCCGCGAAGTCGGGCGCCTCGTCGCCTAGCTGCAAACCCATGTCGCCCTCCATGTCATCGTCTCTGGACCTTGGACAATAACCGACCTACGAGGTCAACAATTCCGGGCGAGGCAGAATGTCCCGCATGACGGATGTCACCAAGGCAGAGCTCGACGAAGTAGTCGCCGGGGAGACGGTGCCGACCCGCTTCCTCCGCATGGTCGACCAGGAGCCGGAGCGGGTTGCGTTGCGCTGGCGCAACCCCGACGACAGCTGGGGCGAGATGACGTGGTCCGAGTACGCAGGGCGCGTCGCCAGGGTGGCGGCGGGTCTGCAGGCCCTCGGCGTGCAGCGGGGCGATCGGGTGCTGCTCATGATGCGCAACCGGCCCGAGTTCCATGTGGCCGACCTGGCCGCCCTCTTCTGCGGCGCCACGCCCATCTCGATCTACAACTCCTCGGCGCCCGAGCAGGTGCAATACCTGGCCGCCCACTCGGGCGCGAAGGTCGCCATCGTCGAGGACGTCGGGTTCCTCGAGCGCTTCCTCAAGGTGCGCAGCGAGCTGCCCGCCCTCGAACACCTCGCCATCCTCAACGACCCGGATGGCCTGGCCGGCGATGACGTCCTCGACGCCCGGCAGCTGTCGAAGAGTGAGCCCGCCGACCTGCAGCAGATGGCGACCATCGCCAAGCCCGAGGACCTGTGCACCGTCATCTACACGTCGGGCACCACCGGGCCGCCCAAGGGCGTGATGCTGAGCCACTACAACATCGTGTTCACCGCCGAGGGCTACCTGAAGCTGCTCGAAGGCGACACCCTCGGGTGGCGGGCCGTCTCCTACCTGCCCATGGCCCACATCGCCGAGCGCATGACCGGCCACTACCTCGCGCTGGTGGGTGGCCTCGAGGTCACGACGTGCCCGGAGACGTCCATGCTCAGCACCTACCTCGCCCATGTGCGTCCGCAGACCTTCTTCGGCGTGCCGCGCGTGTGGGAGAAGATGTACTCGGGCGTGAGCGCGGCCCTGTCCGCCGACACCGAGAAGGCGCAGAAGTTCAACGAGGCGCTGGCCGCGGCCAAGCCCATCGACGAGGTCCGGCGCGCCGGCGGCGAGCTCACCGCCGAGCAGCAGAAGACGTGGGACTTCCTCGACGAGGTCGCGTTCAAGGGCATCCGCGAGCTGCTCGGCCTCGACCAGTGCGAGATCGCCGTCACGGGTGCCGCGCCCATTCCCGTCGAGGTCCTCGAATGGTTCCGGGGCATCGGCGTGCCCTTCTCCGAGGTCTACGGGATGTCCGAGAGCTCGGGGCCCATGACATGGGAGCCGTACCTGGTCAAGGTGGGCACCGTCGGCAAGGCCTTCCCCGGCTGCGAGGTGAAACTGCTCGACGACGGCGAGGTCGTCTGCCGCGGCGGCAACGTGTTCGAGGGATACCTCAACGACCCCGAGAAGACGCGCGAGGCGCTCGACGAGGACGGGTGGCTGCACTCGGGCGACATCGGCGAGTTCGACGGCGAGGGCTACCTGCGCATCGTCGACCGCAAGAAGGAGCTCATCATCACTGCGGGGGGCAAGAACATCTCCCCCGCCAACCTCGAGGCCGCGCTCAAGTCGTTCCCGCTCATCGGCCAGGCCGCGGTGATCGGCGACAAGCGGCCGTTCATCTCCGCCCTGCTGGTGCTCGACCCCGAGGTCGCGCCCGCGTGGGCCAAGCAGCACGGGATCGAGTCGTCCTCGCTGGCCGAGCTGGCGACGAACGCCGACGTGCAGGCGGAGGTGGAAGCGAACGTGCGCGAGGCCAACCAGCGCTTCAGCCAGGTCGAGCAGGTCAAGAAGTGGACGCTGCTGGGCGAGGAGTGGCTGCCCGACTCGGACGAGCTCACCCCGACCATGAAGCTCAAGCGCCGAGGGGTCAACGAGAAGTACAGCTCCGAGATCGAGGCCCTCTACGCGAAGTAGCGACAGCGCGACCGGCACCGCGCTCACCGCCGGAGCCGCTCTCTCCTATGGGTTCACCATCGTCATCGGTCGCGAGCTGGCGTCGGAGGGCTTCGGGGCCCAGACCGCGCTCGGCATCCGATTCGCGACGGCAGGCGTGCTGCTGCTCGCGCTGCTGGCTGTGCTGCGCCGCCCCCTCCTCCCGCCCCCCGGCGAGCGGGTGCGGGTGCTACTGCTGGGCGTCGTCGGGTACGCGGTCGAGTCGACCTTCTTCTACATGGGCCTCGAGCGGGGCTCGGCCTCGGCCGTCGCGCTGCTCTTCTACGCCTATCCGTCGATCGTCGCCCTCCTCGGGCTGGCCATGGGCCGACCCATCCCGCGCCGGACGCTCGGCGCCATCGCCCTCTCGGCCGCAGGCACGGCCCTCGTGGTCGCGGCCGGCGGCGACGTGCACATCTCGGCGGGTGGTGTGGCCTTCGCCCTGATGTCGGCGGGCAGCTTCGCCGTGTACCTCGTCGTCAGCCATCGGGTCGCGCCCCGCACCGACGCCTTCACCATGGCGGCGTGGGTCGCGATCGGCGCGGCCCTGTCCTTTGGCGCGCGCGCGGCGGTCAGCGGCGGGTTCCAGCCGCTCGACGGGCACCTGCCGCTCATGCTGGCCAACGGCCTCGCCACCGCGTCGGCCTTCGCGCTCATGTTCGCCGGGCTGCGCCGCCTCGGGCCCGCGCCCACGGCCGTGGTCATGACCCTCGAGGCCCTCTTCGCCATCGTGCTGTCGGGCATCTTCCTCGGCGAGTCACTGGGGCCGCTGCAGATCGTCGGTGGGCTCGCCATTCTCGCCGCCACCATCCTCATCGGCGCGAGCCAGGAGGCCACCGCCGAGGTCCCCTAGCCTCCCCGCCATGCGCGTGGCGGTGCTGGGAGGCACACGGTTCATCGGACGGGCCATCACCCTCGAGCTGGCGCGGGCGGGCCACAAGGTCGCCGTCTTCCACCGCGGCCAGAGCGAGCCGGAGGAGCTGGCCGCGGTCGGTCACGTGCACGTGGACCGGTCCGACATCGCGTCGGCCGCGGGCGAGCTGGCCGATGCGGACGCGGTGGTCGACACCATGGCCCTGTCAGCGACGGACACCACGGCCGTGCTCGAGGTGCTCCCCCGAAGCGCCAAGCTGCTCGTGCTGTCGAGCATGGACGTGTACCAGGCCTACGCCTCCCTGCAAGCGGGCAGCGTCACCGAGCCGGTGCCGGCCGACGAGGAGAGCCCGGTGCGGGCCGAGCGCTACCCCTACCGCGGGGTGATCCCGGGCATGGACGACTACGAGAAGCTCGACGTGGAGGAGCTGTACCTGCGGCGGGGTGCCACGGTATGTCGCCTCCCGATGGTCTACGGCGAGCACGACGGCCAGCGACGGGAGTGGTTCATCCTGCGCCGGGTCGCGGCGGGGCGGGCCCGCATCCCCATCGGCGTGGGCAACTGGCTGTCGACGCGCGCGTACGTCGGAGACGTGGCGACGGGCGTACGCCTGGCATTGGAGTCGCCGGACACTGACGACCAGGTCTTCAACCTGGGCGAGCGGCAGACGCCGAGCGTCGCCCTGTGGGCCCGCCAGATCCTCGATGCCGCGGGTTCCGACGCCGAGTTGGTGACGGTGCCCGACGAGTCGCTGCCCGAGGACCTCGGGCTCACCGCGGCCATCCCGCAGCACCTGGTCTGTGATTCCAGCAAGGCTCGCACCATGCTGGGCTGGGAGGAGGCGGATCCCATGGAGTCACTGCGCCGCTCGGTGACCTGGCATCTGGCCCACCCGCCGACCGGCGACGACCCGGGCTTCGACGCCGACGACGCGGCGCTGGCTCAGGCCTGATCGGCGAGATAGACGGCCCGCACCGCGAAGGCCTGGCGGGCGTCGCCGACCACCTCGTCCAGGAACTCCTGACGGTAGGTCGCGTCGGTCAGCATCGTCACCGTGAAGTACAGCCCGGAGAACGCGGAGAGGAAGCCGGCCACCCGCAGCAACTCGCTCGTCACCACCACGTCACGGCCCCACAGCGGGAACCGAGCCAGCTCGTCGACGGCATGGCTCGACCACCGGGCCACCATGTCGGCGGGCACCGTGAGCAGACCGAAGACCATGAAGAAAGCGCCGAGCAGCGCGCTTACGGTGACGATCTGCAGCGCCTGACTGAAGAACACGAGCAGGCCCACGTTGATCCACTCCCGCCTCGACAGCGCAGGCGACGTGCACGCCCGGTCCCCCACCGCGACGGCGCGTTCGGCCATTGGGGTGCCCGCGGTCAGGTCGACGACCGTGCTGGGCGAGTCGAAGCGGGCCAGGGCACCGATCTCCTGGGGCAGGCGCACGGCCACGAACACGGTGCCCGCCCCCACGAACAACCCCGCGGTGGCCACCAAGTAGAAGCCATCGAGCCTGGCCGACACCTCCCACACCTCGACGGTGAGGAACAGGAACGTCACGAAGAGCAGCAGCAGCGGCATGACGCGCACCAGCAGCCCGAGGATCGATCCGAGCTGACGCACGGTTCGGGCCGCACCCCACCGCAGCATGGGCACGATGGCGTAGCTCGTGCCGACGTAGATGATGCCGAGCAGCGCGGCATTGCCCGCCGCAGTCGCCAGCGCCGAGCGGCCTTGCGCGCCGAACACCAGCGGCAGGAGCGACGGGGCGATCACGAACACCGAACCTTCGACCCAGCCGACGCGTCCGGGCCGCTCGAGCAGCGGCCGCCGGCGCAGCGCGTTGACGCCCGCCCACATCCCCAGCACGAGCGCCAGCCCACCGGCGGCCGCGGCCACGTTCGCCCACCACGGCCAGTCCGCGTTCGCCGCGCCCGCCACCTCGAACAACAGGATCAAGGTCAAGAGCGGCACCGCTCGGGTGAGCACATCGCGCGACGCGCTGTAGTCGTCGATGAAGTGGGGCACCCCTTGGCGAACGAACCAGCGCTCGGTCTCCTCCGACACCTCGGGGGCAAGGGGCACAGCCGTAGGCTGCCACCCCGTGGACGACGAGCGCTTCGATAGGGCCATCGCGGCGATCGACGCGGCCAACGCCGAGAGTCCCACCGGCGTCGAGGGTGACCATGCGGTCCGTGTGACCGACTGGGTGCGGCGGCTGCGGCCCGGCGCCGGCGAGGCGCTCCTGCTCGCGGCCCGTGCCCATCACATTCGCCGCTGGACCGTGCCGCGGTCGTCCTATCCCGACGGACGGGCCGGCTACCTGCGCTGGCGCCGCGACCTCCACGAGGTGCACGCGCGCGAGGTCGGCACCATCCTCGGTGCCGAGGGTTACGACGACGCGACCATCGCCCGCGTCCAGGACATCGTGCGCAAGAAGCGGCTGGCGTCCGACCCCGACGTGCAGGTGCTCGAGGACGCCCTGTGCCTCGTCTTCATCCAGACCCAGTACGACGAGCTGGCCGACCGCCTCGACCCCGAGAAGATGGAGAGCGTCGTGGCCAAGACCTTGGCCAAGATGACCCCAGAGGGCCGTGCCCTCGCCCTCGAGCTGACGAGCGGCGCGAGCTGACCCAGCCCCATTGGGTGCACTTGTGGGGACAAGCGCCCACAAGTGCACCCAATGGCGTTCCGCGTGCCGGCTCAAGGCGGGGCGCGGTGGATGCCGATGAGGGAGGGTCGGATCCGGCTGGGGCACAACCGGAGAGGGACGCGGGTGCTCAGAGTCGGAAGTCACGTGCGGGCCGTGCTGGCCGCCGCCGTCATCGGCACCCTCGGCGCCAACATGGCGCTGCTGGGCCAGCCGACCACCGTGTCGGCTGACCAGGCCCAGCCGCCCGTCACCTCCACGAGCACTGCCGTCCCGACCACCCTCCCCCTGCCCGAGCTGGGACCGGTGGCGTTCGCCCGCGTCCAGGAGGGCGGCGGCCTCGAGCTGGCGGGCGGAGGGGTGTGCCCCGCCGAGTCGCTCGAGCTCTCCTTCGACGACCCGGGCACCGGCTGGGTGAGCGGCGCCTTCGTCTCGCCGCTCGGCCCGGCGCCAACGGTGTGGACGACGAGCGTCAACGGCATCGTTCGGTGCGCCGGCTCCCATCACGCCTACGTCGGCTTCATGGCCGTGCGCACCACCGCTTGGGACGTCGAGCTGGTGCCCGATGTCGACCTCGACCACCACGAGCCGGTCAAGGTCGCGGTCAAGCCCAAGGCCAAGCCCCCGAGCCACGACACGGACGACGGACCGGCCAAGAACAAGCCCGACAAGGCCCCGAAGCCCAAGGCCGCGCCTGCGACGGGTCCCATCGTCGGCAAGCTCGACGGACCCGAGATCGAGGGCTACGCGCGCTACGAGGGCCAGGCCACCTGCGACCCCGCGGCCAAGCCCGGCACCCTCGCGCTGCGCAATCTGCTGCTGGCGCGCTATCCGATGACCGGCAGCGGTGGCATCAGCCGCGCGTGCGAGATCGGCGGCAAGAGCGAGCACAAGGAGGGGCGGGCCTTCGACTGGGGCGCCAACGTCGGCAACGCCGCGCAGCGTGCCGCGGTCGACGACTTCCTGCGGTTCCTGCTCGCCACCGACAGCTACGGCCACCAGCACGCACTGGCCCGGCGCATGGGCGTGATGTACGTCATCTGGAACCAGCACATCTGGCACGCCTACCGCGCCGACCTGGGCTGGCAGCCCTACACCGGCACCAGCCCGCACACCGACCACGTACACATCTCGCTGTCGTGGGCCGGGGCTCGGGCGGAGACGAGCTACTACTCGGGCACGGTGGTCCGCGGTCTCCCCGACACGACGATGGGCGGCACCAAGCCCACGACCGGCAAGTCGGGCAGGGCACCGAAGCCGTCGACCACGACGACGAGCCCACCCGAGGGAGCCGGCGGACGCCGCGGCGGAACTCGCGGGTGGCAGCCTGGCTCGACCACGTCCACTACCGCCCCGCCCACGACCTCGAGCACCTCGACGCCGGGCTCCAGCACGACGTCGAGCCTGCCCACCGACTGACAGCTACCCGTCTCTAACCTGGGGACGATGGCCGCGTCGCCGCTGGAGATCCTGCGCTTCGTCGCCCGCAGCTCCAAGCGCATCGCGGTGACCGTGGTCGGCGGCGCGCTGGTGCTGGGTGGCGTGGCCCTACTGGTGCTCCCCGGGCCCGGCCTCCTCGTCGTGGTGGCCGGCTTCGCGGTGCTGGGCACCGAGTACGCGTGGGCGGCGGCGGCCCTGGAGCGCACCAAGCGCACCGCGACCGACGCGGGCAGGGCCGCTCGCGGCGTCGCCAAGGGTGCGGGCCGCAAGCTCCGCGGCCGCTGACTGCCGACCGGCTACGCCGGGAGGCTCTCGAAGCGCACGCCGGTGAGCTCTTCGGACACCTCCCAGAGCCGGCGGGCGTCGGCGTCGTTCCGTGCCGCCTTCGTCCTCGCGGCACGCTCGGGGTGGCCCTGGAGGCCGAAGAACTTCACGGGCCCGAAGTACTCGTCGCCGACGACGTCGGGCGCGGTCGCGGCGCGCAGCTGGCCGAGCGCGCCCATCTCATCGGTCTGCGAGAACAGTCGGGTGGCCAACGCCATGCCGCGCGCCATCAGCCTCGAGCCCGCCATCTCCGGTCCGACGGCTTGCAGGTGGGTGGCGGCGTAGCCGGGGTGGGCGGCGACGGCGATGGTCGACGAGCCCTTGTCCGTCAATCGCCGCTGAAGCTCGCGCGTGAAGAGCAGGTTCGACAGCTTGCTCTGGCCGTACGCCCGCCACTTTCGGTAGCGCCGCTCGCCCTGCAGGTCGTCGAAGTGCATGCGCCCGGCGCGGTGGGCGCCACTGCTCACGTTCACCACACGCGATCCTTCGGTACCGAGCAGCCGGTCGATGAGCAGAGCGGTCAACGCGAAGTGGCCGAGGTGGTTGGTGCCGAACTGCATCTCGAAGCCGTCGACCGTCGTGCGCCGGGGGATGGCCATCACCCCGGCGTTGTTGATCAGCAGGTCGACGCGAGGGTGGCGGGCGATTACGTCGTTGGCGGCCTTGCGCACCGACGCCAGGTCGGCCAGATCCAGCTCGACGAGCTCGGCCGTCGCCGACGGGTGCTCGCCCTTCACGCGCGACAGGGCCTCGGCGCCCTTGGTCTGGTTGCGGCACGCCATCACCACGGTCGCGCCCTTCCCCGCCAGGGCCCGCGCCGTCTGGAACCCCAACCCGCTGTTGGCGCCGGTCACGACCGCGACCCGCCCGTGCAGGTCGGGTATGTCGGCTGAAGTCCACATGGTCCGACATCTTGCCCGTTGGCGGCCATCTCAACCTGAGGGACACTGTCGGTGGCGCAGTCGCGTCCCTGCTCAGCTGGCCTTCCTGCGCCGCGCGCTGGCGGGCTGACCGCATCCGGCAGAATGCGGTCCATGCCCATCGAGCGGATCGATCCGGGGTCGACGGTGGACGAGCGGGCCATGCTCCGCGGCTTCCTCGACTATCACCGCCAGACGCTGCTCTGGAAGTGCGACGGGCTGTCAGCCGAGCAGCTGCGCCTGCGCTCCGTGCCGCCGTCGAGCATGTCGTTGCTCGGGCTCGTGCGGCACCTCGCCGACGTCGAGCGCAGCTGGTTCCGGCGCACGCTCGCAGGCGAGGACGCGCCGCCGATCTTCTACAGCCGCCCCGACAACCTCGACGGTGACTTCGACGACGTCGACGACGCGAGCGTCGACGACGCGTTCGCGCGCTGGAACACCGAGGTCGAGGCGTCCCGGCGCATCGAAGCGTCGTTCGCGTCCCTCGACGACACCGTGCACGACGCCCGCCACGACGCCGACCTCAGCGTTCGTTGGGTGCTGATCCACATGGTCGAGGAGTACAGCCGCCACAACGGCCACGCCGATCTGCTCCGCGAGCAGATCGACGGCGCCACGGGCGAATGATGCGGGTTTGCGCGCGACGAGGGACCGCCATCGGGCGGTCCCTCGTCCATCTGCGTGACGGCTGTGTCAGCAGACCTTGAAGACGCTGAACTTGATACCGGCCGCCGGGCCGCCGGGGTTCACCAGGATCAGTGCCGCCGCGGTGCCGGTGCCGCTCACGAGGAACGACGTGGCGATGTCTGTGCAGCGCGTCGTCCCGAACAACGGTGTGCGGGTCGTGCTCGCCGACGTGCTGCCCAGGGTGAGGCTCTGCGCACCGTCAGGCGTGGTGACACTGAAGGCCCGGAACTGCGCGCTGTTGGTCCTGGACGTCCCCGCAGCCTGGTTCGTCTTGGCGTCGGAGTAGAGCACGACGACACACCCGTTGGCCGACGCCTTGCCGGGACCGGCGGGGCAGAGGGCCTTGTTCGCGGCGTCGACCTGGTCGCCCACCGGTGCGAGCGGACCCGAGTAGCTGGGGCCGGCATCGCTGCCGTTCTTCACGAGCAGATCGGTTCCGCCCACGCTCAGCACCGTCACCTTGGCGCCTGTCTTACTGGACTCCGACTTGCCGACGATGAGAACACCCGGCAGCTCGACCACCGACGCGCTCGCGGATCCGGGTGATGCGGCCGCCCCGCCGACGCCATCGATGGCGGGAACGAGCGGGCTCGGCAGCGTGCCCGGCGGGATGCCGGGAATGAGACCGGGCGGGATCGCGCCAGGCGGGATCACGCCGGGCGGGATGACACCAGGCGGAACGCCCGGGATCGGTTCTTCGGCTTGTGCCGGCAGCAGCAACCCGCCGACCGATGTGGTGATGAACGCTGCCAGGGCGACAACGACCAGACGTACTCGCATCTACCTGCCCCCTCAGTTGTGAACCCGGCGACGCTTCTGCGCCGTCGAGGGAGAGAAGCGGACGCGCGCGCGTTCCTTACTGTCAGAAACTGAAATTCGTGAACCGCGGTTCACGTTTCGGACAATCCGCACCGGAGCCGCGCGTACAGCGAACACTCCAACGCAAGCAGCGTCATGCGATGAGCCGCGACCCGCCGGTCGCGTGCACCGCGGGGAGCTGACCGCGGATCACCTCCAGCGCGAACTTGGCGGCACCGCGGGAGGGGTAACCCGGGCACTCGGGGCTGTCACCGCAGGGCTCCATGTCGGTCGCGGAGACGAACGCCCCGCCCCCGTCGAAGAACGCGATCGACAACGGGATCGAGGTGTTCCGCATCCAGAACGATCGCTCCTCCGTGGTGGGGAAGCGGAAGATCATCCCGTCGTAGCCATCGAGGTCCTGCTGCCGCATCAGGCCCTGCTGCTGCTGGGCGGGCGTGTCGGCCGTTAGCACGCAGCTCCGCCGTGACCCCTGGCCGTTCTCGATGACGATCTCCGTCGCGCCGAAGCCGTCGAAGTCCGATCCCGGCGCTGGCGGCTGACAACGCGCGGGCGCCGTCGTCGGGATCGCGGTGGATGGCGTCGTCGGACGGGAGGGGACAGTCGAGGTCGGCGGCACCGTCGAGACGGACGTGCTCGATGACGACGACGACGTGGTCGACGTGGTCGTGCTCGTCGTGGTGGCCGCAGTGGCGACCGACGACGGGTCCTTGCCGTCGTCGGCCAGGACCACGACGGTTATCGCGATCGCGACGAGCGCGGTGATGCCAGCAGCGACGAGGACCAGACGGCGATCAGGACGCACGCGGCCTTGCCACCTCCTCGGTCAGCGCCGCGATGAACTGACGGATGAGGGCGTCGTGCGATGCCTCCGCGCCGCCGTCGCTCAATGCGTGAGCCCGACCCCGTCCTGGCAGTGCGGTCCGCCCCAGTGCTCGACGATCTTGCCGGCGCGGATGCGCAGGATGGCCGTCCCGTTGA
>JBEEFQ010000285.1:0-32383 GCA_041166245.1 Actinomycetota bacterium | reverse complement strand
GTCCTCGTGGCAACGCCTTTGGTGACCACCCCGCCGCTGTAGCCCGCCGCCCTGCGCCAGGTGGTCGCCCCGATCTCGGGCGTGCCGCCATGGGGTCGAGCAGGGAGTGGATCGAGCGCGAGGCGGCGGTCGCGTGGCACGGCTTCACGCAGATGGCGGCGTACGGGGACAACGCGCCGGTGATCGTCGAGCGGGCCGAGGGGCCTCATCGGCCTGGACGGGAAGCGGTACCTCGGTGGAGGCCACATCGGGGGTTGACTGCCTCGTTGCGCATCCTGTGATCCGGCGCTCGCCTCTCCGTCGAACGGGGAGGGAACGGGTTCCGGCACGGGGAGGGCGACCACATGAGTCATAGGGACGACATCGAGAGCATGTTCAAGGCCGTCAACGCCAGGGACTACGACGGCGTCGCTCGGTCACTCGCCGAGGGGTGCGAGTTCCGGGCCCCCGGCGCCGAGTCCGTCACGGGAGTGGATGGGATCGTCGGATACATGCGTCCGTTCCTCGAGGCCTTCCCCGACCTCACCCACGAGATCGTCGCCTACGTCGAGGACGGTGACACCGCCGCGTTCGAGCTGCGCATCAGCGGGACTCACACGGCACCGCTGGCCTCACCCCAGGGCGAGATCCCGGCAACCGGGAAGTCGGTCGAGTTCCAGTCGTGCGACTTCGTGCGCATGCGGGGCGACCAGATCGTCAGCTATCACGTCTACTTCGACATGATGGGCTTCATGGGCCAGTTGGGGTTGCTCGGGTAGGAGGGACAGGCGCCGCCAGTCCGCGGGCGCGGTGGACCTTCCTGCTGCTGGGTGTCCCGGCTCGGGCGGAACGTGCGACACGAAGGGCCCAAAGCTCGGTGGCGTTCGTGCGGTGGACGCGCACGTGGGTGAAGCTTCCGTGATGGACCACTCCGACTGGACGGCGCAGTGGGTCGCGCCGGTGGAGGGCGCTGACCTCCCGGCGCGCCAGCGCCCTGCGTACTGCCTCGCGGGCGCGGCGCAGATCGACGGCGAGATCGCGCAAGCTCGGCTGCACGCCACCGCACACGGCATCTACGAGGCGGCCGTCAACGGCGTCCGGGTCGGCGACCTCGAGCTCACACCGGGGTGGACCGCCTACCACACGTACTTGCAGGTCCAGAGCTACGACGTCAGCGAACTGCTGACCACCGGCGACAACGTCGTCGGTGCGCTCCTCAGCGACGGATGGTGGCGGGGTCAGAACAGCGTCGCCCGCCGGGTCGACGACTACGGGACGACGACCGCACTCCTCGCCCAGCTGGTCGTGACCCTCACCTCCGGCGAGATCGTCACCTTCGGCACCGACGGCACGTGGAGATCGACGCCGAGCCATGTCCTGGGCGCCGATCTCATCGCCGGCGAGGTGCACGACCTCCGACGCCGCGCCGACTGGCGGGAGTGGCGCAGCTGGAAGCCCGTCCGGGTCGAGGACCACGGCTACGCCCAACTCTGTGCGTCGCCGGCGCCGCCCGTGCGGCGCATCGAGGAGCTGCGACCGGTCTCGGTGCGGGAGGTCGCACCGCGGCGGTGGGTTGTCGACGCGGGCCAGAACATCAGCGGGTGGGTCCGGCTGCGGGGCCTGGGGCCCGTCGGCACCGCGTGCACCCTGACGTACGGCGAATGGCTCGACAAGGACGGCGACGTCACCCAGGAGCATGTGGCCTTTCCCGCGTCGACCGAGGTCGAGCGCGAGGTGACCTTCCAGACCGACGCGGTGATCTCTGCGGGACTCGATGGCGACGTCTTCGAACCCCGCCACAGCACCAAGGGCTTCCAGTACGTGCGGGTGGACGGCTACGACGGCACGCTCACAGCGGACGACGTCGTCGCCGTCGTCGTCCACACCGACCTCGAGCGTCGTGGCCGGTTCGAGTGCTCCGACGACCGCGTCAACGCGCTCCACCGCATAGCGGAGTGGAGCTTCCGCGGCAACGCGTGTGACATCCCGACCGACTGCCCCACGCGCGAGCGGGCGGGCTGGACCGGCGACTGGCAGATCTTCGTCGAGACCGCCGCCTTCCTCTATGACGTCAGCGGCTTCTCAGTGAAGTGGCTGCGCGACCTGGCCGCCGAGCAGCGTCCCGATGGCAAGGTCACCAACCTCGTGCCCGAGTCCCACCCCGCCGACGACCGGCCGCCGCCGCACTGGCCCGTCATCGAGGGCTCGTCGGGCTGGGGTGACGCCGCCGTCCACGTGCCATGGGTGCTGCACCGCGTCACGGGCGATACCCAGGTGCTCGCGGACCAGTGGCCGTCGATGACGGCATGGGTCGACTACGCGGCCCGCGCCGCGGCCGGCGGCCGGCACCGGTCCCGCATCGAACGGTCACCCGAAGCAGCGGCGCACGAGCGCTACCTCTGGGACAGCGGCTGGCACTTCGGCGAGTGGCTGGAAGCAGGAGAGAGCCTGCAAGACACCATCGCCGCCGCCATGGTCGCCGACCACGGTCCCGTTGCCACCGCCTACCTTCACCGCTCCGCGGCCGAGCTCGCCGAGATCGCCCACATCCTCGGCCGCCATGACGACGCCGACCGCTACGCCGAGCTCGCCAAAGACGTCGCCGCCGCGTGGCGCACCGAGTTCCTCGCCGACGACGGCACCACCATCCCGCACACGCAGGCCACGTACGCTCGCGCCCTGACCTTCGGCCTCATACCCGAGCACCTCCGTGCCGCGTCCGCCGACCGACTCGTGGAGCTCATCCGCGTCGCTGGGAACCACCTCGGCACTGGGTTCCTCGCTACCCCGTTCCTGCTGCCCGTCCTCGCCGACACGGGCCATCTCGACGTCGCCTTCGACCTCCTGCTCCAGGACACGGAACCCTCGTGGCTGGTCATGGTCGACCGTGGCGCCACCACCGTGTGGGAGGAGTGGGGCGGCATCGACGCCGACGGCGTGCCCCACGCCTCGCTCAATCACTACAGCAAGGGTGCGGTGATCACGTTCCTCCACCAGTACGTCGCCGGCCTCCAGCTCATCGAGCCCGGCTACCGGCGCTTCCGCGTTGCGCCCCGGCCCGGTGGCGGCATCTCGTGGGCAGCGGCCCACCACGACAGCCCGTACGGGCCCATCGACGTTCGATGGGAGCAGCAGGGCGAGGGCCTGGGGCTCGAGCTCGGTGTGCCCGACGGGACCACCGCCGAGGTCGTCCTGCCGACCGGTGCATCGCGAACATTCACCAGCGGCCGCCACACCATCGCCCCCGGAGCCCTGCTTTAGGGCAAAAAGCGGATGGGGTTCGGGGGGCCGCCTGCCGAGGTCGCTACGCGGGTGGGGGAGGTGCGCGCCTCCCGATATCCGGAGGATGGCCACACACCACTGGCGAGGAGAGGGACATGGATCGAGATGTTGAGAACCGGGGAGCAGTAACGGTCACGGTGCTCGGAACGGGCACCATGGGCTCAGCGATCGCCGCCAACCTGTGTCGAGCTGGCTTCGCCACCACGGTTTGGGATCGCACGCCGGCGATGGCGAGATCGCTCGAGGTGCTGGGTGCCACCGTGGCGGCCCGGCCCGTCGATGCCGTGGCCGCTGCCGATGTCGTGATCACGATGCTCCCGGACGCCAACGCCGTGACCTCGGTGATGGACGGCCAGGGCACGCTGGACGCGTTCCCTCGCGGCGCGGCGTGGATCCAGATGGGCACCATCGGGCTACGGGCGACCGAGCACCTGTCCACCCTCACGGCGGCGCGGCGACCGGACGTGCGCTTCGTCGACGCGCCCGTGTCCGGTAGCAAAGGGCCGGCCCAGCGGGGCGAGCTGCTGATCCTCGCGTCGGGCCCTCTCGGGCTCGAGGCCGAGCTGGCTCCTCTCTTCCAATGCCTCGGCCAGCGCACGATCTGGCTCGGCGAGGCGGGGCGGGGAACCCGGCTCAAGCTGGTGCTCAACACGTGGCTCGCGTTCCTGATGGAGGGGCTGGCGGAGACGATGGCCCTTGCTGACGAGCTCGGGATCACCCACGCCGAGCTGCTCGACGGGCTCGAAGGCGGGCCGTTGGCTGCGCCGGCGGCGATCGCCAAGCTGCACAAGATCGATGCCCGGGACTACGGCCACGAGTTCGCCCTTGCCTGGGCCGCGAAGGACGTGGAGCTCGCGCTGAACGCTGTCCGCAACAGCTTCCCCGCGCTGACGGCAATTGCCGAACAATGGCAGCGGGCTGTCGACGAGGGGTACGGAGAGCTGGATGTCAGCGCCGCTCGTCTCGCTCTCGGCCAACCGAGCGATCGCGTGCACGTCGCGTGAGCCAGATCCACGGCCGGCTCGGCGTCCCAATCGCCGCGGTCGTGCGCCGACGCCCTGACGGAGGGAACCCCCACCCCCGACGTCGGGGCGTCGGCAGACTCTTCGAGCGCGGGATGTGGGCACATGCCCTGCCGCCCGAGGATGGGTCGCCATGAGTCAGATGGCGTGGTACCTGAGCAGGGCGACGGGGATCGTTGCGACGGCGCTCCTCGTGGCCGCGCTGGTGTCGGGGTTCTTCTTCTCCGCCCGCAACACCGGTGTGCGCCGCCGCCCCGCATGGTGGCTCGACCTGCACAACTGGCTCGGCGGCTTGGCACTGGCGATGATCGGCGTGCATCTCGTCGCGGTGTACACCGACCAGGGCAGCGGGATCGGGCTCGCCCAACTGCTCGTCCCCGGCGCCAGCTCGTTCGCCATCACCTGGGGCGTGATCGCGACGTACCTCGTCGCCATCGCGGTCTTCACCACGTGGCCGTCGAGGCGTCTTCGCCCTGCTCGATGGCGGACGGTCCATCTCGGCTCGGTGCTCGGTGCAGTGCTCGCCGGGCTCCACGCCTACCAGGCGGGCTCCGACGCATCGAGCCTGGCCTTCCGGCTCGGTCTCATGGCCCTCGCCGGGTTCGGCGTCTACGCGTTCTTGGTCCGCATCCTCGACCTGCTGTTCCCAAGGGTCGCCGCACCGCAATTGGTATACGTCGACGACCGATCCCGCGCGGTTGGCAAGGGGTTGAAGCGACCGTGACGACGCCCGACCGGCGGACGCAGGCGACCGACGAGCAGCTTGCGGAACGTCTGGACCGGCTGCAGGCGCGCCGTCTGATCCAGGCGGGGCCGACGGCTGCCGCCGCCGGCTCCCCGCCGACCACCCGGCGTAGACGACACCATCCCGCGGCTCGCGCCCGAGCCGCCGCGCTGCTGTTGACCCTCGCCACTACTGGCGGGTTGGGCGTGATGTTCGCTGACCTGAATGCCGCACGCGCCGGATCCCAGCCCATCGCCGGACTCCCAGCACCGATGCCGGTCGGAGGCACCCCGCCCCCCACCGTGGCGGGCGGCGCGGGTGGCGCCTCGGCGGTCGCCCCAACCCGTCAACCGTTCGACGGGCCGGTCATCCCCACGAAGTACGGGCCGGTGCAGGTGCAGGTCCAGATCGCCAACGGCGCCATCGCCGACGTTGCTGTCATCGCTCATCCCGACCAGGACAACAAGAGCCGCAACATCAACGCCAGCGCGCTGCCTCAGCTGCGTTCGGAGGTGCTCACCGCGCAGTCGGCGAACGTCCACTCGATCTCGGGCGCGACCTATACCAGCACGGCCTACTTGCAGTCGCTCCAGGCCGCCATCGACACGGCGCACGGCGCCGGTGCGACGACGATCGCGTGAGACGATGACGACTGCTCACCTCGTGCACGTCGAGCACGTCATGGGCATGGCCGTCAGCTTCGACATCCGCGAACCGCTCCCCGCTGCCGGTGCGCTCGACGACGCCGTTCGGTGGCTGCACGACGTCGACGCCAGGTTCAGCACGTATCGACGTGACAGCCAGATCAGCCGGTTGGGGCGCGGCGAGATCGCCCTGACCGACGTCGACGACGACGTCCGGTTCGTGCTCCGGACGTGCCTCGACCTGAACGCGATCACCGAGGGCGCGTTCGATGCTTTCGGCCTCACGGAGCGCCACGGCAGCACCCTCGACCCGTCAGGCTTCGTCAAGGGGTGGGCGACGGAGCGGGCGGCCGACATCCTCGAGGGTGCAGGCGCCCGCAACTTCTGCGTCAACGCCGGCGGCGACATCGTGTTGCGGGGCACGCCGATGGCGCTGCGAGCCTGGAGGGTTGGCATTCGCCATCCGTCCCGGCCTGCCCGCCTGGCCACGACGCTCGAGCTCCGCGGCCCCGACTCGGTCGCCACCTCGGCCACCTACGAGCGCGGCGCCCACATCATCGATCCCGCGGCCCAGCGGCCGACCACGCAGGTGGCCGCCGCGACCGTCATCGGCCCGGACCTCGGGATCGCCGATGCATATGCCACCGCCATGTTCATCATGGGCCTTCCGGGGTTGGACTGGATCGAAGCGCAACCCGGTTACGACGCCTTCCTCATCACCCGCTCGCGTCGCACACACTGGTCCAGCGACTTCGACCGCTCCCGTCGACGGAACCGAGACGACGTCCGCACCTGAAGATCGCGCGCGGCCCACCTGGCGAGCGGATGGTCGACGGCCGACCGTCCCCCGCTACATCCCTTCGGGGGCCGGGCCACGGACCGGTAGGGCGCGCTGCACGATGCGATCGATGCCAGCGAGGTCGTCGGTGTCGAGCTTGACGTCGGCGGCGTCGACGAGGCGGTCGAGGTGGTCGGCGCGCCGGGTTCCTACGAGGGCGACATCGACCGTCGGATGGGCCAGTGTCCAAGCGACCGCCAGCTCGGCCAGCGAGATGCCGCGCCGGGCCGCGAACGCCTCGAGCTCGTCGACGACGGCGAGGTTGGTAGCGAACCTGTCGCCGGTGAAGTCGGGGCTCTGGCCGCGCCAATCGCCGGGCGGGAACGTCGTCCCCGCCGTCATCGTGCCGCCGAGGAGGCCGTGGGCCAAGGGCCCGTAGACAAGGACGCCGATGTCATGGATGGCGCAGTAGGGGAGGACGTCGGCCTCGATCTGGCGACGAAAGAGGTGATAGGGCGGCTGGAGGGTCTCCACTTGCACGAAGCGCCCGAGCTCGGCCAGCTGCTCGGCATCGAAGTTCGAGACTCCGACGTGCCGAACCTTGCCCTCGGCTACCAAGGCGGCCAGTGCGGTCCCCGTCTCCTCCAGCGGCGTGCGCGGGTCGGGCCAGTGGACCTGATAGAGGTCGATGTATTCGGTGCGCAGATGGCGGAGGCTCTGCTCGACGCCCTCGCGTAGCCAGCCGGGGCTTGCATCACGCAGCACGCGGGTCCCGTCCATCCGCAGGCCTCCCTTGGTGGCCACGACGACGTCGTCGCGCTGGACCCGTTGCCACAGGGCATCGGCCAGGACCCTCTCCGCCTTGCCGAAGCCGTAGGCCTGGGCGGTGTCGAAGAGGTTGATGCCCAGGTCGAGGGCGCGGTGGATGGTGTCCGTGGCGGCGGCGACGTCGACTGCTCCCCAGTCGCTCCCGTACGACCAGGTCCCGAGGCCGACGGCCGAGACGTGCAGGTCGGTTGTTCCCAGACGGACGTCGTGCATGGCAGCCTCCTTGAAGCGCGTGCGGAGAGCATGCGCGAACGGCTGGGTCGTCACCTCTCGCGAGCGCGCAGTACCTCACCGTCGTCTGGGCTTGCGGTGCTCGACCGGGGTACCGAGGCCGCGCACGTGAAGGTGGTGCCGGTCTCCCACCCTCCGATAGGCCAGCTGGGGGCCCAGGGAGCCGTAGAGGTCCAGGTCCGCGCTCCCTGCGGCCTGCGATGCCTCCTGGAACACCTGTCGACGCTTCGTCTTGTGGACTCTGCTGAGCAGGAAGGCGGCGAGGAGCGCAAGGACGACGACGACGAGGGCGATGTCGAGTGCGTGCATGACGTGAGCATCTCCCTCACATGACGTGCGCACATCTCGCGTGCGCGTACGCGATGGTCGGCGGGGAGGGTGGGGCGGTCAGTGCTGCTGGAGCGACGTCACACCACAGCGACGCGCTTGATGACGAGTCGAGGAGTGCCGTCGGGGTTGAAGATGACGATGCTGGCGGCCCGTGCGGCGATGGAACCGCCGTCGCCGCGGCGGAGCCGGACAGGGTGTTCGGCCGTCGTGCCGGTGCGCAGTAACTCCTGCCACCGCTCGGCCCGCCAGTCATCCGGGAACACGTCGCCGATCGTGCGTCCATCCAGCTGGCTCCTCCCGTACCCGAGGAGCGTGCGCATGGCCCGATTGGCCATGGCGATCTGCCCGTCGGGGTGTATCAGCAGCAAGGGCAGGCCTGCGTTCTCCACGGTCAGGATGTCCTCGGCCGCTCCTGCGACATCGTCATCCGAGAGCGCCATGACTCGAGGGTGGGGGCCGGGCGCCGGTTCCACATCACGCGTTCGTACAGTCAGCGACAAGCCAGAAGGCCCAGGCGCGAACATGACTGGCGGATGGGGCGCGCGCATTGCTGCCAGCAGGTAGGGCGGTCCCCCGATGGCCGGGTGCACGAAGTCCCGCTGGCCGTGCAGACGGGACGACGAGCCAGCGCGACCGTTGCAGCATGCTCGCGACTCAGGCCTCCTTGCTCCGTACCGACCTTCGCAAGGCGTTGGATGAGGTGCTGTCCGGCCAGCTGGTCGATGATCGAGTGCGTCCGCAGATCAAGTCGTCATGGGAGCGTGCCGCAGCGTCGCGGCTGCAACCCGAGCGCCTCGATGTGCCGTTCGACCCCGACGTCGACGATGACGGCGAACTGGTTCGAGCGGCCGGTCCGGTCATCGACCAGCTGACGGACGACTTGGATGGGGGAAGGGTCGCGGTCGTCCTCACCGACGCGCGGGGTCACGTGATCGAGCGCCGAGTGACCCACCCGGCTCTGCGGCTCGGCATGGATCGGATCCAGTTGGAGCCGGGCTCCTTCTACGGCGAGGCCGCGTTGGGCACCAACGGCATCGGTACCGCGCTCGCGCTGCAGCGGCCGGCGACCGTCCGAGGTGGCGAGCATTTCGCCGAAGCGCTGACGTCGATGCTCTGCGCGGCGGCTCCGGTGGTCGATCCGCGGACGGGTCGGGCCATCGGCGCCATCGATCTCACGTCGCTCGTTCCCGACGGCAGCGATCTGATGATGACGCTCGCCACCTGGGCCGCGCGCGAGGTCGAGCATCGGCTGCTCGACGACGGGGGCGTGGCGAGTCGCCTCATCCTGCAACGGTTCCTGCACGAGCGGCGACGGGCCAAGGGTCCAGTCGTCGTCGCGACGGAAGCCACCCTGATGGCCAACACCGCTGCAGACGGTCTGATCGCGGTCGAGGACGAGAACGTGCTGCGGGAATGGGTCGGTCGAATGATGCGCGGCCACACCGGCGATCTCGGCGATCTCGAGCTGGTCGGTGGCGGGGCCGTGATCGTCGACGCCGTCCCGATCCTCGACGGCCGCGCCCCCATTGGGGCCGTGCTCCGGTTGGCGCCAATCACGGGCGAAGGAGCGGAGGTCAGCGATCCGCGTACCGGTGGCGTGCCGTTCGGGTGGGACAGTCTCACGGCCGCGGAGCGAGCGATCGTCGACAACGTCGCCAGCGGTCTCACCAATCGCGAGGTGGGGCAGCGCCTGCTGCTCTCCCGGCACACGGTCGGGTTCCACCTGCGATCGATCTTCCGCAAGCTGGACGTGCGATCGCGGGTCGAGCTGACCCGCTTGGTCGTCGAGCGCGAGGTCGACGCTGCTCCCGGGGGATGACCCGGGGCCCTCGGCGCGGACGCGCGCCCGGTCAGCTCGGACTCAGAATTCTGATCTAATATTTTAATTCAACGGATAGCATTCCCTGGAGCGTCGGCGAGGGAGTCGAATGGCGGACAGTCCGTGGTACACCGGTCACAAGGGTTGCTGCTCGTCGAGGCGCACGTCCCCGGGGCTGGGGACGGCGCCGTGAACCGCAACGGACGGGCGTACGTCGAAGCGGCGATCCGCAACCGGGCCTTCAGCCTCGTGTACCAGCCCATCGTCAACCTCGATTCCGGCACCGTGGCGGGCGTGGAGGCGCTGTGTCGGTTCGACGACGGACGCGCTCCCGACGTCTGGTTCCGGAGGTGCGAGGCGCTGGGCCTGGCGAGTGCCATCGACCTGGCCATCATCGACCTGGCGTTCCAGGACCTCGATCGGCTGCCGCCGGGCTACCTGGCCCTCAACCTCTCGGCCGCCAGCCTCTCGACCCCGGGCCGGGTCCACGACGCGCTGCGCCCCTTCCTCCCACGGCGACCGATCGTCCTCGAGCTCACGGAGCACGCGGTCGTGGATGACTACGAGGTTGTCTGCGACGAGCTGCGCACTCTTCGCGACGCGGGAGTGATGTTGGCCGTCGACGACGCGGGTGCCGGCTACGCGACGTTCCAGCACGTCCTGCGGCTTCGACCCGACGTCATCAAGCTGGACCGATCGATCACGCGGGGGATCGACGCGGATCGAGCCAGGCGGGCACTGGTGAGCGCGCTGGTGATCTTCGGTGCCGAGGTCCGCGCCTCGGTCGTCGCCGAAGGCATCGAAACCGAGAGCGAGCTGACCGCGGTGCGCTCGACCGGCGTCGGCTGCGGGCAGGGCTACTGGCTGGGGCGGCCGTCCCCGTTGCCACTGCCGCCCGTCGAGTACCGCCCAACCTCCGACGTGCCCATGACCCACGCCCTCGATCCGGTCCCGTGGGCGCGGACCGACGATCACGCCGCGCTCATCGAAGCGGATCCCACCCTGGCGGTGGTGGCCCACGGCCTGTTGCACTCCCTGGCCACCGCCGGCCGCGCTCTCGACCTGCTGTGCTCGCACGAGGGCGAGGTCCCCGTGGAGGAGTTCCGCGCCCTCGTTCGGATCATGAGGATGCAGATCCGCCACGTCACCGGCACCCTCGAGGATCTCGTGCGAGGGATGCCGCATGAGGCGCTGCGGGCACTCGACGAGCTCCTCCTGCCAGAAGGCACTGCGTAACCATCAGCCGGCGACGTCGCCCCCGCCCGCCGGCAGGGAGATCCTTCCACCGAGACAGCGCCGGGTACCTTGAGGTGGTGTTCCGGGTGCGGCGGATCGAGGTAGCTGCCGATGGCGACGTCGCCGAGGCACGGGTGTCGGTGCGTGCGGCCATGGCCGGCCGCTCGGAGGAGAGCATCACCGCCGCGGAGCTGATCATCAGTGAGCTGGTGACCAACGGCCTACTCCACGGGGGCGGGATCGAGTCGGTCGTCGTCACGGGCACGGCCGACGGAGCGCGCATCGAGGTGGCCGACCGCAACAGCCGCAGTCCACTCATGGCAGTCACATCGAGCGATGCGATGACGGGTCGAGGCCTGCACCTGGTGACCCGGCTTGCCTCAGGTTGGGGCGTGACGCCGACCGCGACCGGCAAGGTCGTGTGGGCTGACGTCGTCGACGCGCCGAGCCCGGCCACGCCCGAGAGCGAGGAGGAGCTCCTTGCCATCTGGGATGACCCCTTCGAGGACGGTCCTTCCGCGCGTGTGCACATCACCCTTGGTCAGGTGCCGACCGAGCTGCTCGTGGCGGCCAAGCGCCACGTGGACAACATCGTGCGCGAGTTCACCCTCGCCGCCAGCGGTGGGCGGTCCGGGGTCAGCGCGCCCGTGCCGGCGTCGCTGGCCGGGCTCATCGACAGGGTCGTGCACCGGTTCGAGGACGCGCGCCTCATCATGAAGCGCCAAGCCACCGAGGCGGCCCGGGCCGGGGCATCCCACGTCGTCCTCGAGCTCGGGCTCCCCGTCGAGGTCGCCGACGCCGCCGAGGAGTACCTCCAGGCGCTCGACGAGGTGGACAGCTACTGCCGGGCGAATCGCCTGCTGACCCTCGAGACGCCGCCACAGCATCGCCTGTTCCGGCGCTGGTACATCGGCGAGATCGTGAAGCAGCTCAGAGCTGTGGCCAACGGCGACGAGCGACCACCCGTGCGAGCCTTCGAGCAGTGCCTGCTCGGCGAGATCGACAGGGCCGACCGGGCCCGGCGTACAGCCGAGCAGGCCGCTCGCCTCTACACCGTCGCGGTGGCACTCGCCTCCGCCGTCAGCGCCGAGGACGTGGCCGCGGCGGTCCTGCAGGAGGGCGTGGCCGCTCTCGGCGCGTCCGGTGGCGGTGTCATCCTGGCCACCGGGGCCAACCGCCTGAGCGTGCCCGGCACTGTGGGCTACGACGAGCCCGTCGTCACCCGGCTCCGCGAGGAGCACCCGGATGCCGACCTCCCGGCCGCCCACGCCCTGCGCACCGGTGAAGCGGTCTGGCTCGAGACGGTCGAGGAGCGGGACGCCCGCTTCCCGGCCTTGGCCGGTCTGGAACCAGGCACCGTGGCCATGTGCGCCATCCCCCTCATCACGTCGGACGGGGTTCTCGGTGCCCTGCGGTTCAGCTTCACAGAGCGGACGCTGTTCGACGACGACGAGCAGCGCTTCGTGCTGGCTCTGGCCGCCGAGGCCGCCGAGGCCCTGCAGCGGGCCAACCTGCTCCACCTCGAGCGCGAGGCCCGGCGGCGGCTGGAGCACGAGCGCGCCTCGTTGGAGAAGCTGGCCGCGGTGGGTGAGGCCATGATGCGCCGTCGCGACCTCGACGCCATCCTCCAGGTGGCTACCGACGCCGCCACTCAGGTGACGGGCGCAGAGTTCGGTGCCTTCTTCTACAACGCAGAGGACCAGACGGGACAGTCCTATCTCCTGTACTCGCTCTCGGGTGCTCCCCGCGAGGCGTTCGCCGACTTCCCGATGCCCCGCGCCACGGCCGTGTTCGGGGCGACGTTCGCAGGCACCGGCAATGTGCGCTTCGACGACGTCACCACGGAGGCCGTGTACGGCCACAATCCCCCGCATCACGGGATGCCCGACGGCCACCTGCCTGTGCGCAGCTACATGGCCATCCCTGTGCTGCTGTCGAGCGGCGACGTGGTTGGCGGACTCTTCTTCGGGCATTCGGAGGTGGGCCGCTTCGGCGCCAGCGAAGAGCGGCTCGCCGTCGGCGTCGCCGGGCAGACGGCGGCTGCGATCGAGATCGTCCGCTCCCTGGAGGACCGGGCGAGGGTCGCGGCCCAACTGCAGCAAAGCCTGCTGCCCGCCGAACTTCCCGCAGTTCCGGGGGCCGAGCTGGGCGCGGCCTATTCGGCGGCGGGTGCGGCAGTGGGTGGGGACTTCTACGACGTGTTCCCCATCTCGCCTGGGCGCTGGGGCGTGGTCATCGGCGACGTGCGGGGCCGGGGCCCCCAGGCAGCCGCGCTCACGGCGCTGACTCGCTACACCATCCGGACGGCGGCGTTGCTCGGGCGGGGACCGGCCGAGACGCTCGCCGTCCTCAACCGGGCGCTGTTGGCCAACGGCGACGCGGAGCAGTTCTGTACCTCCGTGGTCGCCGTGCTCGAGATCGGCGCGACCGGAGCTCGCGTCACCTACGCCAGCGGCGGCCACCCACCGGTCGCCGTGCTCCGACGTGACGCCATCGAGCTGCTGCCGCCCACTGGACCCCTCCTCGGGATGTTCGAAGAAGCCGAGTTCTCGGAACGGGTCGTCGACGTGGGCTGTGGCGACAGCATCGTCCTCTACACCGACGGCATCAGCGAGGCGCGTTGCGACGGCGAGGAGTTCGGTGACGGCCGGATGCAGCAGACGCTGGCCGGTCTGCGCGGGTGCACGGCCGCCGCGATCGCCGATGGCCTGATCAGCGAGGCGCGGACCTTCGGCGTGGGGGTGGCAAGCGACGATGCCGCTGTGTTCGCGGTCAAGATCGACGAGTAACCGATCACCCGCCGCTCGCCACCCATGGCGCGTCGCCTGGCGCCTGCGCTCGCCCCGTTCTTCGCGTAAGGAACCCTCGAGGTCATACACCGTTCAGCTCTGCCGGTCTTCATGACATGAGACGGTGACGGAGGACGTCAGCGTCCCGCTCGCGGGCACCGAGTGGCGCGTACCGTGGAGCCATGCGCACCTGGGTGATCACGCCGCGGATCTGGATGAAGCTGGCGGCGATCGCCCTGGCGTTCATGATCCCGCTCGTCGTGACGACGTACTTCCTCGTCAACGAACAGAACATCAAGATCGACTTCGCCGAGCAGGAGTTGCGGGGTGACCGTTACCTCCAACCCGTGAGCCAGTTGCTCGTGCACCTGGAGGCACATCGCGGCCTGGTGCGGCAGGGCAACACCGAGCAGGCGGGGCGGGCCGAAGCGCTCGTCGATCAGGACCTGACCAACGTGCTGGCCGTGGACCGCGACCTCGGCCGGGCGCTGCAGACCACGAGCGGGGTGCTGAACGCGCGCCAGCGGGGGGCGGCCGGCCCCGCCCGTCTCCAGGCGTCGTGGGAGGCGGTCAAGCTCGCCGGCGGTGCGGCCGACAGCGAGCGTCTGCACGTGGGCCTCATCGACGACGTGCGGCTCCTCATCACGCACGTGGGCGACACCTCCAAGCTGATCCTCGACCCCGATCTCGACACGTATTACGTGATGGACGCGCTGTTGTTGAAGGAGCCCGAGATCGTCGATGAGCTCGGCGACCTGAGCAGCCTGGTCGACGCGACGGCGACGAGCGCCAAGGGCACGCAGGAGGCGGCTGCCCTTGCAGCCGCGGTGAGGCTCCTCGACTACCAGCTCGCCGGCCTCGAGACCGACCTGGAGACGGCGTTCGTCGAAACGACCACACTGAACAAGAACGAGGATCTGAAGCCCGCGCTGTCGCCGCTGATGACCCGTGCGCTCGCAACGTCGAAGGCCGTCGTGGACACCACGAATGTGTCCGTCGAGCCTGCAGCGCACGCGTCCGCCGTCCGTGAGGCGATCGACGCCCACAACGCGCTGTGGACGGAGCTGTTCAAGCAGGAAGACACGATGCTCGAGTCTCGGAGGAGCGGCGACCTGGGCCGGCGCCAGTTCGCCCTCACCACCGTGTTCCTGGTGCTCGTCGTTGCGGCCGCGCTGACGCTGTGGGTGGCGCGGCGCATCTCCCGCAACGTCGGCGCGGTGAAGGATGCGGCCGGCCACCTGGCTGCTGGCGACCTGGGCAGCCGGGCGACGGTGCGCAGTCGCGACGAAGTCGGCGCCATGGCCACGTCGTTCAACGGGATGGCCGAGAGCCTCGACACCCTGGTGAGCGAGGTCATCGCCGCCAGCGAAGCGGTGGCGACGTCCGCCACCCAACTGCGGTCCGCGGCTGACGAGCTGGCGGCCACGACCACCGAGCAGTCGGCGGCGGTCACGGAGGCGTCGGCCACCACCGAGGAGCTGGCGCGGGCGTCGGCGTCGATCGCCGACACCGTCGATGGGGTGGCCGCCCAGGCGTCGGAGACCCGCGCCAACCTCGAGCAGGCCGAGGGCGACATCGACGCGTCGGCCGAGCGCACAGTGGCGCTGGCCGAGCGGGTGAGCGAGATCGGCGCCATCCTGGCCCTCATCAACGAGATCGCCGACCAGACCAACCTCCTCGCCCTCAACGCCGCCATCGAGGCGGCTCGGGCCGGTGAAGGTGGGCGCGGCTTCGCCGTGGTCGCCGACGAGGTGCGGCGACTGGCCGAGCGCTCGAAGTCATCGGCCGCCGGCATCGCCGAGATCGTCGAAGGCATCCAGGAAGAGACGAACGCGACGGTCATGGCGATGGAGAAGGGCGCCAAGCAGATGCAGTCCGGCCTGGGCCTGCTCGCCAACGTGGCCGAAGGCACCGCCCAGGTGAGGCTGACCACCCAGCAGCAGCGCTCTGCGACGTCGCAGGTGGTCGAGACCATGGAGCAGCTCAGCGACACCAGCCGCCAGGTCTCGGCGACCGCGAACCAGATCGCCGCGGCGTCGGCCACGCTGGCGGCGTTGGCCGCCAACCTCGAACGCACTGGCGCGTCCGCCGCGGCCGACGCCTGAGCCGTGCGCGCCCTGCTCGTACGGGTGGGCGACGACCCGTATGCCGTTCCTATCGAGGTCGCCCGCGAGGTGCTGGCGGCCACGACCATCACGGAACTGCCGACCGCCCCGTCGTCGGTCCTCGGGCTGTGCAACGTGCGCGGCGAGATCATTCCCGTCTTCGACACTGGCGTGCTGCTCGGTCTGGGTCCCATTCCGTCGATCGCAGCCGTCGCCATCATCGAGACCGCGCTCGGCCCCGCCGGCTTGGCCACGAGTGACATGGGGGCGGCCGTCGAGCTCGGTGATCCGGTCGCGCACAGCGACGGGCCGGGCACCGCCGGTGCCTACGCGGTGGACACGGGGTTGGCCGTCCTGATCGACGTGGAGACGCTGCTGACCCCGGCCCGTGTGGCCTCCTGAATCATGACCACAGGACGCGACGACGAGTTCATCGCCCTCTTCGCCCAGGAGGCGGAACAGCGTCTCGCCGATCTCACGACGCACCTGCTGGCTCTCGAACAGGCGGGTAACGACCCGGAGCTGGTGAGCTCGATCTTCCGTGAGGCGCACACCCTCAAGGGCGGAGCGGCGGTCGTGGGGCTCGACTCCTTCAGTCACGTGGCCCATGCCATGGAAGACCTGCTCGAGCAGCTGCGGAGTGGCGAACGCATGGCCACGCCGGCGCTGATCGACGGCGTCCTCGCGGCGGTCGATGGTCTCCAGGCCATGCTGCCTCTCGCCATCGAGGGCGGGGATTACAGCGCTCAGGCGGCTGACCTGGTGCGGGTGCTGCGGGCCCTGGTTGCGACGTCGGATGAAGCGGCCGCGCCCCAGGACGCCGATGAGACGGGAACGCCCGAGGTCGAGGACGTGCCCGGCGATGGTGAGGGTCAGGCCGCCGCGACCGTGCGTCACGTCTCGGTCGACCTCGAGGCGGTACGGGTGCCGCTCTCGCGACTCGACGAGCTCATCCGGCTGGTCGGGGAGTCGGCCGCCGCCCACCTGCGGGTGGGACGCATGATCAGCCAGCGGCTGGAGACCGACCCGTCCACCATCGACGAGGTGCGGGAGCTGTCCCGTCTGCTGAACGAACTGCAGGAGCGGGCCATGCGGGCCCGAATGGTTCCGGTCGTCACCATCACCGACATGCTGCAGCGGGCGGTGCGCGACGTGGCCCGGACGACGGGCAAGGACGTGCGGTGGGAGGTGCGGGGCGAGGACACCGAGCTCGACCGCGGCGTGCTCCAGCAGCTCGGTGATCCGTTGCTCCACCTCGTGCGCAACGCCGTCGACCACGGCATCGAGCCGGCCGAGGAGCGGCGGGCAGCCGGCAAGCCCGTGCAGGCCACGGTGCGGTTCCACGCCATGCAGCTGGGCTCGGAGGTGATCCTCACTGTCACCGACGACGGACGGGGGATCGACGTGGAGAGGGTGCGCGCCGAAGCGTCGCGCGGTGGCGGCGACACGTCGTCGCTCACCGACGAAGAGGCGGCCTACCTGGTGTTCCGCTCCGGCGTGTCCACTGCCGACTTCGTGTCGGAGATCTCGGGCCGAGGCGTCGGCCTCGACGTCGTGCGCGCCAACGTCGAGGCGGCGCGCGGCCGGGTCGAGATTCGCACCGAAGCAGGCATCGGAACCGAGTTCCGCATCGTGGTGCCCATCACGCTCGCCGTCCTTCCCTGCTTGCTGGTCGAGGCGGGCGGCCAGACCCACGCCATCCCCATGCACTCGATCGTGCTCGCGCAGAACGAGGGCGTCGAGGCTCGATCAGAGGGCCGGCCGGTGGTGTGGGTCGGGACCCAGGCCGTTCCGCTCGCCAGCCTGAGTGCAACCCTCGGGCTGGCGGTCGACGAGGACGGCCCGGTGATCGTCGTCGCCGGCCTCACTCGTCAGCACGCGTTCCGCGTCCGCACCCTCGTCGGCCAGCGGGACGTCGTGGTGAAGGGTCTGAGCGCGCTGCTGCCCCGACTCGACGTGATAGCGGGTGCCAGCGTCGAGCCCGATGGGTCGATCGTGCTCGTGCTCGACGTGGCCGGGCTCATCGATCGCGCCCGGCTTGCGCAGGCCGGACGGGCTGTCGCGGTGGTTACCGAGGACGGCACGGCGCCGACGGGGCGCGTCCCCCAGCGGGCGAAGGTGCTGGTGGTCGACGACGCCCTCACCGTTCGCGAGCTGCAGCGGTCGATCCTCGAGCGGGGCGGCTACGACGTCGTCACCGCATCCGACGGCCTCGAGGCCATGGCCGTGCTCGCCGAGGGGCCCGTCGATCTCGTGCTCACCGATGTCGAGATGCCCAGGATGGACGGCTTCGCTCTCACGGTGGCGATCCGCGCTCATCCGGCGCGGGGCAACGTACCTGTGCTCATCCTGACGTCACGGGCGAACGAGGAGGATCGGCAACGAGGGTTGGAGGCGGGGGCCGACGGCTACATCGTGAAGAGCGCGTTCAACGAGGCCGCCCTGCTGTCGGCCGTCGAACGGCTGTTGGGTCGATGAAGCCGACGCGAGTCGTCGTCGTGGAGAGCTCGCCGGAAGAGCGGGCCCACCTCGTGGCCACGCTGGATTCGGGGCGCGACATCACCGTCGTGGGTCAGGCTGCCGGGGCGGTCGACGCCATCCGCATGGTCCAGGACCTGCGACCCGACGTGGTGATCCTCGACCTGCAGATCGCCGGCGGCGGCGGCCAACAGGTGATCGAACAGCTCATGGCGTTCGCGCCGACACCGATCCTGGTGCTGTCGGCGAGCAGCGCCGGGCGCGAGTCGGTGGAAGCGGTGGACGCCCTGGTCGCGGGCGCGGTCGACGTGCTCCCCAAGCCCACGTCGCGGAGCCGTGCCGAGGAGGAGGCGATGCGCGCCCAGGTCCGCCTCGTCGGCGGCGTGACCGTTGTTCGTCATCCGCGAGCCCGGCTGGCGCCCGCATCACGCCGGGCGACGACAGCGGCCGACCGTCGCTCCGCCGCGACGCCCCTCGTGGCCATCGGAGCGTCGACGGGCGGGCCCGCGGCCCTGGCCGAGATCCTGGGTGGACTCCGGGGCCTCGGTGCCAGCGTCCTCGTCGTGCAGCACCTGCATCCGGACTTCGTCGGAGGCCTGGTGTCGTGGATGACTCGCGTCTCACCGCTGCCCGTCGAGCTCGCCCGCCACGGTGAGGGGCTGCGCGCCGGGGTCGCCTACATCGCGCCGGGCGACACCCACCTCCGCGTCGGTCCCGACGACGCGATCGTGCTCGACCCTTCGCCGGAGATGCTGCATCGGCCGTCGGTGGACGTGCTCTTCTCGTCGCTCGCCGAACGAGAGGGCGGCGTCAACGTCGCGGTGCTCCTGACAGGGATGGGCGACGACGGTGCCAACGGCATGCTCGCCCTCCGGCGGCGGGGTGACGTCACCATCGCCCAGGACGAGGCGACGTCCGTGGTCTTCGGCATGCCTCGGGCCGCGCAGCGGCTCGGCGCGGCGGCACACGTCGTGCCCCTCGATCGGATCGCCCCCACGATCATCCGTGCCCTCCGCTCATGAACGGGGACCGCGCGCTCGAGGACGTGGGCCGGCTGCTCTCCCGTCGTGTGGGGCTGCGGCTCGACCCCGCCATCCGGGGCCGGTTGGAGCGGGCGGTGCGCGACCAGGCCGCGAGCCATGGCGAGGACGAGTCCGCGTACGTCGCCGGGCTCGAGGCCGATCCCGCTCGGCTCCAAGAGCTCCTCAACCGCGTCACGGTGCAGGAGACCTCCTACTTCCGCGATCCCGGGCAGTTCGCGGCGCTGGCCACCCACGTGCTGCCGACGCTGCAGGCGTCCGGCGAGCGAGTCCACATCTGGAGCGCGGGGTGCGCCAACGGTCAGGAGCCATACTCCCTGGCGATGATCCTGGCTGAGAGCGGCATCGCCGACTGGCACGTCACGGCCAGCGATCTGTCGACGGATGCACTCAGCCGCACGCGGGCGGCCCGCTACACCGAGCGCGAGCTGCGCGGCCTCTCGGCCCGACGTCGCGCCCAGTATCTCCTGCAGGGGGATGGCGAATGGCAGGTCGTTCCCGAGCTTCGTGATCGGGTGACGATCATTCGCCACAACCTCGCCGCTGATCCGCCTCCGTTCACAGCCGGCCAGTGTCAGGTCGTGTTCTGTCGCAACGTTCTCATCTACTTCGGTCACGACGACGTCGTCGCCTTCCTCGATCGTCTCAAGGCGTGGCTCCCGCCGACCGCCCACCTCTTCCTCGGCTACAGCGAGTCCCTGTGGCAGGTCACCGACCGCTTCCAGCTCATCCGTCTCGGCGACGCATTTGCCTACCGGCCCGCCACGAACGCACCGATTGCGGAACCGCGGCACGTGCCTGAGCCTCGTACGCGTCCCGCGGCGCCCGCTCCGTCGCAGGAGCGCCGTCGTCGTCCGCGCCCGGCCCCGCCGGACCCGATGCCGCGGCAGGGGATGGTGGAGCTGATGGCGGACGGCGAGGCTGCCCTCGGTCGGGGCGAGCACGCGGCGGCCGTCACCGCGTTTCGCAAGGCGGCCTACCTCGATCCCGACCATCCGATCGCGCACTTGAACCTCGGTCTGGCGCTCGAGGTGGCGGGCGACGGGCCCGCGTCACGGCGCGCTTACGCGGCGGCACGCGCCGCCATCGACCGGTGCGACACGGCCGCGGTCGAGGCCACGCTGGAGGGCTACCAGCTCGACGGCCTGACCCGTCTCCTCGAGCAGAAGTTGCGCGGGTCGTGAGGACGCTCGTGCGGTTCCGCGCTGCGGACACCGCGTATGCCCTTCCCGTCGAGCACGTCACCGAGGTCCGTTCTGCGGCGGACGTGACGGCGCTTCCCGCTCCGCGTGAGGGCGTGGCCGGACTGGTGGCCCGCGCCGACGGCGCCCTCACGGTGCTGTCGGTGCTCGGCGACTCCGGCGGCCACGTGATCGTGGTCGATGAGGGTTCGCTGACCTTCGGTCTCCTCGTCGATGAGGTGACCGAGGTGGTACGGATCGACGACGCCCGCATCGGCCCGGCCCCGCAGGGGCAGGCGGGTGTCGCCGTGTCGGGCGTGATCCACGACGACGGCGAGCTCGTGCTCGTGCTCGACGCCGCTGCGCTACGGGGGACGCTCACCTCATGATGCAACGAGCCCGCATACTCGTCGCCGACGACTCGCTCGTGATCCGCTCGGTGCTGCGCAAGCAGCTGCAGGAGCAGGGCCACGTCGTCGTCGAGGCGATCGACGGTGAGGATGCGCTGCGCGCCTGTCGAGAGGCGGCGCCCGATGTGATCCTGCTGGACGTCGAGATGCCGAAGATGGATGGGCACCGCTTGCTGGCAGAGCTGCGGAGCCACGAGGCCACCGAGCACATCCCGGTGGTATTCCTGACGGCGCGGGCCACGACCGAGGACGTGGTGGAGGGACTGCGACTCGGCGCGCACGATTACCTGCGCAAGCCGTTCGAGCCCGCTGAGCTGCTGGCCCGGGTGAGCGCGGCGCTCAGGGTGAAGCGGCTGCAGGACGAGCTCCGCATACGCAACACGGAGCTCGAAGCGGCGAGCCGAACCGACGCGCTCACCGGGCTGCCCAACCGGCGCCATCTGCAGGAGCAACTGGCGGCCGCGGCCTCGGCCGCCAGCCGCCACGGCCATTCCGTCGCGGTGCTGATGGTCGATGTGGACCACTTCAAGCGGGTGAACGACCGCCTCGGCCATGCCGGCGGGGACCACGTGCTCCGCCGCATCGCGCTGAGCCTGGCCAACGCGTGCAGAGCGGAGGACGTGGCCGGGCGATGGGGCGGCGAGGAGTTCCTGGTCGTCTCGCCCGCGACGGACGTCGACGGCGCCGCGGCCCTGGGTGAACGCATCCGCTCCGCAGCCGCGGGCGAGGTCATGTCGGTCGATGGCATGGAGCAGCTGACGGTGACGGTGAGCGTCGGCGTGGCGGTCGGATCGGACGACGTGGACACCATCGTGCGCAACGCCGACGGAGCGCTCTACGAGGCCAAGGCCGCGGGCCGCGACCGAGTCGTGATCGCCGCTACCCCGTAAACGCCTCCAGAGAACGAGAGGGAATCAGACGCGGCGGCCGGTGAAGGCGGCCAGGCGTTCGATCGGGGTGGCCGATGGGGGTGCGTCGACTGGCGTCGCGAAGGTGTCGCCGTCGCGCAGCGGCGCCAGCGCGTCGCTCGCGAACGACTCGACCTCGGTGACGAGGCCGTCGGATGGCGCGTAGGGCTGACCAGTCGCGGTGGCGATGTCCCAGCCGTGGACGAGCCCGTCGAGCACGACGAAGCGGGCGAAGGTGTCGCCCGGGACCTCGCCGAACGGGGACTGGATCGTCCGCTCCAGCGCGCCGGGGCCGAGGATGGCCTCGGCCAGCCCCGAGAGCGCGGGCCCGAAGCCGGCGAGCACGTCGTCGGTCTCGGGCGGGCTCGGCTCGACGCCGCGGAAGGCGGCTGCGAACGCCGTCGCCCCACCGATCATGTGCTCGAGCACACCTCGCACCGTGAACGCGGTGCAGGGTGTCGATCGGTCGAGCTGGTCGGGCGAGACGCCGCCGACGACGCCGGCGAGCAGAGGGCCGAGCTCGTCGAGCTGGCTGCGTACGTCCATCCGTCCCCCAGAGTTGGCTACGCCGAGCTCGGCGGCCTCCCGGTCGCGCCCGAGTTCGATGAGCTCGGTCACCCGCCGCAGGGTGGTCTCGGAGACCTCCGGCTCGCTCACCGGCGCCCCTCGAATCGGATCGGGGAAGAACGTCGGAGCCGCCGGGCGGAGGCGCCGGCGAGCAGCTCGCAATCACATTGGCACGCTCGCTGGCGCTCGCTCACACCCTCATTCTCCTGCATGGGGCGGATGGCCGCATCGGTCGATCGCACCACCGCACGGGCCCGAAGCCATGGGGCGAACGCCCTACGGGTGACGCCGGAGGTGGCCGCGTGAATGGATGCTCTGCCCGATGCCGCCTCCACTCGGATGCCGCACCATCCAGGGGAGCCGGAACGGTCCGGCCTTCCAAGGAGGTCATGGGGACATGCACGCTTCGGTTGAGGAGATCCCGCTCGAGATGAAGGTCGACGGCATCGAGACCCACGGTGTGGAGTGGGGAGGCCAGCTCGCCCGTCACATCGACCTGCCGGCCGGCGTCGACTTCACGCCCCTGTTCAAGGGGCTGCCGGGCGACATGTGCCAGTGCCCGCACTGGGGCATCGTGCTCGAAGGTTCCATCCACGTCCGCTACGCCGACGGCTCCGAAGAGGTCACGCGGGCGGGCGAGGCCTATTACTGGCCCGGGGGCCATACCGGCTGGACCGACGAGGGAGTCGTCTTCTACGAGCTGAGCCCGACGGCCGAGATCCAGCCCGTGCTCGAGCACCTCGCGGCGCAGATGGCGGCGACGGCCTGACAGCGCCACCGGGGCCGCCGCGGGGCTACGGTCGCCGCCATGTCGGGGCAGGGCTGGGTGCCGTCCGAGCCAGCGACGGCTCCTGAGGTGCTGACGAGAGCACGCGAGGCCCTCGCTGTTCACGCGTGGCAGGAGGGTCACGACCTCGCAGCCGGCCTGCAGTTCGAGGATCCGCGCGCGGACGCGGATCGCCTCGACGTCCTCGCCGAGGCTGCGTGGTGGCTCGGGCGACTGGACGACTGCATCGACGCCCGCGAGACGGCCTACCGCGCCTACGAGAGTCTCGATGACCTGCGGCGGGCCGGCCAGTGCGCGGTGTGGCTCTACGAGCACAACAACATGCGGGCTCGCCCCGCCATCGCGTCGGCGTGGCTGCGACGGGCCCGGCGGGCCCTCGAGGGCGATCCCGAGTGCGTCGAGCACGGCGCGCTGCTGCTGCGCGAAGCGGAGATGGCCCACGGTGGGGGTCAGCTCGAAGACGCGGCGGCCCTGGCCGAGCGGGCCCACCAGCTCGGAAGGAGGTTGACGTCGCCCGACCTCGAAGCCGAAGCGCTCCAGACCATGGGCCGGGTGCTCATCGATGCCGGGCAACCCAAGCTGGGTCTCGAGCACCTCGACGAGGCCATGCTGCTCGCGGTCGAGGGGCGCCTCGGGCCTTACTCGACGGGCAAGGTGTACTGCAGCCTCATCGGCGCCTGCGAGGACCTCGGTGACATGCGGCGGGCTGCGGAGTGGACCGAGGCCACGGACAGGTGGGCGCAGAAGCATCCCTTCGCCATCTTCCCGGGGATCTGCCGGGTCCATCGGGCCGTCGTCCTCAACGGGGGAGGCGCGTTGGTCGACGCCGAGCGCGAGGCGACCCAGGCCTGCGCCGAGCTGTTGGCCAGCCACGTGCCCAACGCGGCGGCTGGGTTTGCCGAGATGGGTGACATCCGGCGTCGGCTCGGTGACCTCGAGCGCGCCGAGGAGGCCTTCGCCCGGGCCGAGGAGCTGTCGGGCCGAACGTGTGCTGGATCGGCGCTCCTGCGGTTGGCCCAGGGCCGGATCGACGCTGCGGCGCGCATCATCTCCGACTGCATCGCCGACGGATCGCCCAACCGCCTGGCCCGTGCGCGTCTACTTCCCGTGGCCACGCAGATAGCGGTGGCCGGCGGCGACCTGGTCGCGGCGGAGACCAGCGTGCGTGAGCTCGAGGCGATCGCCGAGGTCTTCGACACGGCGATGCTCCGTGCCATGGCCGCGCTGTCGCGCGGTCGGGTGCAGCTCGCCGCTCAGGACCCGGCCGCCTGCGCGACGCTCCGGGAGGCGGTGCGCCTGTGGCAGGAGCTGGCGGTGCCGTTCGAGGTCGCGACGGCCCAGACAGTGCTGGCCCAGGCCCTGCGCGACGCAGGAGATGAGCCCGGGGCCCGAGAGTCCTTCGCGGCGGCACGGGCGCTGTTCGATCAGATCGGCGTCCGCCTCGACGAGGGGGCCGACCGTGGTGATCAGCGCCGACTGCCCGCGGGGCTGACCGGGCGGGAGGCCGAGGTCCTGCAACTCGTCGCTTCGGGACTGTCGAACAAGGACATCGCCGCCGCGCTCCACCTGAGCGCCAAGACGGTTTCCCGGCATCTCTCCAACATCTTCACCAAGATCGGCGTGTCGTCGCGCGCGGCGGCCACTGCGTTCGCGTTCGAGCATCGGCTCGCAGGCGGTCGCGACTAGCCGATGCGGCATTCGCCCCATCGGCCGCGAGACGCAAATGGGGCCAGCGCCCGATGCATCGGATCCCTCGCCAGGACCACGATCGCTCCATCCCCTCCGAAGGGGCGACGACGAGGAGCAGCCATGACCCAGACCCTCAGCCTCGATGACATCGAGGCGATCAAGCAGAAGCAGCAAGCCACCTGGGCCTCCGGCGACTACGCCGTCATCGGCACCCGGCTACAGATCGTGGGCGAGTCGCTGTGCGAGGCGGTCGATGTCGCCGCCGGATGGCGCGTCCTCGACGTCGCCGCCGGCAACGGCAACGCCTCCTTGGCCGCGGCCCGGCGCGGCTGTGACGTGGTCGCCACCGACTACGTGGAAGCGTTGCTCGAGCGGGCCCGGGGGCGGGCCGAAGCAGAAGGCCTGCCGTTGGCCACCCAGGTCGCGGACGCCGAGGATCTCCCGTTCGACGACGCGGAGTTCGACGCGGTGCTGTCCACGTTCGGAGTCATGTTCACGCCGAACCCCGAGCGCGCCGCGGCCGAGCTCGTCCGTGTGAGCCGGCCGGGCGGCCGCATCGGCCTGGCCAACTGGACGCCGGCGGGGTTCGTGGGCCAGATGTTCAAGATCGTGGGCCAGCACGTCGCTCCACCGGCCGGCATTCAGTCACCCCTGGCATGGGGGACGGAGGACCGTCTCATCGAGCTCTTCGGCGCCGACGCGCGCGTCGAGACCACCCGCCGTCAGTTCGTGTTCCGCTTCCGCTCTGCCGACGAGTACTTCGAGACCTTCAAGACCTACTACGGCCCGCTGGTGCGGGCGTGGGACGCCCTCGATGCCGACGGACGGACGTCACTGCGCGACCAGCTCGTTGCCCTGGCCGACGGCGCCAACCGGAACCCGGGCGGCACGCTGGCGGTCCCTTCGGAGTATCTCGAGGTCGTCGCCACTCGCCAATGAGGGCCATGGCGAGCCAGTCACCGGCGTTTGTCAAGGGGTCTCGTGGACATTGCTGGAAAGGGTGGATAATGCCCACGTGCCGAAGCTGCGAGACGACACGAGGCGCAACACGCGCCGGCGCATCGAGTCGACCGCGCTCGACCTGTTCCTGACGCGTGGCTACGCCGGCACCACCGTGGAGGAGATCGCCAAGGCCTCGAGCCTCTCCGTGCGCACGTTGTACCGGTACTTCCCGTCGAAGGACGCACTGCTCTTCGACGGGTTCCAGCCTGCGCTGGTCGAGGTCATCGACGCGCTGCAGCACCGTGACCGCAGCCTCCCGCCACTGCAGTCGTGGCGGGAGGCGTTGGCGGGGGCAGCCGACGTCATGGAGTCGGTCAGCGCGGTCCTCAAGCACATCTGGCAGCTCGCGGCCGAGGACTCATCGCTGCAAGACCTGAGCCTGAAGGAGATCCAGCGGTGGCGGAACGCGTTCGCGATGGAGATCGCAGAGCAGGCCGGTCGACCCATCTATGACCGCCAGGTGCAGGTCCTCTCGGTCGCTCTCCACGGCGTGATCTCGGCCGGCACCGCCCAGTGGCGGGGTACGGGCGCCAACGGCGCCCTTGCCGACGAGATCCGCATGGCGGCGTTGGAGCTGGGAGATCTGTCGGCTGTCGCAGACGCCTTGTTCGCGGCCTGAGCCGAAGCTGTTCAGGGATACGAGAGGACGACTGCTCCACCCTGGCTCACCGTGAGCGACGGCGAGGAGAACACGACGTCGACGATCGTCTCCGTCCACCTCGAGTTGGGACAGTCCGGCGCGCCGGGGATCGGCGTCTTCGGTGCGACCGTGGTCACCGAGAAGGCCACGTTGCCATTCTTGATCAGCGAGGCGTCGATGACCACCGACCCACTGAACGTCGCCTTGGCCGGGTTCTGACCCGGGGGCTGGTTGGCGCCCGACGGGTTGGTGCAGGTCGCGATGGGCTGACCGTCGGCGTTGATCGTCACGGTCACATCGCCGTTGCCGAGACCGGTGAGAGCACCCGTCGCGGTGAGCGTCAGGCCGTTGTCCCTGAAGGTCGGGCCGCTCTTGCCCTTGAAGTGCACATTGCTCGCGAGCGCCGCCGATCCCACCATGGTGATGGCGAGTGCGAGTGCGAGCGCGGCGAAGATTCTTCGTGTCACGTGAACCCCTTCGTTTCGTGGTGCAGCCAGGGCCGGGTTCACTGTGGCTCCGCACCCGAGGCTTCAGTGACCAGTTCGCCTCGGGGCCTCAAGGCCTCCCTACTGCGTGATTACCACGCAGAGTAGGGAGGATGGCACCCGATCGATATGGCTCCGACTGCTCATTCGGGGCATCGTCAGGTGCTAGCGCACGTCCACGAGGTCGACGACGAAGACGAGGGTCTCGTCTGGCCCGATGGCACCGCCAGCACCGCGTGAGCCGTAGGCCATGTCGGGCGGGATGACCAGCCGTCGGCGGCCGCCGACCTTCATGCCCGCGACTCCGGCGTCCCAGCCCTTGATGACCTGGCCCTGACCGAGCCCGAAGCTGAACGTGTCGCCACGATCCCACGACGCGTCGAACTGCTCGCCGGTCTTCCACGAGACGCCGACGTAGTGCATCGTGCAGGTCGTGCCGGGCGTGGCCTCGGGGCCGTTGCCCGGCTCGAGGTCCTCGATGACGAGCTGGGCGGGCGGAGCCTCGCCGGCGGGGATGGTGACCTGGGGCTTGTCGGGCATCCGCCGACCCTACCGGCGGCTGGCGGCGGTCAGGTCGGGTCAGGTCAGGAGCAGCTCGATCACGGCGCGTTCGGCGGTGAGGAGGCCGCCGTACGCGATCACGATCCGCCTGCCGTCGATCAGCACCACCGATGACGACAGGATCTCGTCGTCGGCGTGCACCCAGACGTGCTTGCCGTTCCAGCGTTGCTCCTGCTGGTCGCCGAAGGGCACCAGCTCGTCGATCGTCGCGAAGAGCCGTTGCCGTCCCTGCTCCTTGGGCGCCTTGGCCATGACCATGGACACGACGCGCACCCCGACCGACGTCGATCCGCCTTTGACCTCGATGGTGCGCACCGCGGTGTCGACGGCTCCGATCGTCTCGGCGAAGCTCGACTCGAAGGCAGCGCGCTCGCGGTCGGGCATGGGGACGTAGGACATCGTCGGCTCGAGGCGCGAGGGGAAGACCGTGACGGCCACCGGTTCCGGGTCGTCGCCGATTGGCACGAGGAACGCGATTGCGGCGATGCCGGCCAGCACCAGCACCGGCCCGATGCGACGGCGGAGGGACAGTGGCCTCAGCCTTCGTACGGGTCGCTCGGCTGTGGGATGACCCGTATCGACTTGGCGGTGAGCACGGGCGTCTCGGCCGCGGCGCCGGACGACGCGGGCGACCACATGCCCTCGACGACGACCCACGTGTCCGCGGCCGGACTGCGGATGGTGCGCACGTCGACGTACACGGGTGTGCCGTCGGCCGCGCAGCACGAGATCACGAACCGCGTGAGCCGGAACCCGCTGCCGTTGAGCGCGGGCGTCACGAACCCGGTGAGCCGGATGGGCTTGCCCGCCATCTGGTGCTTGTCGTCGTAGAGCGACCGGGCGATGAAGTCGGTGAGCCCCATCTCGTAGGCGCCGTTCACCGGCGGGAGCAGCGCCGGGTAGACGTACCCGGCCGTCTGGCTCGGGGGCGGCGGAGTGCGGGGCGTCTGGCGGGCGGCGGCGAATGCGCCGAGGGGCGCGGGCGTGACCACGAAGACCGCGGCGAACGGCAACGCCAGGAGGAACGCGAGACGGGGTCCACCGTGGGCGTGCCCATCGCCGTGTTCGGCCGTGGCCGCCGGCCGCCGGTAGAACGTCGTCACCGCGAGCAGCGCGAGGACGGCTCCGGCGGTGATCAGCCACGGGCGCATGGCGGCCTTGACGAAGAGCAGGTACTCGTCGGTCAGGCTCAGTCGGAGCATCAGCATGGCGATGAACGCCATGACGATGCCCTGGTTCTGGTTGCTCACAGCAGCCACCACCCGACGAGGAGCGCCGACGCCACGGCGGAGACGAAGGCGAGCGGCGCGAACCGCGACGCGAACGTCCGCCCGAACACCCCGGCTTGGAGCGACACGAGCTTGACGTCGACCATGGGTCCGACGACGAGGAACACCAGTCGCGACGTGAGCGAGAACTGGGACAGCCCGGCGGCGACGAAGGCGTCGGCCTCGGAGCAGATGGCGAGCACCACGGCGAGCACCGCCATCGTGGCCACCGCGACGGCGCCGGAGCCCGCGAGCGAGTCCAGCACCGAGCGGGGGATGATCACCTGCAACGTGGCCGCGGTGATGCCGCCGACGACCAGGAACCCGCCCGCATGCAGGAAGTCATGGGCGGCAGTGCTGGTGAAGATCGACCAGCGGCTGCCGCCCTCGGTCGTGGTGCGCCGAGCGCGTTCGACCCACTCGTCGCGGCCGATCCGCACCCAGATGAGCCCGACGACCACGGCGGCGAGCAGCGACGCACCGAACCGGGCGACCGCCATCTCCGGTCGTCCGGGGAAGGCCACCGCGGTGGCGACGATCACGACCGGGTTGATGGCCGGTGCTGCCAGCAGGAACGTCAGGGCCGCAGCGGGCGGCGCGCCCCTGGCGACCAGCCGTCCCGCGATCGGCACCGAACCGCACTCACACCCGGGAAGGGCCACGCCGGCCAAGCCCGCGACGGGAACGGCGAGGGCCCGGTTCTTGGGGAGGGCGCGCGCCAGCGCACCGGGCGGGACGAAGGCGGCGATGGCGCCGCTGAGCACGACCCCGAGCACCAGGAACGGCATGGCCTGCACGGTGATGGAGACGAAGATGGTGAACCACGTCTGGACCGCGGGCCCGTCGAGGAGCCCGCGGATCGCGCTGCGCACCAGGATGGCGAGAACGACGAGGCCGAAGACGAGCTCGGCTGGGATCTCCCGACGCCGGTGGGCACGCGCCTCGGTGGGGGCGATGGCGGCGATGGGTCAACCGTACCCAGGTGACGGGCGCGATTGGGTGCCCCTGTAGTTTGGCCCGATCGTTCGTCCTGACGAAGCGCCGACGGCGTACTACCCAGCCGACTTCGAGCTCGGTCACCGGCCGGCGCTCGACGGCCTGCGCGGCGTCGCCGTCCTCCTCGTGCTGGTCGGCCACGGGCCGTTCCCATTCCTCGGCGGCGGTCCTGGCGTCACGGTGTTCTTCACCCTGAGCGGCTTCCTCATCACCGCCCTCCTTCTGGAAGAGCGCCGCGTCAACCGGCGCGTCGACCTGGGTCGCTTCTACGCCCGACGAGCCCTGCGCCTCCTTCCCGCGCTGGCGGTATGCCTCGTGATCGTCGGGATCGTGCTCATGATCCGCGACGAGTCGCTCTCGGGCGTCTGGCTCGCGGCCCTGTACGTCGCCAACCTGGCGCCTGCGCTTGGGGAACGCCTTCCCTACCTCAGCCACACGTGGTCGCTGTCGCTCGAGGAGCAGTTCTACGTCGTGTGGCCGCTCACATTGCTGCTGCTGGCGAGGGCCCGCCGGCGCTGGCCCGTGCTGGCCGTGACCGCGGCCGGCATCGTGGTCTGTGCGGGTCTGCGCATCCTGGTGGACAGCAAGGCGGTGCTGGCCGAACCCCCGCCGGTGCGGGTGGGGTTCTTCATGCTGTGGCGGGCCGACGCCCTGCTGGTGGGCTGCCTGCTCGCGCTGGTGCTCGGACTGGCGTTGCGCCTGCCCCCGCGTGTCATTCGTCTCTCCGGCGTCGCAGGAGCCGCCGTCGTGCTGGCCGCGTCCACCCAGGCGACGTCCGACCTCTACTTCCACACGTGGTTCACCATCGTGCCTGTCGCCACGGCGGCCGTCCTGCTCTGGCTGCTCGTCGAGTCCAGCGTCCTTTCGCGCGCGCTCGCGTTCGCACCGTTGCGGTACACGGGCCGCATCTCCTACGGCCTCTACCTGTGGCACTTCCCGATCTTCAAGCTGCTCGAGCCCGAGCTCCGGGCGCTGCCCGGTGTCGTGGAGCTGGCGCTGGCGACCGCCGTCTCCTTCGCGGTGGCCGCGCTGTCCTTCCGCGTCGTCGAGCAGCCGTTCCTTCGGCTGAAGCGCCGCTTCGCGCCTGGGCGGTCGGCTCGGCCGACCAGCGTGGCCGGTGGGCACCCCGTGGGCGCGGTCTCGTCGACGGTGCACTGAGCCGGGGACGGACATACTGTCGGGACCGGTTCGCACCCGAGGGCGTGGAGGCTCGATGACACAGCAGGTCCCGTTGGTCGACTACCTGGTGCTGGGCGATGCGCCCCACTTGGAAGCAAAGGAGTGCACGGCGTGCGGCGCCCGGTTCTTCGACCGGCGCAACGCGTGCGCCAGCTGCAGCGGCACCGAGTTCACTCCCGCCTCGCTGGCGACCGAGGGTGAGGTTCGCGCCTTCACCATCGTGTCCATGGCGGCGCCGGGCGTCCCGGTGCCGTTCGTGGCGGCCGTCGTCGACCTCGACGGCACGAGCGTGAACGGCAACATCGTGAACACCGAGCCCGACCCGGAGCACGTCACCCTCGGGATGAAGGTGCGTCTGACCACGTTCCCGATCGGCACCGACGACGCCGGCACCGAGGCCATCGGCTTCGGCTTCGAGCCCCTGGAGGTGGGCTGACCATGGCAAGCGAAGACATCTGGATCCTCGGTATCACCATGACGAAGTTCGGGAAGCACCCGGACAAGGACATCGTCGACCTGGCCAGTGAGGCCGCCCTCGGTGCGCTGGCCGACGGCGGGGTCACCATGAAGGACATCGGCGTGCTCGCTGCCGGCAACCTCATGGGCGGTGGCGGCGTGGGTCAGCAGATCCAGAAGCAGATCGGCCAGACCGGCATCCCCGTCTACAACGTGGCCAACGCCTGCGCGACCGGAGCCACCGCACTTCGCACTGCGATCATGGCGGTCAAGGCGGGGGAGTGCGACACCGGGCTCGCGGTCGGCGTCGAGAAGCTCTCGGGCGCGGGGCTGCTCGGTGGCGGCGGTACCCCCAAGAGCGACAAGAACACCTTCGAGCCCAGGGGCCGCTACGGCGCGGTCACCAAGGTCGACGGGCGCATCGGCACCCAGACCATGCCCGGGGTGTTCGCCCAGGTGGGGATGGAGTACCTCCACGAGCACGCCTACAGCGGCACGCCGCAGGAGCTGTTCGCCCGGATCTCGGAGAAGAACCACGCCCACTCGACGCTCAACCCGCTGGCGGCGTACTCGAAGCGCATGAGCCTCGAGGACATCATGAACGACGTGATGATCGCCTACCCGAACACGCGGCCGATGTGCTCGGCCAACTGTGACGGGGCCGCCGCCGCCGTGGTGGTGTCGGGCGAGAAGCTGAAGACCCTCAGCAAGGAGCAGCAGCGCCGCGCCGTGAAGGTGTCGGCCTCGATCCTCACGACGGACCCGTGGCAGGAGGCCTGCCAGGTTCTGCCCGACGTCAACACCCTGACGAAGATGGCGGCCAAGCAGGCGTACGAGCAGTCGGGCGTCTCGCCCGAGGACCTCGACCTCGTCGAGCTGCACGACTGCTTCGCCACCGCCGAGCTGGTCCACTACGACAACCTCATGCTCTGCGAGGAGGGCGGCGCCGTCGAGTTCTTCGAGAGCGGC
>JBEEFQ010000284.1:0-2588 GCA_041166245.1 Actinomycetota bacterium | reverse complement strand
TGTTCGCGCTGCTGTGCGCGTTCACCTCGATCGTCGGCTTCCTCTACAAGTACCGCGGCGCCGTCGAGTCGCCGCCCGTGGAGTGGCGGCGGCCCGTGGCCAGCTCGCTCGCCCTGTTCGGTTCCCGCTGGTACACGCTCGGCATCGTCGTGGCGACCGGATCGTGGGGCCTTCACGTGGCCGCGCTGTCCCTGGCGCCGATCTCGGTGGTGCAGTCGGTGATCGCCGGCGGGCTCGTGCTTCTCACGGTGGTCGCGGACCGGCTGTTCGGCTTCTCGGTCACCCGCCGCGAGTGGATCGGCGTCGCGCTCACCGCCGCGGGGCTCGCGTTCCTCGCCGCGACGCTGGGCGACACGGCCAACGAGGCCCACAGCGACTACGCGGTGGGCACGCTCGTGGTCTACGCGGGCGGAGCGGCCGCGCTGGGCCTGGCGGCGGCCGCCGCCGCTCGCTCCACCGCACACGGGGGCACGCGGCTGGCCCCGTCGGCCGGACGGGTCTGGGGCGCGTCCGACGTGTCGATCAAGGCGCTCAGCGGACGGGTCGACGACGGCTTCGTGGCGGTCATGGTCCACCCCCTCGCCCTGGTGATCCTCACCCTTTCGCTCATCGGCCTCGGCATCTCCGCGCGCAGCCTCCAGGTGGGCAAGGCCGTGCCGGTGATCGCGGTGACGAGCGCGGCCGCGAACGTCTGCACGATCGCCGCCGGCCCGATCGTGTTCGGCGAGCCCCTGCCGGACGACACCCTCGGCCTCGTGGTGCGGATCCTCGCGTTCGTGCTGGTGATCTCCGCGGCGGCGCTCACGCCTCCGCCCGGTGCTAAGTCGGAAGCGGCAACCGCTCCATCGTGAAGCGCAGGCCGAGCTCGGTCTCCGCGGAGAACGAGTCGCCGCCCGGGTCCTCCCGCACGTCGATCACCACCTCGCGGCCGGCGAACAGGTCCACCAGCCCGGCATCGAGGTGGACGGGCAGCCCGGCCACGTCTCCCACGTGCGTCTCGGCGGGTCCCGGCGAGTACCGGGAGAAGAGGAAGGGAGCCGTGGAGTCGCAGCAGCCGTTGCCGATCAGGAACGTGAGCTCGTCGCCCAGCTCACCGCGCACCTGTTCGACGGCGTCCGCGGCAGCGTCTGTGAGCACCAGGTTCACGGGCATATCGTACGCCGCAACGGATAGCGTCCCCGCGGGTTGAAGAAGATGGTGAGACGAAGCGTCCCGACACTGCTCGTTGCAGCCGCGCTTCTCGCGGCGTACGGCGCCGTTGCCGTGGCCGACTCCCTGATCGGGACGGATGCCGCGGACACCCTCAACGGAACGCCGGCCCCCGACCAGCTCTACGGAGAGGCCGGCGCCGACCAGCTCAACGGCTTCGCCGGCAACGACTACCTCGAGGCGGGCCCAGGAGACGACAAGATCGAGGCTGCTTCCGGTCTGGATCTCGCGATCGGCGGCACGGGCGACGACCAGGTGGACGCCGGCTCGGGCAACGACGTGGTGTACGCCGGCGCGGGCGACGACCTCGTCCTCGGCGGTTCGGGCAGGGACACGCTCTTCGGCCAGGCCGGCAGCGACCGCCTGTTCGGAGGTGGCGGCCGTGACCGGCTGTTCGCCTCGGGAGGCGGCGACGTGGCCGACGGCGGCAGCGGCCCCGACCGCCTTACTGCGGACGAAGGCGACGCCACCCTGCTCGGCGGCCCGGGCAACGACGTGATCCTGGCCTCCGGCGGGAACGTGACCGTTCGCGGCGGCTCGGGGCGCGACCGCATCCGCACCGGCGAGGGCGACGACAACGTGACCGGAGGCGGTGGCGCCGACGGGATCGCAACCGGTGCGGGCGACGATGAGGTGAATGTTCGCGACGGCCGGCGCGACCGGGTGCAGTGCGGCTCCGGGACCGACACGGTGAAAGCCGACGCCTTCGACATCCTCGCCGGCTGCGAAAACCAGGCAGGCCGGCCCGGAATCAGGTAGAACCGCACGGTGGCCACCCAGGGCCTGACCGTCGCCGTGACCGGCCCGACCGGTGATCTGGGCATCTCCGTGGTCAACGCCCTCGAGCGCTCGCGGTCGGTGAAGCGGATCGTGGGCATGGCCCGCCGCCCCTTCGACCCGTCCGACGAGGGCTGGACGAAGACCGAGTACCGCGAGGGCGACGTGACCGATCCCAAGAGCGTGCGCGCACTGGTGAAGGGCGCCGACGTGGTCGTGCACCTCGCCTTCGCCATCCTCGACGCCAGCGACGCCACCCGTGAGCTGAACGTGGACGGATCGAAGCGGGTGTTCGAGGAGTCCGCCAAGGCGGGCGTCGAGCGGATCGCCTACGCGTCGAGCGTGGCCGCCTACGGCTTCCACGACGACAACCCCGACTGGCTGACCGAGGACACCGAGCCGCGCGGCACGCCGGAGCACCCGTACTCCGCCCAGAAGGCGGAGGTGGAGGGCGTGCTGGCCCAGGTGCTCCTGCGCCGGCGCAAGACCGTGGCCTACGTGTTCCGGCCGTGCATCGTGGCGGGCCCCACCGCCCGCACGATGATCGACGAGATCCCCTACGTGCGCCTGGGCGACTCCATGCCCGGCGCGGTGCGCTCGTT
>JBEEFQ010000283.1:0-7128 GCA_041166245.1 Actinomycetota bacterium | reverse complement strand
CTGCTGGCCACGTACTTCGCTCCGTTCGGCGACGAGGGGGCCCTCGAGATCAGCAGGGGGACGTCGACGCTCGCGTCGTCGTTCGCGATGGCCGACGTCATGACGTTCAACCTCGCCATCAGCGCAGGCTGGCTGGCGCGGGGCGGCCGCCCGCGCGGAGCGTTGATCGCGCTCTCGGCCCTGTTCGTCATGGGTGCCGTCGGCTCGGGGCAGTTCTCCGGCGTCCTCGGTCTCGTCGTGGGGCTGCTGGCCATCGGCTGGCTGACGCGGACGATCACCCGCGGCGCCGCGGTGGCGGTGCCATCGCTGATCGTGACCGGGGCGCTCATGCAACCGGTCCTGCAGGCCCGGCTGAGCGGGTTCAGCACCTCCCGCGGGCTGCCGTCGAGCTGGGTGTCTCGGCTCGACAACCTGCGCCGCTTCTTCTGGCCCGAGCTCTTCTCCGACTTCAACTGGTTGCTCGGCGTGCGGCCGTCGGCGCGCGTGCCCGCCCCGCACGCCGAGTGGTGGCACGACTGGATCTGGATCGAGAGCGGGCACACGTGGCTGCTGTGGAACGGCGGGATCCCGCTGTTCGTCGCCTTCCTCTTCTTCACGGCAGCCGCGCTCAGGCAGACGGCCCGTGTTGCCCGTCGGCGCCGCGACGCGGTGGGTGTGGCCGCCATCGCCGCCTTCACCGCCGTCGCCGTCACCTTCGTGCTGACGACCTTCGATCCCCATCTCACCCTGCGGGGCACCGCCGACCTGCTGTTCGCGCTGCTCGCCCTGGCGTGTGTCGACCGGGCGGGCGGTCAGGGAGCAGCGGCCCGGCCCCGGGCATCGCTGGTGTCGGCGGGGCGGTCCGGCCCGTAGCCATACGAGTACCCGTAGCCCGCCGCTTCCTGGCGGGCGCGGTTGAGCACGGTACCGACGAGCGGCGCGTCGACGGTGCGCAGGCGATCGATCGCTGCGTGCACCTGGCGGGCGGTCGTCAGCTGGGCGGCGACGACCAACACGGTGCCGTCCACGTAGGCCGCCAGCAGGGTGGCATCGGTGACCGGCAACACCGGGGGCGAGTCGATCAACACCATGGCGAAGCGGGCCTGCAGATCGAAGAGGACCTGCCCGGTGCTCGGCTGGGCGAGCAGCTCCGAGGGGTTCGGGGGCGGCGGACCGGCGGGGAGGAGCCAGAGATTGTCGACGCCGGGGACCGGGAGGACGACGTCGTCAACCGTGGCCTTGCCTGCCAGCACGGCCCCGAGGCCTTGGGTGTTGGGTGTGCCGAACAGCTCGTGGAGTCGCGCGCGCCGCATGTCACCGTCGACCACCACGACCCGCTGGCCCAGGTTGGCGAGCATGACGGCGAGGCTGGCCACCGTGGTGGTCTTGCCGTCGCCGCTGTTGGCGCTGGTGATCTGAACCACCCGAAGCGGGCGCTCGACGCCGAGCAGCTGCACTGAGGTGCGCAGGCTGCGGTAGGCCTCGGCCACGGGCGCGGTGGAAGCGGTCGTCACCAGGCTGCGCGGATGCGGGCCTCCCTTGTCCCAGTCGGCGACGGCGGGGATGAGACCCAACGCCGGCAGCCCTCCCGACGCCGTCTCCACGTCGTCCTGGGTCACGACCGACTCGTCGAAGTACTCGAGCACCGCGGCCAGCCCGACACCCAGCATGAGACCGATCACAAGGGCCAGGATGCCGTTGCGGACGGGGCTGGGCTCCACCGGTTCGGTGGGTGTCACGGCCGCGGCCGCGAGCTGGACGCCGCCGGTGCGCACCGCCGCCTGCACCTGCACCTCGTCGAGGCGCTGCTCGAAGAGCGCCTGCTGGCCGATCAGCCCCTCGAGGCGGGTGTCCAGCGCGGCACGGTCGGCCGGAGGGGCAGTGACCCGCTGCGCCTGGACCTGGTCGATCTCCGCCTGGACCTCGTCCACCTTCTCCTGGATCTGCGACGCGGTCGCGAGCAGGTCGTCGACCGCCTGACGCTGGCGCATGCCGATGTAGGTACGGGCGTACGCGTTGGCCACCCTCGTCGCCCGGGCCGGGTCGGCATCGCGCGCCGCGACCGAGATGATGAGGGTCTCCCCCACCCGGCCTGACCTGACCTTGGGCACGGGCCCGAGCTGGCGGCGGACCGCGGCCCGCACCTGTGGGCTCTTCAGGACCTGGATCTCGGTCTGCAGCGCCAGCTCGGGGTCGACACCCGGGCCCGTCTGCTGCTGGAACACGGTGTCGGAGGAACGGGGCTGCACGATGACCCGCGCCTCGGCCTCGTACACCTTGTCCTGCAGGAGCGAGATGGTCACGGCAACGGCGACGAGCACGCCTGTGGTGATGGCGACCACCGGCCAGCGCCGGCGGAGGGCCATGAGATAGCGCCGAACGTCGATCTCCCGCCCCTCGCTGTCCGCCACGGATGCAGCTTATGGGCGCCGCTGCCATCCGCCGCGCACGGACTAGCCCCTTCGGCGCGGGGAAATGGTCGCTGCGCCCATTCAGCGGTGTCCGATGTGAGCCGAAAGACAGCGATGCGGCGGATATCGATGGGTCTCGTGGTCATGGCGGTGGTGGCGTTCGTGCTGGCGGCGCCCGGGGAGTCGGCGTTCGCCGGCAAGCGGTCGCGGACGACCACGACCACGGTCAAGCCGACCACCACTACGGTCAAGGTGACGACGACGACCACGGTCAAGCCGACCACCACGACGACCGCGCCCTCGGGCGCCACGTCGGTCCTGCGTCCGGTCGGCTCCGCCATCCTCACCGACGCCGACGCGGCCGCGCGGGTGCGGCGATCCACGTGGGAGCCCCGGCTGGTGAACAAGGTGGCCAACTCGACGGTGCCCACATCCACCCAGCTGGCGACGTTCAACGGCTTCACCGGTCAGTGGGGATCGTGCGACAGCCTGCGCCGCAAGGTCACGGGCAAGTTCACCGGCACCACCGACGAGATCATCCAGTGGGCGGCCTGGAAGTGGGGCCTGCCCGAGGAGACCCTCCGCGCCGCGGCGGTGACCGAGTCGTGGTGGCGCATGGACGCCGTCGGCGACGCCGGCATGAGCTTCGGCTTGTTCCAGATCAAGAACGTGAGCGCCTGGCACGGTGGCACCTATCCGATGTCGAAGACCTCGACCGCGTTCAACGCCGACTACTACGCCGGCATGGTGCGCCACTACTTCGAGGGCTGCGCGGGCTGGATGGTCGACTACTCCTACAACGGCACGAGGTACGCGGCTGGCGACCTGTGGGGCGCGGTGGGCGCCTGGTACTCGGGCGACTGGCACAGCAACGCGGCCAACGGGTACATCACCTCGGTGAAGGGCCACCAGTCGGCCCGCACGTGGGCCACCGCCGGCTTCTAGCCGGGTAGGTCAACGCTGCGACGGCGCACGACAGCAAGTGCGAGGGCCGCGGCCAGCACGAGCAGGCCCGTGAGGTCCTGGGCTCCCGTGGTCGGAAGCACCCCGCGCGACTCGGTCTCGCCGGCCGGAGCGGGGGCGACCGCGCCAGCCGCCAGCACGCGCACCGGGATCGACAGGTTGCCGGCCTCATCGGCGGTCTGCGCGGCGACGATGGAGCCAGGACCGATGCCCGGCAACTCGATCGACGTGGCGGTGCCCGGCGCGCCGGGGAGGGCGGCGACGTCGACGGCCACGCCGTTCACGGTGACCACGAAGGCGTCGGCCCGGCCGCACCGCCCGTCGCTGCCGGACGTGGTGAATCGCAGGGTCGAGCCCTCGAGGCGCACGTCGCGCAGGACGCCAGGCCGCTTCCCGTCGGTGCGGTAGTCGCCGGTGTTGCGCAGGTCGTGCTGGTACTTGGGCCACTCGGCGGTCTGACACGCGTCGCCCGCGGTCCCCCACACGAACAGGTTCCCCTCGCGCGTGAGCGTCGCCACGTCGAGCGTGCCGTCACCGTCGAGGTCACCCACCGCGGGCGTGACAACCGACCAGCCACCGGTGAACTTGGGCCATGTTGCGGGGGCCTGGCCAGCAGTGCCGTAGGCGCGCATGTCGTACATGGCCGAGGACTGGAGGACCTCGGCGTTCCCGTCGCCGCTCACGTCGGCCACGGCCGGTGTGTTGAAGAACATGAGGTCGTTCATGAGCGCCGGGAACCCGGCCTGGTACTCGCCGGTGGCGGTGTCCCAGACGCTGATGTGATCCTCGGTCCCCAGCTGCTGCTCGGGCAGCACCACGTCCAGGAGCCTCTTCAGGCCGGTCGCGCCCATGGCGAAGCCGACGTCGCCCCCACCGACCCGGCCGAATACCCCGCCTCCGAGCGACGCGAAGGACGGCGCGTCCTTCGGAGGGAGCGGCGTGCTGGCCAGGGTCAGGTACTTCCCGTCGGGGCCGTCGCCGAGCGTGCTCGACCCATCGGCGTTGAGCAGATAGGGCGGGCCCGCGATGGACGCGGTGCCGACCTCGGCTTCGCCATCGCCGTCGATGTCGGCGACGACCGGTGCCGCGTTCGAGCCCTCGCCCACGTAGGGCAGGAGCTCGAGCACGAGCATGGCGATCGGGACGGGCCAGCCCGCGACGTAGGCCTGGTCGTCGGGGTGGGCAGTGGCCTGCTGCTCGGCGGTGGCGGCGTGGGCGGTGCCGTCCGCGTGCATCGCGTACACGCGCGTGTTGCCCGGCGGGTTGACCGCGGCGAGGACCTCGAGGGCGGGCTGTGACAGCGCCGACGCGTTGGGCGGTTCCTCGTACTCCTCGTTGACGTTGCTGACGACCTCGAGGGTGCCGTCGCCGTCGAGGTCGGCGAGCGTCGGTGTGCTCACCACTTTGCGCCCGAACCGCACGTTGGCGTCGCCCTTGAACGTGACCTTGTGGCTCACGGGATCGACGGCCTGCACCTTGGCCGGGTCGCGCAACAGCACGGGCCAGCCTGCGACCGGCGACCCGTCGGCGTGCCACGCGTAGACGTGGCCGTCGTTGGAGCCCGCCACCAGTTCGAGGCCCGGTGTGTCCTGGTCGAGGTCGCCGGCCGCCGGCATGGCCGTGAAGGACCGGTAGACGGTGTTGATCTCGTCGCGCACGTCGGCCGCTCGGTAGTCGTCGCATGCGGGCTTGCCGCCGGCCTGGCATCCGGGCTCCTCGCTGTAGGCCGGGATGCCGCGGACTGGGAACCCGGCGCGGGGTTTGCCGTCGTGGTCGAACACGTGGAGGTTGCCCGACGTGTCGGCGACAGAGACCTCGGCCCAGCCGTCGTCGTCGATGTCAGCGACCACGGGCGCACCGAGCAGGAGGGCCGAATAGCGGTGCTCGAAGATGGGGTTGTCCGTCGTCGGCAGGTTGAGCGGGCTGGTGTGCACGGGCCAGCCCGCAGCCTCGGAGCCGTCGGCCTTCATGGCGTGGACGTAGCCGTTGCCGTCGCCGACGATCAGCTCGTCGACCCCGTCGCCGTCAAGGTCGTCGAACGCTGGTGAGCTGGCGCCGTCGGCGTCGAGGAAGCGCGGGAAGCCGGGCAGCAGTCCCTGCCGGGGCACGCTGAAGTACTGGCGCTGCTCGATGGCGTCATCCGTGTCGGGGTCGTCGTCCTTCACCACGACCTGCACCCGGAAGGCGTCCTTCTCCGGGTGATCGGGCGACGTGGGGTCGTCGACCGCGTTGTAGACCTCGGGGGCGGCTTCGACCGCGGCCCGTACCTCGGCCAGGTCGAGCGTGCCGAGCACGCCGTCCTTGGGCGCGCTGCCGCCCCCCGTTGCGACCGTCGTCCACTGCTCGGCGTCGGTGAGCGAGCGGGGCGGCTGCACGCCCGGCGCGTAGCGCACCTCGTAGGTGTAGGAGCCGGCCCGGGGCGCAGCCACCCGGCCCACCACGTCGACCTGTCCGCTGGTGCCGAGCGACTCCCACCAGCGGGGCGCGACGACGTCGGCCTCGGGCGGGATGTGCCCGGCCGCGACCATCCGCACCGCGGTGTCGGCGTTGATGCGACCCCATCCGGTGATCTGGTCCCAGCCCGGAGCGGTGACGAACCGTTGGGATGCGGGCAGCAAGGGGCCGGGCGGGGTGGGCGGCACAGGGGCCGGCGGCGGCGACGCGTAATAGAAGTTGTTGGCCCCGCCCGGCGCGTCGGCGGAGGCGAAGTCGATGTCGTCGGCCGCCAGCCGGAAGATCTGCTTGGCCTCCTCGGCCGAGAGGGGCTTGCCCGACGCGTCCGGGTCGATGACGCCGTCGTCGACCGCGTTGCGCGCCGCCGAATAGATGAGCCCCGCGATCCCGCTCGACTGGCCGATGGCGTCCGAAGAGCACGAGGTCGACGCCACCGTGATCCAGCTGTAGCCGCCGAAGTTCGTGCACCCGTTGAACGCCAGGTACGTCTTGGGCAGGAACTCGTCGGGCATCGGCGTCACCGAGTTGGCCAGCAGGGTGTGGTTGAGCGCGGACGGGAAGTTGTGGTGCCCGGCCGACTCGTCGGCCTGCGAGGCCATGAACAGCACGCCGCGCTCGTAGGCGTAGTCGGCCGCGTCCTGGGCGAAGCCGGTGTTGTTGAGCGTGCCCAGCGCGCTCTGGATGACGCTGGCGCCGTTGTCCGTCGCGTAGATCGCCGCCTCGGCGAAATGATTGACGTCGGCGACGAACGAGTCGCCCACGCGCATCTCCATCAGCATGCAGTTGGGGCACTGCGGGTCGATGTTGATCTCCGTCTCGCCTGCGGAGTCCTCCGACTCGCCCGTGCCGTGGCCGTAGTCCACGTCGTCGTTGGGGTCGTTGTCGTCCTCGAAGAAGTCCCACCCGGAGACGTCGTCGACATAACCGTTGCCGTCGTCATCGACGGTGTCGCTGAAGGTGCGGATGAGATCGGACGGGTCGACGAAGTCGTTGTCGTCGTCACCGAAGTCGGCGACACGGCCGTCGGCCGCGTAGTCCTTCACGTTGAACACGCCGTCGTGGTTGACGTCGTAGCTCTGGAACGATCCACCCTTCGACGTGCCCCCGGGGACGGGCAGCTCGCCGCGGTTGAGGAAGTACTTGTTGACGAGGTTGGCGCGGTCCTCGTCCCAGCGAATGCCCGAGTCGGTGACGGCGATGACGGTGTCGGGCCTGCCCGTGGTGATCTCCCACGCCCGGTTGGTGGACGCCCCCTTGACGCCGAACAGCTCCTGGGGGTTGTTGGTGACCGAGGGGTCGTAGTCGTCGTCGCCGGGCTGGG
>JBEEFQ010000282.1:0-40239 GCA_041166245.1 Actinomycetota bacterium | reverse complement strand
CCCGCGCTCTGGCGTGGGATGCGGCCCAGGCCGCGGCTGACGACGACGGCGGTCCCCTTGCGTCAGCGGCGGCTGCCGCCCTCGTCCCCGAGATCGCGTGGCACTGTGCCAAGGACTGCATCCAGGTGCTCGGCGGCATCGGCTTCACCTGGGAACACGACGCCCACCTGTACCTGAAGCGTGCGCTGGCCGTGCGTCAGCTCCTCGGCTCGGCCGCCTCACGCGAATCCGCTGTCGCCCGCCTCGCCCTGGCCGGCGCCAAGCGCAACCTGCAGGTCGAGCTCCCAGCGGAAGCGGAGCAGCATCGCGCCGACGCCGCGGCCGCGGCCGACGCCATCGCCGACCTCGACGCCTCTGCCCAGCGGTCGGCGCTGGCCGACGGCGGCTGGCTCGTCCCGCACTGGCCCCCGCCGTGGGGACGCGACGCGGGGCCCGTCGAGCAGCTGGTCATCGACGAGGAGCTCAAGCGCGTGCGCCTCCGTCGACCCCATCTGCAGGTCGGCGCGTGGGTGCTGCCCACGCTGATCGTGCACGGCACCGCCGACCAGCAGGAGCGCTTCGTCGGTCCGACGCTGCGCGGCGAGATGGCGTGGTGCCAGCTGTTCAGCGAACCCGGCGCGGGGTCCGACCTGGCCGCGCTGTCCACCAAGGCGGCGCGCACCGACGGCGGCTGGCTGCTGACCGGGCAGAAGGTGTGGACGTCAATGGCCCGGGAGGCGCAGTGGGGGATCTGCCTGGCCCGCACCAACCCCGACGTGCCCAAGCACGAAGGCATCACCTGCTTCCTCGTCGAGATGGCGGGCGACGGCATCGACATCCGGCCCTTGCGCGAGCTCACGGGCATGACCATGTTCAACGAGGTCTTCCTCAACGACGTGTTCGTCCCCGACGAGTGCGTCGTCGGCGCGGTGGACGACGGCTGGGCCGTCAGCCGCACGACGCTTGCCAACGAACGGGTGTCGATGGGCGCGGGCTCCTCCATGGGTCCAGGCGTGCGCTCGGTGCTCGACCTCGTGCGGGAGGCGGGCCTCGACGACGACGCCGCCGTGCTGTCGGAGGTGGGCAGGCTGCTGGCCGAGTCCCACGGACTGGCGGTGATGGGGCTGCGGGCCACATTGCGCTCGCTGGCGGGCGCAGACCCGGGACCGGAGTCGAGCGTACGCAAGCTGGTCGGCGTCGAACACGAGCAGCGCGTGCAGGAGACCGGCCTGTCGCTGCTCGGGCCCGGCGCGACGACGGGCGACGGCCGGGCCGATGCGTGGCTGACCGGCCTGCTGTTCAGCCGCTGTCTCACCATCGCCGGCGGCACGAGCGAGATCCAGCGCAACGTCATCGCCGAGCGGCTGCTCGGCCTGCCCAAGGACGCATGATGCCCCTGCACCCGGCCCGCCGCATGTGGCGTCTCACCGAGCCGTACCACGCCCTCGTCTACTTCGCGCCCGAAGCCCGCGAGGAGCTCGACGCCGCCGGCATGAAGGGCTTCTGGATGGGCTACTTCGCGTCCCGCGCCGCGGCAATGGGCCCGGCCGACGCGCCCGTCGTCACCGCCACCTTCTACAACTTCAACCCCCGAATGGTCGCCCGTGCCATCCCCGACGCATGGCGACTGGCCCTGCCCACCGAGCTGCTGGAGGCCCGTCTGCGAGCCGCCGACCGCGCCCTGCGCCGCATGTGCGGTGACGAGATGCTGGAGTCCGCCGAGGTGGCAGAGGCGGCTGAGCTGGCGGCGCGCGCCGTCGAGGCGTGCGCGGCTCGGCCCCAGGGGCGTCCGCTCGGTGCGGCCCACGCCGAGGTCGCGCTGGCCGACGAGCCCCACCTCGTGCTGTGGCAGGCCATCACCGCGCTACGGGAGTGGCGGGGCGACGGTCACGTCGCCGCGCTCGTCGGCGCCGACGTCGGCGCGCCCGAGTGCCACCTGCTGCTCGCGGCGCGCGGCGCCGTCCCCGCTGAAGTGCTGCGGACGTCCCGGCATTGGTCCGAGGAGGACTGGGGCGCCGCGCTCGATCGGCTGCGGACGCGCGGCTGGCTCGACGGTGATGGCGCGTTCACCGACGCGGGCCGCGCCGTCTCCGACGCTGTCGAGGACCGCACCGACGAGCTGGCCATGGCGCCGTGGAACGCTCTCGGTGCCAACGGATGCGAGCGCTTGGCTTCGCTGCTCCAAGACCCGCTGGCGCGTATCAGTGCGTCGGGCGCGGTGCCGTTCCCCAACCCCATGGGCCTCGACAAACGAGGCTGATCTCGCCGAAAGTGCTGATTGGCCCGCTCCGTGTGGGATCATGGTGGTCCTAGCGGATTCGGAGATGCCGGCATCCCCTGGAAAAGGGACGGCTTCCGTGCGCTCCACCGCAGTCACCAGCTCCTCGAGGGGCAAGGCGCCGAAGACGTTCGCCGCCGACCGTACGTGCGGCCATCCCTCGTGCAACACCAAGCTCTCGCGGTACAACGCCGAGACGCTGTGCTTCGTGCACGCGTCGGCACAGCCCGGCCCCCGCGCCCGCGGCTGACACCGAGTGGTGAGCGCCACGTAGTCTCCGGCCCGTGCCGATCCACTACGAGCTGGGCGACGACCACGTCGCCCTCATCACCATCGACCGCCCCGAGACGCGCAACGCCCTCGACCTTCCGCACTTCCACGAGCTCGCCGAGGCGTGGCGGCGGTTCAAGGACCAAGAGGATGCTTGGGTCGCGATCATCACCGGTGTCGACGACACGTTCTGCGTGGGCGCCGACCTGAAGTCGTTCATCCCCCAGGTCACCGAGCTGCAGAAGAAGATCGCGGCCGGCGAGGTGGAGGAGCTGGGCGGCGTGTCGCTGCGGGACTCCACCTTCGCCGTCCTCCGCAACGTGAAGATCTACAAGCCGATCATCGCCGCGGTGAACGGCCACTGCGTCGCAGGCGGCATGGAGATGCTGGGCGGCATCGACATCCGGGTGGCCGCCACCAACGCCAGCTTCGGCGTCATGGAGCCCAAGCGCGGCCTGTTCGCGGGCGGCGGCACCACCGTGCGCCTCCCCCGCCAGCTCGCCTTCCCGGCCGCCATGGAGTTCCTGCTGACGGCGGAGCGCTTCCCAGCAGAGCGCGCCCTCGAGCTCGGGCTCGTGAACGAGATCGTCGACCCAGGTGAGCTGATGGACAAGGCGCGCGACTGGGCGCATCGCATCACGGCCAACGCGCCGCTGGCCGTGCAGGCCACCAAGGAGAGCGTGATGCGGGGCCTGGCCGCGTCGAGCCTCAAGGAGGCCTACGACATCGAGCAGGAACTGGCGTCGCAAGTCTTCATGACCGAGGACGCCAAGGAAGGCCCGAAGGCGTTCGCGGAGAAGCGTCCGCCGGTGTGGAAGGGTCGCTGACGCCCCGTCGTACCCAGGCCGAGCGGTCGGGGACGACGCGCGCCGCGCTCATGACGGCAGCGCGTCGCCTGTTCACCGAGAACGGCTACGCGGCGACGGGCCGCGAGGAGATCGCCGCCGCCGCGGGCGTCACCCGCGGTGCGCTGTACCACCACTTCGTCAGCAAGGAAGCGCTGTTCCGCGCCGTCGTCGAGGAGCTCGAAGAGGAGATGACGACAAAGGTGGCGACCGTCGCGATGCAGGGGGCCGACGCCGCCGCCGAGCTGCGGCTCGGCTGCCTCGCCTTCCTCGACGCATGCCTCGACCCGTCGGTGCGGCGCATCGTGCTGCTGGAGGCGCCGGCCGTCCTCGGCTGGGACCAGTGGCGGGAGATCGACGAGCGCTACGGGCTCGCGCTGCTGACCCATGGCGTGCAGGCCGTCATGGACGCCGGTCTGGTGGAGCCCGGCCCCACCTCGCCGCTGGCCCACATGCTGCTCGGCGCCCTCAACGAGGCGGCCCTGCTCGTCGCCACCGCGGACAAGCCGAAGACGGCGCGCGCCGAGGTGGGCCGCACCGTGGAGCAGGTGCTTGACCGGCTGCTCACCGCGCCCCGGAAGCAGTGACGGCTGCGCGCACCGACCGTCCGTCGGCCCGAGTGGTCCTGCTCGACGACGCAGGTCGCGTGCTGCTCTTCCGGATCGTCGACCCGCAGGAGGACAAGCCGCCGGTCTGGATCACGCCCGGCGGAGGCGTCGAGCGGGGCGAGGACCTCGCGGTAGCGGCCGCCCGCGAGCTGCGCGAGGAGACCGGCGTTGTCGTCGCGCCCGCCGCGCTGGGCGCCCCCGTGGCGGTGTGCCGAGGTGCGTGGTCGTTCAGGGGCCTGCCGCTGTACTCGGTCGACTGGCTTTTCGCGTTTCGCACCGCCGCCTTCGAGCCCGACGACTCGGAGTGGTCCGAACTCGAGCGGGAGCTGCACTGCGACTGGCGGTGGTGGAGCAGCGACGACATCGACGGCGCCGAGGAGATCATCCTCCCCGACGGTCTGGGCCCGCTCGTCCGCGACCTCGTGCTGGATCGGCGGCCGGCGGAGCCCGTCGAGTTGCCGTGGCGCGAGGTGTGACGGCGTGACGCCTGTCGCATTGCTTTCGCTCGACTGGTGTGAGCAAGATACATGCTGTCCGCATGGAACTTCAGGGAGGTCAGCGTGCCGCTGCCGCGCGAAGAGATCACGTCCGGGCTGGTCACCGAGTACCAGCGATTCGGGGAGCTGCTGCGCTCCCTCAACGCCGAGCAGCTGACCCGTCCCACCCGCTGCGAAGGCTGGACCGTGGGTGACGTGGGCGCCCACGTGATCGGCACCATGGCCGACATCACCGCCGGGAAGTTCGAAGGCCTCGGCACGCCCGAGGTGACCCAGCGCGAGGTCGACGAGCGCAAGGGGCGTTCAGGCGACGAGCTGGCCGACGAGATGGAGCAGGTCATGAAGGTCGGCACCGACCTCCTGGCCGCGTTCGACGACGAGTCGTGGAACGGACCGGCCCCCGGTGGCCTGGCCGTGTCAGTAGCCGAAGGCACCGAGGCCCTCTGGTACGACGCCTACCTCCACGGCGAGGACATCCGGGCCGCCCTGGGTCAGAAGCCGACTGTGAGCCCCGGGTTGCGGGCGTCGGTATCGCACATCGTCGACATCCTCACCCGCGACGCGTGGGGTCCGGCCACCGTTGCGGTCGACGGCATGGAGGAGTTCAAGGTCTCGGGCGGCGGCGGTCCGCGCATCACCGGCGACCCGCTCGAGTTCGTCCTCGTCGCCACCGGACGGAAGGACCCGGCCACCCTCGGGCTCGACGAGACGGTGAATATCTACCGCGAGCAATAACTTGACGGCCCATGGCCGTCGACCCGAGCAGCCCCTGCATCATCGGTGTCTCCCAGGAGACCTTCCGCGACGGCGCGCCCGAGCCCCTCGACATGTGGGAACGGGTGGCCCGCGCCGCGGCGGACGACGCCGGCGTGCCTGCCGCGCTCGAAGGCATCGACAGCCTCCAGGTCGTCTACACCCAGAGCTGGCAGTACGACGATCCCGCGGGCCGCCTCGCAGCTCGGCTCGGCGCCGCACCCGGTGACCCGTTCTACTCGGGCATCGGGGGCACCACGCCCCAGGTGCTCGTCGACAAGGTGGGCGACGCCATGCTCGCGGGCCGCTCAGACCTCGCCCTCGTCGTGGGCGCCGAAGCCCTCGCCACCCGCCGTGTGCTCAAGAAGGCGGGCGAGAAGCCCCAGTGGAGCCACCGCCATCCCGGGAACCCGACGTTCCCGTTCGAGGACCCCTTCCATCCCGCCGAGCTGGCCCATCAGGTCTTCGAAGCGTGGCTCACCTTCCCGCTCTTCGATGTGGCCCGCCGCGCTCGGCTCGGCGTCGAGCCCGACGCATACCGCGAGCAGCTGGGCGAGCTCCTGGCCCCGATGACGAAGGTGGCCGCGGCCAACCCCTACGCATGGTTCCCCGTCGAACGCGGTGCGGGCGAGCTCATGACCGCCACGCCCGACAACCGCATGGTCGGCTACCCGTACACGAAGTACATGGTCTCGATCATGGACGTCGACATGTCAGGTGCGTTGCTGATGGCGACGCACGCCAAGGCCGACGCCCTCGGCATCCCGGCTGAGCGGCGCGTGTACCTGCGGGGGTGGTCGTACGCCACCGATCCTGCGTACGTCGCCGAGCACCCCGACCTGTCGGCCTCCCCCGCCATGCGGGCTGCGTCGGCGGACGCGCTGCGACGGGCCGGTGTCGGCATGGACGACGTCGGCCACATCGACCTCTACAGCTGCTTCGCCTCGTCGGTGAACGTGGCCCTCGACTCGCTGGGCCTGGCGGCCGACGACGGCCGCGCGCCCTTCACCGTCACCGGTGGGCTCCCTTTCTCGGGCGGCGCGGGCAGCGACTACATGACGCACTCGATCGCAGCCATGACCGAAGTGCTGCGGGGCGACCCAGGATCGCTCGGCCTCGTCAGCGGCGTCGGCATGCACATGCAGAAGCACTGCTACGCGGTGTACTCCACGACGCCCGGGCCCGTCGGTCCGCCCGCCTCGCTTCCCGAGCCGGAACGCACGCCCATCACGGACACCTTCTCCGGTGACGCAACCGTCGCCACCTACACGGTCGCCCACGGCCGCGACGGCGGCCCGCAGTCCGGCCTGTTCATCCTCGACGTGGGGGATGGCTCGCGCACCTACGCCCGCTCCGAGGACGCCGACCTGCTGGCACGCGCCGAGAAGGAGGAGCTGGTCGGCACCGTCCTCCGGGTCACCACGGGCGACGGCGGTGTCAACCGCGTGAGGAGCGGCTAGAACAACGCCATGATCCGGCTCAGCGTCTACTACCCCACGACCGAAGGCGCGACCTTCGATCACGACTATTACCGCGAGAAGCACGTGCCGCTCGCCGTCAAGGCCTGGGGCTTGGACGGGGCGGACATCGACAAGGGTCTCGACGGCCCCTACGTCGCCGCCGTGCACTTCAAGTTCGAATCCCTGGAGGCCGTGCAGGCGGCCATGGGTTCAGAAGGAACCGGCGCGGTCCTCGCCGACGTCGCCAATTACACGTCCATCGCCCCCGTGCTGCAGACCAGCGAGATCGTCGCCTGACCGACCAGGTGCTCTCCATCTGGCACCTTTGAGCGCGTCGTCGCTAGTGGAGTCTCCGCCGACGACGCAGACTCCGGTCGTCCGGCGGAAGCCGATCAGTCCTGCCATCGGCGGGGCGGTGTGCAGCGACTGCCCGCGCAAACAACGACACGGCGAGGTCGGCATCGTCTTGGGAGTCAATCACGACCTCGAGCCAGTCCGAGGCGCTTGGCCGAAGTCGAACAGCGTCGTTCGCCTTCAACATCGGACGCATCTCGCGAATGATCGGCTTCGTCAGGCGGACTTCGAAGACGCCTTGGCCTTCGATGTCTCCGACCTCTACGCCATTCACCCAGTACGCCTCGGCGTGGCCGAACTGCGAGGCGCCCTCCCAAACGGAGTCGATGGCGCTCACCCGCTCGCGTACGGAATCCATCGGCCGGGCCACGAGCGCATCTTGCCGGACGGACCGCTACCTGTCAGCCGCTCCGGAGCGGTACGCGGCCTCATCCGGCACCGAACTCAGCGGAACTCCCTGCCTCCGCATATGCCGGTGCTGAATTTGGCGGAACGATCCTGGTCTGACTGATCGAAGCTCTCTTCAGTGGCGGTCAGTTGTTCCGCGAGCCCCGCCCGAACGGAGAACACCCACTCTCTGCCGCGGGCCGACTCACCTGGCTGCTGCTCCGATGACCGATGAATGACCTCTTGGCCGGGTGAGTCAGACGCCACTTCCTTGCACTCGAACCCTGTTGCATGGATCGACCCATCAGGTCGTTCAATTCGACTAACACCGAGGAAGAAGGGTGCGTCGCCGTGATCTACCTGGATCAGCCGCTCATCGACGAGTTCGACCACGATGAAGTCGACGCCCTCGTCCTCGCGTGTGATCTCGACCAACACCTCGCCGCGACCATCACCATTTACGTCTGTCACACCAGCAAATTCCGGCAATGTCAGACTCCGGTGGATGCCGGTCGAGCGCGAGCCAAACCTGGTGAGTTCGGCGTCGAGCCGGGCGCTGTAGCTCCCGTTGGCACTCGTATCCACGACCCAAGCACGGTCGGCCAAACCGTCGCCGTCGATGTCGCCTGTCGAGTCCGGCGGGAGCGCAGTTGTACCCACTGTCGTCGTACCTGTGGCGTCCGCGTTGCCACCTGAGCGGTCGGCCCGACAGCCCGTTGCCATCGCAATCGACACCGCCACTATCACGGCCAAGCGCATCCCCACCCAACAAATAGTGCCGGACGCGGTGCCTTCTGTCAGCCACTCAGGATGCGCAGCTGCGTGGCCTACAGCCCGCGCCGCTTCCATCGCAGCAATATCCTGCGCCACGCGTTCGAGTCGTCGGATGCGATGCCACCCTCTTCGAGCAGCTTGGCGAGTCGCAGTTGCTCCGCTCGGTACTCACGGTCAAATCGAGGGTCCGAGATTGCGTTATCGAAGAAGGACCCCATGTGGTTCCACATGTCGCCGCTGGCGAGACGCTGAGCGATCTTCGGATCGCCGGCGTCCAACACTTGAAGCAGACTCGCAATATGTCGGCTGCCGTGGTCACCGGCGGCTTCGAGCGTTGCCTTCATCTCGACGAGAACGTCCCGGATTGATTCCCAATCGGGCTTCTCAGGTCGTGTTCCCACGCACGCATCGTGCCGGGACTGGAGCGTTACCGCCAGGCTCCGGGCCCGCGCCGGCACAACCCCTCTCGGGGGTTGGTTGCACCGCCTCGCTACACCGCGCCTACGCGGCGTCGGGTGGGGAGTGTTGGGGGTGGCGTTCGTCCTCCGGCGGGACGAAGGCCCGTTTGCCTCGGCCGGTGACCAGGCCCCAGCCCTTGGTGGTCTTGAGGCCGTGGTGGAACGGGCACAGCAGGTCGAGCAGATCGAAGATCGTGGTCTTGGTCTTGGCCCAGTCCTCGCGGTGGTCGCGCTGCAGGCGCGCCGACTGGCTGCAGCCCTCGGCTGCGCAGGTCGGGTACAGCCACTCGAGGCCGGTCTGCTGCTTGGTGGTCGGAGCCCGGCCGAAGTGCAGCACGCCGGTGATGGCCTCGCCCTTGGTGATGACCGCAGCCAGGAACGGGCTGCCGCTCGCGAGCAGGTCCTCGACGGCGGAGACGGCTACGGGACAGCCGGCCACGTCGCAGGTCTCGCCGTCGGTGGCATAACCCCGCAGGAACGCCTCGAGGTCGACCCGCCAGATGACCTTGGCGTCGACCTTGCCCGACTCAGCCTCGCCGGTGCAGATGGCCTTCAGGGCGTCGAAGGCATAGGCCGCGGGTGATTCCTGGCGGCCGTCCTTGCGGGCGGTCTCGAAGATGCGGTCGCGCTCGGCGTTGATGCGAGCGGCCATGGCTGCGATGTCCTCGGCCGGGCCCCTGGCATGGAGATGCCCCGAGCCGTCGGGGTCATTCCAGGTCGAGCAGTAGCGCTCGTCGCGGATGCGGCGGCGCTGGGCCTCGGCGTCGGTGTGGGCGGCGCGGGTGCGGCCGCACTCGTCCTTCAGGTCCTTGAGGGGCAGCCTCTTGGCCTCGCTCAGCAGCCGGCCCTGCTCGGCCGGGGCCACCGACGCAGCGGAGGCCACCGCCGAGGCCTGCTGCGGCGACAGCTCGCCGCGGCGAGCAGCCTCGGACACCGCCGGCAGCTCGCGTAGCTGCTCGGCCCTCTTGAGGGTGTCGGCGGCCTGACCGACCGACACACCCGTGCGCTTGGCGATGTAGTCGGCAGGCGATTTCGAGCCATCGCCCCGCCACCGGCCGCATTCCGTCACCCGATCGGCGAGCATCGTCTCGATCGTGGCCGCGATGTTCTTCAGCGCGGTGGCGTCGGTCAGCATCCGCGACGCGTCAGCAGCGGACAGCAGACGCGCGTCGAAGCGGGAGCCCAACACCTCTGCCGCCAACCGCACCTCTGCGAGTGTCTCGCACATCCCAGCCGTGTCTCCTGCACAAGGAGGAACCGAGGGGGCCGCCGTCCCGAATGTATGTTCGAGTGTACCACATGAGCCTTGCAGCGCAAGGGATTTCTCGAAGAATTTCTACGAACGTCCCCGCGCCTGCCGGATCTGGTCGGCGTGGTCGTGGGCGTGGACCGCGTAGAGGTCGAGCCAGGTTGCGACGGAGTAGGTGCCGTGCTCGTCGTGGGTGCCGGCGCGCGCGAACGCGTCCTCGTCGACCGCCAAGAGCAGCTCGCTGCTCGACGCCCGCACCGCGCTGAAGACCGCGAGGGACGGCTCGATGGCGCGGCGGTCGTACGCGAGCTGGCGCGCCCAGCCGTCCTGGTCGTAGCCGACGATGGCGGGTGCGTCTTCGGCCAAGAGACGGCGCAGGCGGATGTAGCTGTTGGTCTCGCTGTCGGCCAGGTGGTGCACGATCTCGCGCGCCGACCACTCCCCCGGCGCGGGACGACGGTCGAGCTCGGCGTCGGTGATGCCATCGAGCGCGGCCGCCACCTGGGCGGCGCCGTCGGCGTACTTGGTGATCAGCTCGGCTCGATCCATGCCCGCATCGTGCAGGCAGACGCGCTGCTCGGCGAGACCCGAGACTGCCTACTACCGAACGGTTTCTGCCACGCCGAGGGTGCGGGCCGTGTCGGACGCGGGCACCTCGTCCTTCTCCGGGAACGTCCCGAGCAGGTGGTCGGCCATGTGGAGGGTCACGCCGAACCAGTAGCGCTCGTTGCGGTAGTGGTGCAGGCGGTGGGCCCGCCACACGTAGCGGTAGAGCCGCGTCTTGGGCCGGTACGTCGAATGGATGAGGAAGTGGACCCACTCGTAGACGAGGAACATCGTGTACGCCGCGGCCATGGCCGTCACCCCGAGCCGAAGCGTCGGCAGCAGGACGAGGTACAGGACGGCGCCGACCGTCACGGCTGTCACCAGCACCTGCATGGGGACGAAGACCAGCTCCGCGTCCTTGGGATCGCGGTGGTGGGCCCGGTGCTTGCGGGCGATGAGGGGATCGATGCTTCGACCGCCCACCTGGCGGGGCTTCCAGTGCAGGAGCACGACGTGGATGACCCACTCCGTGAACGGCTCGAGGGCGAGGATGATGAGTGGGATCAGCGCGTCCCACGCTGTCCAGCGGCCCAGGCCGACACGCACCAGCGACGAGCCGGCCGAGAGCGCCAGCAGCAGCCGGGCGCTGGGATGGCGGACGAACTCACGGAACGCGGCGAGCAGCGTCATGCGGATTCCGCCATGGCGGCCACGACCGCCTCCGTGCCGCGGGCGAGCACCTTGCGGGCGGCGACCTCGGCCGCCCGCTCCTGGCCCTTGGCGATCGCGACCGCCACCCTGCGGTGCCCGGCCCCGTCGTCGAGCTCGTCGGCGATGAGCGACGCGACCTGGTCGCGGATGGGCTCGTAGATCCGTTCCTGGCTGTTGTGGAGCAACCGGTAGGCGACGTTGTCGGCACCCTCGATGACCAAGCCCCAGAATCGCTCGCTGGCGCCGAGGGCATCGAGCGGCGTCGGCGCGGCTGCGATCGCGTCGGCCGCGTCCTCGAGCGCCTGCACCGTCCCCGGCACCGCACGGGCTGCGCACAGACGGGCGGCGTCGGCCGCGACCGCGGCCCGCAGCTCGAAGATCGAGCGCACGACCCCGGCGTCGAGGGTGCCGTTCTCACCGAGGAGCAGGAGCACGAGCAGCTCGGGCCCGCCCACTCGGCGGAAGTCGAGCACCCGCGTCGAACCGCCGTGGCGAATCTCGACCAAGCCCAACTGATCGAGGCGCTGCAACGCCTCGCGCACTGCCTGACGGTTCACGCCCAACCGCTCGGTGAGCTCTCGTTCAGGGGGCAGAGCCTCGCCCGGCGCCAGCCGTCCCGACACGATCTCGTCGGAGAGCTGATCGAACACGGCACCGGCCACCGACGTGCGCTGCACGGGTTGCAGAGGCATCCGGGCAGTATCCGGGACTGGTCCTCAGGTTGTCAAGTGGTCAGACCACTCGGTCTCCAGCGGAGAAGGAGAGCCCAGACCTCCCAGCTGTGAGACGTCACGGGGGAAGAACAAGGCCAGCGTCCAGTCGAGGACGACCCGAACTCGTCGCACGAAGCCCGGGAGCATGAGCAGGTGGTAGCTGCGGCCCATCCACCAGGCGAGCGGGCCAGTGAAGGTGAGGCGCTTGACCTGCGCGGTGCCCCGGTGCTTGCCGAGCGTCACCGCCAGCCCGAGCGTGCGGTGGGCGAAGTGGACCTCCTCCCCCACCCCGAGGGCGGCGGCCACGTTGGTGGCGCATGCGCGCGCCTGGCGCACAGCGTGCTGGGCGGTGGGCGGGCTCGTGCCCCCACCCGGGTCGGGCACGGAGGCAGCGTCGCCGAGGGCAAAGGCGTCGTCGACTTGTGCACGCAGTCGGTCGTCCACCAGCACGCGGCCACGGTCGTCGACAGGCAGTCCCGAACGAGCGGCGAGCGGATGAGGCCGCTGGCCCGCCGTCCAAACGATCGTCTCCGAGCGGAACGGCGCGACGCGCTCGTCGCTCAGCCGCACGATCGCGTGCTCGCAGCTCGTCATGCGCGTGGACAGGTGCACCTCGATGCCGCGACGCCGCAGCTGCTTGTCGGTGTAGCGGGCCAGCCGGGCGTCGAGGCCCGGGAGCAGTCGGTCGGCCGCCTCGACCAGCACCCACCGCAAGTCGGCCTGGCCGAGGCCCGGATAGGTGCGCAGCGCGTCCTCGGCCAGCGACTGCAGCTCGGCCAGGGCCTCGACGCCCGCGTAGCCGCCACCGACGAACGTGAAGGTGAGCAGCTCGCGCCGGCGCTCGACGTCTGCTGTGGCATCGGCCGCTTCCAGCTGGCGCAGCAGCCGGTTGCGAAGCCAGATGGCGTCGGGCAGCGTCTTGAAGCCGACCGCGTGCTCGGCCAGTCCCGGGACTGGAACGAGCGCGGGCACCCCGCCGGGTGCGAGGACGAGGATGCGGTAGCGGACCTCGTGGTCCTCACCGTTGAGGTCGCGCACGGTCGCACAGCGGGCGCCGGCGTCGAGGTGGGTGACCTCACCGGTGAGCACGGTCGTGCGGTGGAGGAGCTGGCGGAGGGCGGCCACCGCATGCCGGGGCTCGAGGGTGCCCGACGCGGCCTCGGGCAACAGCGGCGTGAAGGTGAGGAAGTTCTCCGGCGCCACGAGCAGCACCCGCTCGGCGCGGCCCCGCAGCAGTCGTTCGAGCCGGCGGGCAACCGTGACACCAGCGAAGCCACCCCCGACGATGAGTACGTCGGACCAGAGCATTGGCGTTCGTGAAAACCTTCACATACTCCGCTCAGGGCGTCAACGGCTTTCGGCGGTGTCTACTGTCACGTGGCATGAAGGTCACCGTGCTGGGAGCAGGGTCCTGGGGGTCGACGGTCGCATCGCTCGCGTCGAAGCACAACGACACGCTGTTGTGGGCTCGCAAGGACGAGCTCGCCGACGAGATCAACACCCAGCACACCAACGAGGCCTACCTCAAGGGCCTGCCCCTCCCCGAGCGCCTGCGCGCCACGTCCGACCTGGTCGAGGCGGTGTCGGAGGCCGACCTGCTCGTCGTCGGCGTGCCCACCCACGGCTTCCGCGAGGTGCTGGAGAAGGCGGCGCCCGACGTGCGCCCCTGGATCCCGGTGGTCAGCCTGTCCAAGGGCTTCGAGACGGGCTCGCTGCTGCGGATGACCGAGATCATCAAGGAGGTCCTGCCCGGTCGCCCCGCCGCTGCCCTGTCGGGCCCGAACATCGCGCGCGAGATCATGAACGGCTTCGCCGCGGCCGGCGTGATCGCCACCGAGGACCTGTCGGTGGCGAGCGAGCTGCAGCAGGTGCTGGGCCGCGGCGTGTTCCGGCTGTACACCAACCACGACGTGATCGGCTGCGAGGTCGGGGGCGCGTTGAAAAACGTCGTCGCCATCGCCTCGGGCATCGCCCAGGGCCTCGGCGTGGGCGACAACACCCGGGCCGCCATCATCACCCGCGGCCTGGCCGAGCTCACGCGGCTCGGCGTGGCCATGGGCGGTGAGCCTGCCACCTTCGCGGGGCTGGCGGGCATGGGCGACACCATGGTCACGTGCATCAGCCCGCACAGCCGCAATCGCCACGTGGGTGAGGAGCTGGGCAAGGGGCGCAAGCTCGACGAGATCATGGGTGAGATGACCATGGTGGCCGAGGGCGTGAAGGCGGCCCGGCTCGTGCTCGAGCTGGCCGACCGCCACGGTGTGCTGATGCCGATCGCGTCACACATCCACGACGTCATCGAGGACAAGGAGACGCCGATCGACGCCTTCGCCGGTCTCCTGCCGCCCGGTCACGAGCTCGACGCGGGATAGCTCCGGCGCCTGGCGCGGGCCACCACGAAGGCCGTCATCGTTCCGAGGAAGACGAGCACGCTGACCACTGCCACCGCCGGCTCGTTCCCACTCACGACGTAGGTGAGCATCATCCCGACCTCGGCCATGGACGCGCCGGCGAGGAACGCCCACCATCCGGTGGCGACGGGGCCCGTGTCGCGCGCCGCCCACCAGTGCAAGGGCACCAGCACCCACCACGCGTAGAGCATCCCGCCGCCCATGGAGGCGAGGAAGAGCAGCGTGGTCATTGTGAGCAGCACGCCGCCCGCCCATCGCAACGCCCTCATCGGAGGTCCCAGCGCCCGACGCGCACCGCGACCCCCGGGCTGTGGTGCACGCGAGCCGGCAGACCCGGCACCGGCGTGAGGTTCTGCGACAGCGAGAGCACGCGAGCGTTGTGCAGGGGCCACGGGTCGTGGGTCGCGAGCGTGACGCCGAGGCGGCCGCGGCGCTCGGCGAAGAGTGCCCAGCGGTCGACGAGGAAATGGTCGAGCTCGTCGCCGTCGCACTGCTCCCCCACCTCGACGACGACTTGGGCGGACGCCGGCGCGTGGGGCCGACGTCGCTCGCTCCGGTACGACCGCACGGTTCCGATACGGCTCGTCCTCATGCGGGCCCACATGTACGGCAGCCCGTAGGCGCGCCCCCCGAGCACGGCCGCCACCCGCGCCGCGTCGAGCGAGAGGAACCAGATGGCGGGCACACCGTCGGACGTCGTGGCATAGGTGCGCACGTTGGTCTCCGGGAACGTCCAGGTGCCGGGGACCCCCTCGATGCGAACCGTCAAAACGAAGGGCACCAGGCTCACCCACGCCGAGCCGTCGAAGGTGTCGACCTCGAGCCCCACAGGGAGCAGGCGCTGCGCCTGCTGTGGTGGACACGGCCAGTGGAGGAACGTGACGTCGTCCCACCGATGGTGCATCGCAGGCCGCCCCACCACCGGAACCAACGCTTGACTATTGAGCACATGCTCAAGATAATTTGAGCAAGTGCTCAAGTCAAGAACAAGGGAGCGACATGCACAACTACCTGGTCCCCATCTATGTCATCTACAGCGTGATCAGCATCGGGCTGGTGGTGTGGCTGGCCCACACGCTGTTCCACAACGGCGAGGTGTTCCTCGAGGACGTGTTCGAGGACAATCCCAGGCTGGCCAAAGCCGTGAATCACCTGCTGGTCGTGGGCTTCTACACGGCCAACCTCGGCTACGCCGCCCTGCTGCTGCAGAGCAACGCCGCGGCCGACGCCGTGGTCGCGGTCGAGCTGCTGGTGCGCAAGCTCGGCATCCTGATGGTGTCTCTGGCCGGTCTGCACTTCGTCAACATGTACGTCTTCTACCGGATCAGGCGTCGGGCCACGGCCAGCGTGCTGCCCCCGCCCGTCGCGCCGCAGATGCAAGTGCCCGGGGTCAAGAACGTCGCCACTGCACGGTGATCGCGACCTCGTTCAGCCCGGAGGGCCGTGTCGCCGCGGCCCTCCGGTCCCCCACCCGGCTCCTCGTGCTGTACGACGCCGACTGCGCGCTCTGCATTCGCTGCCGGCACTGGCTCGAGACCCAGCCGACCTATGTCGACGTACGGTTCCTCGCTGCTGCGTCGCCCGAGGCTCAGGACGATCTGGCGGTGCTGCGGCCGTGGCTCGGCGCCGAGCTCGTCGTCGTCAGCGACCGGGGCGAGGCGTGGCTGGGCGCCGCCGGGTTCCTCGTCTGCCTCTGGGCAACGCGCGACTACCGGGAATGGTCCTACCGACTGTCGGGACCGGCCCTCGCTCCCCTCGCCGAGCGCTTCTTCCACCTCATCTCGAGCCGCCGCTCCACCATCAGCCGGCTGCTCGGCCCCGACGAATGCGAGGGCGGCCAATGTCGACACCGGCGGTAGCGTCGGCGCCGATGGCGCGCACCGGACCCAAGCCGCGGCCGGCGCGGGCTGCCGACGAGACCCGAGCCCGCATCGTCGAGGCCGCCCTCGAGTCGCTCCACACCGAGGGCATCCTCGGCGCCAGCGCCCGGGCCATCGCCCGGCGGGGCGGCTTCAACCAGGCGCTGATCTTCTACCACTTCGGTTCCGTGGACGAGCTACTGCTGGCGGCCGTCGACGAGCTCAGCGCCCGCCGGTCCGAGAAGTACGAGGACCGACTCGAGCAGGTGTCCAGCCTGGCGGGGCTGGTCGCGGAAGCCGGGCGCCTGCACAGCGAGGACATGGACGACGGCCACATGACCGTGCTCTCGCAGATGCTGGCCGCGGCCGCCACCGACCCGAACCTGCGTGGACCACTTCGCGAGCGCTTCCAGCCCTGGATGGAGATCGTGGAGCGCACCGTGGTCCGCGCCCTCGGCGACTCGGCCTACGGCCAGCTGGTGCCGGCCAAGGACCTCGCCTTCGGCATCACTGCCCTGTACGTCGGCCTCGAGCTGCTGCTGAACCTGGAGGACGACGACTCGGACCAGGAGCGCGAGATGTTCGGCACCTTCGAACGGCTGGCCGCCGTCCTCGAGTCACTGCTACAGGTGCTGCCCCCGCCCGAGCCTGCGCCTGCAAAGGCGAAGCCGAAGAAGCGGGCCGGTGGCCGGTGAGGGGCGAGCAGTGGACGTCGCGCTGTGGATCGGCGGCGCCTGCTCGCTCGTCATCACCATCCTCCTGAACGCCCACGACGCGCAGAATCGCGCTGTGCAGGGGCCTCAGAATCTCGCCCTCACTGTCGTGTGTCTCGTGCCTCTGGCACTCGCGGCCGGAGCGCTCACCGGCCGCCGCGTGCTCCTGCTGCCTGCAGCGATCGCGGCCATCGCGGTCGGACCGATCCTGTGGTCGGGCCTGCCCCTCCTGTGGATCCCCGGCATCGCCTACGCCATCGCCTTCGCCCGCACGCGCCGGATACATCTGCCGCCGTGGTGGCGCACGATCCTCGCGATCGTCGTACCAGTGGCGCTCACCATCACCGCCCTCGTCCTGCTGTTCAACGACGCCACCCAGCGATGTGGGCACACCTCCAACAGCAGCGTGTGCGCCGGAGGCCCATCGGACGCCAACGTAGGGATGTCCATCGCCTGCTCCGCGCTGGCCGTGATCTGTGGCTGGTTGCTCGCTATCCACAGCAAACGGGTGAGATATCCCCGCGAAATCCTCAGGTTGTAGGGCTTGTTCCCCACAGGCAACCGCAGGCAGAGTGACTCCAGACCGGTTGGAAGCCGCCCGGGAAGCCGGAGCCGGAAGCGCAAGCTGAAGGCAAAGGAAGAACGAGCGAGGACCAGCAGGTTCAGGGCCTTCTGGACCGAGTGGAAGAGCTTCGGCTCGACTGCAGAGAAGGAAGGGCCGACTGGTGCGGTCCCGAGGAGTACGAAGGTTTCGGCCTGAGGACTACTCGGGGCCTCGCCGCGTCCGGGGTTGTGTGCAGCCTGACGAACCGCACAGGAGCATCAGGCTGCCGAATTCGCATCCGACCGGCGAACCTGTGCAGAGATAGGCCGGTGGAAACCCGGCAATTCGCCCACGATCACCGGCCGTTCTCTGCACAGGTTTCGGAAGGGCCTCCTAGACGTTCGACGATCCATGCCGCCATCCGTGTGCTTTGTCGCGCCGGGGTGGCGCAAACGTGGCGTCTTCCGACCCACGATGCGGCAGGAGTGCCCGAAAGTCAGTCGGGCTCGAAGCGCCACTCGCGGCCGCGGTGGGGCACGGCGATACGCCCGATGTCCGCCATCTCCTTGGCGATCTGGTCGCGCTGGCGACGGAGCATCATGCGCACGAACGGCCCGAGAAGCGGGCCGCTCACCGCCAGGAGCCAGCGCCAGCCCATCCGCCGCGGGCGCACCTTCAGGTTCACGCTGACGACGCTTCCCAGTCCTTCGGTCGCCGGGCGGACCGATCCGTCACCGGAGACGGTGGCCTGGTCGACCTCGCCAGCCGCCGAGCCCGAGCGCCCGTCCCAGTCGATGCGCCCGGCCGTGAGTGTCACCTGTTCGTCCTCCGACGTCGGAGGGGGTGACCCGTCGATGCTGGCGTCCGCATCCTGCAGCGCCTGCACGAGGGCGTCCCTGTCCACGGGCTCGGCCCCCTCGAGCCACCGCCCGCCCTTGGACGAGACCACGACCATGGCCGCAGCGAGGGCGAAGACCTCGTCAGCTGGCTTGTCGAGCGGGACCTCGAGTCGGATCCGCAACGCTCAGGCCATCACCAGACCGCCGCTGACCGCGAGGGTGTGGCCGGTGATGTAGGCGCTGTCGGCGGACGCGAGGAAGGCGACCGAGGCGGCAACCTCCTCGGGAAGGCCGATGCGGCCCATGGCGGTGGCGTCGATCATCATCTGCTTGATCTTGGCGCCGGACCGGCCGTAGTCGGCCGCCGCCCCGTTGAGCATGGGCGTCTCGATGGGGCCGGGGGCGATGGCGTTGCAGCGCACGTCGAACCGGGCGGCCTCGCGGGCGATGGCCTTGGTGAAGCCGATGACGCCGGCCTTGGCTGCGGAGTAGACGCTGCCCGCGACCACGCCGGTGCGCCCCGCCTCGCTGGCGATGTTGACGATCGAGCCCCGTCTCCGCTCCTGCATGCCCGGGAGGACGGCGTGGGTGCAGGCGAACACGCCTCGAAGGTTGACGCCGAGGACGAAGTCCCAGTCCCGCTCGTCGGTCTCGAGGAAGAAGGCCATGCGGTCGCCGCCCGCGTTGTTGACGAGCACGTCGATCTCGCCGACACCGTCGACGACCTCGCGCACCGCGGTTGCGTCGCACACGTCGAGCCGCACCGCGTCGCCGCCGATCGACGCCGCCACCTCCTTGGCCCCCACCTCGTCGAGGTCGGCGACCCAGACGTGCATGCCGTCGGCCGCGAGCCGGCGGGCGGTGGCGGCGCCGATGCCCGACGCGCCCCCGGTGACGAAGGCGACCGTCACGACTTCTGCTTCCAGGCGTTGAAGTAGGCGACCTTCTCGACCGGCTGGCGGGGCGCAGGCTTGAAGTCGTCGCCCGTGTAATAGGCGACGGGGATGAGCGCGGTCTGCGTCACCGTGTCGGGGACGCCGAGGATCTGCTGCGCCTCCTCCTCGAAGGCGAGGTGCAGCGTCGTCCACGCTGACCCCAAGCCGCGGGACCGAAGGGCGAGCATGAGGCTCCACGCCGCGGGCAGGATCGAACCGTAGAAGCCCGCCGTCTCGCCCTGTGTCGTCCCTTCGGGCCGGCCGAGCAGGCACGGGATGACCATCACCGGCACCTCGGCCATGTGGTCGGACAGGTACTGCGAGCTGTCCATGATCTTGGACATGGCCTCCAACCGTCCCGCCGCCTCCGCGGCCTCGCGGTTGCCGGCCATGTACGGGTCGTGGCTGCGCTGGTAGAGGTCGGCGAGCGCCTTCTTCTTGTCAGGGTCGTCGACGATGAGCCACCGCCACGGCTGGCTGTTGCCGCCGCTCGGCGCCTGCAGGGCGACGTCCAGGGCCTCGAGCACGACCTCGCGGGGCACGGGGCGCTCGAGGTCGAGGCGCTTGCGCACCGACCGGGTGGTCGTGAGCAGCTTGTCTGTTACCGAAAGGTCGAACGGGGTGGTCATGCTCAGCGGACCTCGCAGATCTCGTAGGTGAGGGTGGTGCCGTTCTCGGCGAGGATCCCCTTGCCGACGGCCTGGACCTTGTTGAGCCACAGGTAGCGCTCGTCCCCCGTCTCGAAGCGGGGCGTGGAGTAGATGGGCGCGTCCGGCGTCGTCGTGTCGACGCGGCCGAGGTACTGGATGAAGACGTGAGCACCGTCGTCCGTCTCGACCAGCACCCGCACGTCGAGGGTGCCGGTGCCGTCGGGGCCGATGGTGAACCAGTCGGCCGCGGCCTGGCCGCACATCTTGGCGTCGAAGCGCTCGCCGCTGATCGAGCCCGACTCGACCTCGTAGATGAGCCGGTCCCCCGCCGGCGTCCCCCGGAGGACGAAGGGCTTGCGCAGCTCGGCCGTCATCGTGCACAACGGCACGAGCTCGATCACCTGAACACAGCTCTCACGCGGGCGCGACCTCGACGGGGATGCCGTTGAGCACCGCGTTGCCCGACAGCGGGTCCATCAGGTCCTCGTCGGCCAGCACGTTGCTGTTGACGCCCGCGTTGGCGCGCGCCACCTCGGTCTGCATGCCGGGCATGTCATGTCCCCAGCCGTGGGGCAGGCTGACGACGCCCGGCATCACCGCGTCGGTGACCTCGACAGACACGATGACCGCACCCGCGCGCGACGAGACCTTGGCCTGGCCGTTGAGCCCGAGCCGGGCCGCGTCGTCAGGATGGATCTGGAGCGTGCAGCGGGGCTTGCCCTTCACCAGCACGTTGAGGTTGTGCATCCACGAGTTGTTCGACCGCAGGTGCCTGCGTCCGATGAGCACGAAGGCGCCGTTGGCGCGCCGGTCGAGCGACGCCTCGAGCCGGACCACGTCGGCAATGATTGCCTCGGGGGCGAGCTCGACCATGCCCGTCGGCGTGCGCAGCATCTCCGGCAACCGGGGCTCCAGCGCGCCGAGGTCGATGCCGTGGGGCTGCTCGAGCAGGTCGTCGAGTGACAGCTCGTACGGCCCGGTGCGCAGCAGGTAGTCCAGCATGCGCTCGGGGCCGACCCGGTCGCCGAGCGACGCAACGTCGAAGCCGTTGCGGTCGGCCAACGCCTTGATCGCCATGTCGTCGACAACGGCAGGGTCGGCGTCGGCGCCCATGCCCTGGGCGATGAGCGCCAGCTTGGCCAGCACCTTCCACTCGTCCATCGAGCCTTCCGAAAGTGGGAGGACGGGCGGCGAGTAGTTGGCCATGTTGCGCAGGGAGAACTGGTAGAAGCCCACGTCGTAGTGGCTGCGCTCGAGCGGGCTCGATCCGGGCAGGATGACGTCGGCGTGACGGCTCGTCTCGTTGACGTAGATGTCGACCGAGACCATGAAATCGAGCCCTGCCAGCGCGCTCGCCAGGCGCTCGCTGTTCGGCGTCGACAGCGCGGGGTTGCCGGCCATGCACACGAAGGCCTTGACCTGGCCCTCGCCGGGTGTGTCCATCTCCTCGGCCATCACCGCGACGGGGAACTCGCCGTAGGTCTCGGGCAGGGCGCGCACCCGGCTGGTGCGGCGGCCGAGCCTCACGCCCCGCCCCTTGCCCGACGTCCCGTTGGTGTTGGCGCCCATCGCGGCGGGCTTGGCCCACATGGCGCCGCCCGGCTTGTCGAGGTTGCCGGTGAGGGCGTTGAGCACGTCGACCAGCCAGCTGGCGAGCGTGCCGAACTCCTGGGTGCACGTGCCGATGCGGCCGTACACCGCGGCGGCAGGTGCGGCCGCCAGCTCGCGTGTCATGCGCCGGATGGTCTCGGCGTCGATGCCTGTGACGGGTGCGACGACCTCCGGGGTGAACGGTGCGCACACGGCCCGCACCTCGTCGACGCCGGCCAGATACGGTCCCGCCGTACCCAGGTCCACCAGGTCCTCGGTGACGAGGACATTGACCATGGCCATGAGCAGGTGGGCGTCGGTGCCCGGCCGGATGGGCACGTGTTCGCTCGCGTGCTCGGCCGTCTTTGTGCGCTTGGGGTCGACGACGACGACCTTGCCGCCCCGCTCGATGATGCCCTCCATCCGTCCCGGCCAGTCGGGCGCGGTGGCGAGCGACCCGTTGGACTCGTACGGGTTGGCGCCCAACATCAGCAAGTGCGACATGCGGTCGAGGTCGGGCACCGGCCAGCTGATCATGGTGCCGAACATGAGGCCGCTGCTGACCTCCTTGGGGCGCTGGTCGACGGTGGACGCGGAGAACACGTTGTGTGTGCCGAGAGCGCGGATCACGAAGCGGCTGTAGAGCGACGCCGAGAGGTTGTGCACCGTCGGGTTGCCCAGGTACACCGCGACCGAGTCGCGTCCGTGCTCCTCCAGGATCGGCATCAGCCGGCGCTCGATCTCGGCGAACGCTTCCTCCCACGTGGCGGGGTGCAGCTCGCCGTCCTCGCCCCGAACGAGCGGTGTGCGCAGGCGGTCGGGGTCCTCGTGCAGCTGCTTGAGGGTCGAGCCCTTGGGGCAGATGAAGCCCTTGCTGAACACGTCGTCGCGGTCGCCTCGGATGCGGCCGATGGAGCCGTCGTCCTTGACCTCGATCTCGAGGCCGCAGGTGGCCTCGCACAGCGGGCAGGTCCGGTAGTGCAGCGTCATGTCAACAACACTCGCGCCACTTCCCAGCCTCTGCTCAGATCGGGCTCCCCACCGGTGATCAGGTCGGTCCACAGGAAGGACTCGGCAATGCGGATGAGGGTGAAGGCCAGGGTCTCGTGGTCGAGGCGGTACTCGATGCCGAAGCGCTCCTCGGCCTCGACCAGCAGGTCCTCGTACCAGGCGATCACCCGGGCCTGATGGGGGCTGGCCTTGCTGGCCATGACCCGTAGCGCGGCCTCGGGCTCGGTCCTCACGAAGTGCAGGACGGCCGGGGTGTCGAGGATGAGCTCGCCGAAGCGCCGGTAGATCGACAGGACCCAGTCGACGCCCGTGCCCTTGGCGTCGGCCTTGGCCCGTTCGAGCCCTCGCTCGGCCAGCGTCCACATGACCTCGCCCAGCAGCTGGTCGCGGCCGCCCACCCAGCGGTAGAGCGTGGCCCGACCCACGCCCAGCTCGGTCGCCAGTTCGGCCATGTCGACGCGCTCCTGCGCGAGGAAGCGGCGCCTGGCAGCCTTGAGTGCGTCGCGCGGAGCGACCTTGCTGCCGTTGCCGCCGTTGCCCTGGAGGTCGCGCTCGAGTGGAGTGGGTTCAGAGACCATTGACTGTGCTGTTGACGGGCGAGACACATCCGCATATCGTCTCATGACGAGACGAAGTTAACAGATGTCTCACATCATGGGAAGGGGCATTCGGTGATCGAGGGAACCTGCCAGGACCGATTCTCCCAGGTGCGCGACGAGTTCGAGCGGAACCTGGCCGAGCGGGGCGAGGTCGGTGCCTCGGTGTGCGTGACCGTCGACGGGGAGACTGCCGTCGACCTCTGGGGCGGCATCGCCGACCCCGACCCGGGCCGGGCCTGGGAGCGCGACACCATCGGCGTGGTGTGGTCGTGCACCAAGGGCGCAGTCGCGCTGTGCGCCCACATGCTCGCGGCGCGGGGCGAGCTCGACTTCGACGCGCCCGTGGCCGACTACTGGCCCGAGTTTGCCAAGGGGGGCAAGGACGCGGTCACGGTGCGCATGGCCCTCAACCACCAAGCCGGCGTGGCCGCCCTCCCCGAGGTCGTCGGCGAGTTCGCCCTGTGCGACTGGGAGGCGGTCACGACCGCGCTGGCCGAGATGGACCCGCTGTGGGAGCCGGGCACCCGCCACGGCTACCACGCCCTGGTCTTCGGCCATCTCATCGGTGAGATCGTGCGCCGGGTCGACGGCCGCACCATCGGCACCTTCTTCCGCGACGAGGTGGCCCAGCCCCTCGGGCTCGACTTCCACATCGGCTTGCCCGACTCGGAGGAGCGCCGTGTGGCGCCGAACATCTCCGCCGATCCCCCCGCCGCCGGAGCGCCGATGCCGAGCTTCTACATGGCCGCCTTCACCGAGCCGGCGTCGGTCGCGTACAAGGTCGTGATGCACAGCGGCGGCGTGCTCGCCCCGGGTGCAATCAACTGCCGTGAGTACCACGCCGCTGAAGCGCCAGCGTTCAACGGCGTCACCAACGCACGCGGCCTGGCCGGCATGTACGCGCCACTGGCCAACGACGGAGGCGACCTCGTGCCCGCCGACGCCATCCCCGCCATGTCCGCGGTCACCTCGGCCACCGCCAAGGACGCCACCATGTTCGTCCCCACCCGGTGGGCCAACGGGTTCATGAAGGGCATCGACAACCACCGTGGCGCCCCCGGCGAGAACGACAGCGTGATCCTGTCCGAGGAGGCCTTCGGCCACTTGGGCGCCGGTGGCTCGCTGGGCTTCGCCGATCCCCGAGCCCGCGTCTCGTTCGGCTACACGATGAACAAGCAGGGCGGCGGTGTCGGCCTCGAGGACCGCGGCCAGGCCCTCGTCGATGCCGTGTACAGGACGCTGGGGTACAGCCGAGCAGCCACCGGAGGCATGTGGTTCGCTTAGGGGCGTGACGTTCGAGACGCTCGACTTCGACCGCTTCCACAGCGTCGACCTCCCGGCCCGGCTGGCGACCGGCAACGGCGCCCTGGCCGCCGCCGACCTGGATGGCGCGTACCCCATCGAATTCCGGCTCGCGGGCGACGGCCGGGCTTACACGTATACGCCGACCGCCGACGGCATCGATGTCACTCCCGGCGACGACGGGGCCCGCACCGTCGTCGAGCTGAGCGAGCAGGACTGGTCGGACTTCGTGTGGGAGCTGCGCTCGTCGTTCGCCCTCTTCTACGCCCAGCGAATCGCGTTCCCGCGCGGCGGGTTCGGCGGGCTGGTGCGGTGGGAACCGGCGCTGCGGGCCGCGTTCGACGGGCAGGCGATCTACGACCTCACCGCTCCCCCGCCCGTGGACGTCGACCTCACCCGTTCATTCACCCTCGACGACAGCGACGAGGACATCCGGGCCTTCCTCGACGCCACCGGCTTCATCCACCTGCGGGGCGTGTTCGAGGAGTCGGAGGTCAAGCTCCTGCGCACGATCGTCGACGCGGCGATGGCCAAGGCCACGCCCCATGACGAACGGTCGTGGTGGACAACCGTCGACGGCGAGGAGGTGTGCAATCGGGTCAACTACCTCAACGACCAGTCCGAGGTGGTGGCCGGGCTCGGGTCCGATCCCCGGTTGCGGCGCATCGGCGGTCTAGCCGGCATCGAGCTCCGGGACGCGGTCGACCGGATGGACGGCAACAGCGTGGTCATCAAGGTGCCGGGTGCTGACTCCGGCCTCGCCGACCTCCCCTGGCATCGTGACTGCGGCATGGGCGGTCACTCGGTCAAGTGCCCGCTCCTCAACGTCGGCATCCAGCTCGACGCCGCGACCGCCGCCTCAGGCCAGCTCCACATGATCGCGGGCTCGCACCTGGGCACGTCCCGTCTGCCCACACCGGACGAGGCGGCCTCACTGCCGACCGTCGCCATCGACACCCAACCGGGAGACGTGACAGCCCATTACGGCCACACCCTGCACGCCGCTCCCCCACCCGGTGACCGCAGTGCCGCGGGGCGGCGCGCCCTCTACGTGACCTACGTGCCCGAGCTGGTCTTCGAGATGATCCCGCCGGGCAAGGGCTACAACGACGTGCTCTTCACCCGCGACTCGGGGCGGGTGCACCACATCGACGAGCTGCGGTCGTGACCCAGGACTGGGCCAGGCCCGTCGTCCACTGGGAGATCGAGGCCCGGGACGCGGGCGCCCAGCGCGAGTTCTACACCGCGCTGTTCAACTGGCAGATCGCCGACGACGACTTCATCAAGCCCATCGCCCCCGGCTTCGGCGGCCCCGAGCCCGGACCCGCCGGCCACCTGCGCCAGAGCGACACTGCGCGGGTGACGTTGTACGTGCAGGTGCGCGATCTGCGGGAGTCGATGACCAGGGCGGTCGAGCTCGGCGGCACCGTGGTGGCCGAGCCCTTCGACGTCCCCGGCGGCCCAACCCTCGCGGGCATCACCGACCCCGAGGGCAACCCGCTCATGCTCGTCCAGCAGTAATCAGTATCTCCTCCGCTGGGCTCAGTCGAGCGTGGTGTACTGCCGGCGCTCGACGCTGGCCGTGTCCGCGACCGACGCCAGCTCGGTGGTCATGAGGTCGACGGCGTCGTCGGCCGAGCCCCACAGCACGATCACCGCCCACCCGCCGTCGTCGGCTCGCGCGGTGGTGGCCCGCACGAACTCGGGCCGGTTGTAGAGGTCGCCGGTGCGCACCCGCTCGTCGATGGCGAGGAACGCGTCCTCGCCCACACCGTCAGCCAGCCGGAACGTGGTGATGTCGATGACGGCCATGCGCTATCGCACGCCTCTGGGCAGCAGCTTCTCCCGCTCCTGCCAAGGCTCGAACTCGATCAGGTCGCCGAACCGCTCGGACAGCCCGGCCTGCACGTTCTCGGACCCCGGCGCCAGGCCGATGAAGACGGTGTCGACGCCGGTGCTGCTGCTCCAACTCCGACCTGTCCTCTGGAGCACATCGTGGATCTGCCAACGGATGGCCGCGACCTCCATGGCGGTGTGGCGGGCGAGGCGGACGTCGACGCGGTCGGGGTGCTGGACCACCGCGTGCAACGCGGCGCGGTGGCGGTCGAGGTCAGCGGTGAAGTACGCCGCGATCCGAACCGGCTCGTCGTTGTCCCAGTGGATGCCCGCCCACGTCTCGAGATTGACCTCGCAATAGTCGCTCACGGCGTCCATGTCGGCTCGCAGACGCATCTGCTCGGCACCGATCGGGCTGTCGCAGCTCATCGCTGCCATGGTCCCACGCCGGGCCAGAATGCCAAGCTGCATTCGTGGACTTCCCGCCCGGCTTCTTCGACCGGGCCGACGACGGCGACGACGCGGGCTTCTACGCCCCACCGCGGCTCGTGACGCACATCGACGACGACGCCATCGCCGCCGTCGGGGCGCTGTACGACGAGATGGGCATCGACGGCGACGTCCTCGACCTCATGAGCTCGTGGGTCTCCCACTTCCGCACGCCGCCCGCCCACCTGCGGGTGCTGGGCATGAACCGGCGGGAGCTGGAGGCGAACCAGGCCGCGGCCGAACGCATCGTGCACGACCTCAACATCGACCCCGTCGTACCCCTTCCAGACGCGTGCGTGGACGACGCGGTGTGCTGCGTGTCCGTGGACTACCTCACCCGGCCGGTGGAGGTTTTCCGCGACGTGGCCCGCGTGCTGCGGCCCGGCGGCCGGTTCGTGTGCACGTTCAGCAACCGCCTCTTCCCCACCAAGGCCGTGCGCGGGTGGCTGTACGCGGGGGACGACGAGCACTGCGCCATCGTCAGCGAGTACTTCCGACAGTCGCGGGCCTTCGGCCCTGCGACGGTCGCGCGTCGCACTCCGGTCGACCACCGAGGCGACCCGCTCTTCGCAGTGTGGGCCGCCCGCGCCTAGCGCGAGTAGGTGCGGGGAGCCCGGTAGTTGGGACCGGTCTCGGGCCGGCCCTGCCTCGACGTCCAGCGCCACTGCAGCGAGATGCGCGGGCCCAATGCGGCTGGGACCTTGGGCACAGCGTGGTGCCAGTCGGCCTGGCAGCGGCCGCCCATCACCAACAGGTCACCTGACGCGGGGCGGATGTCGTGGGTGGCGCCACCGTTCGGCGCGTCCTCGGAGCGGCGGGCCCGGGGCCGCAACAGCCACGGGCGGCTGGCGCCCAGGGTCAGCACGCCGATGACGGTGTCCTCCAGCCACCGCAGCTCGCGGTCACAGTGGAAGGCCACGCTGTCCCGCCCGTCGCGGTACTGGGCCAGGGCGGGGCGGGCGAACTCGACGCCGTAGGTACGACGGATACTGCGGTGGGCCTCCACCAGCATGGGGTGGAGCTCGGCCAGGCCGGTGGACGACGAGGCCGACAGCCGGGGCTCGTCCACGTAGCGCTCGTAGCGAAAGATGCGCCCCTGGAACCAGTCGGCCCTCTCGAGCACGGCCGCGAACACCTCGTCGGCGTCGGGAAGCCAGCCCCTGACGACGTCGACCCACGAGGTCTCGTCGAGCCACACCCGCTCGTGCCGCGCCAGCACGTCCGCCATCCCCAGCAAGGTACCGGCGGCGAGCGTCGTAGTGTCCGGCCCATGAAGGCAGCCGTGTACTACGAGACCGGTCCGCCCGACGTCTTCCGCTACGAGGACGTCCCCGACCCGGTGGTGTCGCCCGGGAGCGTGCTCATCGAGGTGGAAGCCGTCAGCATCGAGGGGGGCGACACCCTCAATCGCCTCGGCGGAATGATGGCCGGGACGCCCCACATCGTCGGCTACCAGTGCGCTGGAACCGTACGGGAGGTCGGCGATGGCGTGACCGATCGCCACGTCGGCCAGAAGGTCGTGGCCACGATGATGTTCGGCTCCCACGCCGAGCTGGTCGCTGTCCCGTCGATCATCACCTGGCCCATCCCCGAGGGCGGGGACGTGGTGGCGTGCGCGTGCGTGCCCGTTGCCTTCGGCACCGCGGATGACTGCCTGTTCGAGTTCGGCCACCTGCAGGCGGGTGAGACGGTGCTCGTGCAGGCCGGCGCAGGCGGCGTCGGCCTGGCCGCCATCCAGCTGGCCAAGCGGGCCGGTGCGACCGTGCTCGCCACCGCGTCGAGCGACGAACGCCTCGAAGCGCTGAAGGAGTTCGGGCTCGACCACGGCATCAACTACGCGGGGGATGGCTGGGTCGACGCGGTGCGCAAGGCGACCGACGGGCGGGGCGTGGAGCTCGTCGTCGACTCCGTCGGCGGCAAGATCCTGCAGGGCAGCTTGCAGTGCCTCGCCTACCGCGGCCGGGCCATCACCGTCGGCCGCGCCGGCCGCGACGAGCAGCCCCTCGACGTGTCAGTGCTGGCCATGGGCAACCAGTCCCTCACCGGCGTGTTCCTCGGCGCCGAGATCGCGAGCGATCGGGCCAGGGCCAACATCGGCCGCTTGGTGGACGAGGTGGCCAGGGGCGAGCTGCGCGTCGTCGTCGACAGCAGCTATCCCCTATCGGAAGCGGCCGCGGCCCACGCCCACATCGAGAGCCGCAAGGCGGTCGGCCGCGTGGTCCTCATCCCCTAAGCGAGACCGATCTGGCGCAGGATGGCGCCCGAGTCGAAGTAGACGCGCTCGCACACGATGCCGTCGCTGTCGTCCTCGAACAGGAAGAGGGCGAGCATGCGCACGCGGAACGACTTGCCGGTCGGCTCCATCCCAGCGAGAGGGCCGAGGTGGGTGCCGAGCAGATCGAGCTCGACGACGACGCCGTCGTCGACATGGCGGAGGGAGACGAGCTCGTTGCGCTGGTCGGGAAAGGCCGCCCGCGACGCGGCGAAGTACCCGCGCACTGCTTCCTCGCCGTCGAAGATCTGATCGGTGGCGACGAGCTCGTAGCGGGGGTGGGCGAAGGTGGCGATGGTCGCGTCGAAATCGTGGCGGTTCTCGGACTCCATGTGCTCGCGCACGACCGCCTCCCGCTGGTGGTGCAGATCCGAGGCCATTGCCCCAGCCTGGCAGGATCGGGAGGTGGCGATCACCGCCGACGATGCCGTCCGCAACGCACACGAGTGGTTCGAGGTCAACAGCGGGTGGGCGCCGCCCGACGACGACACACTTGCCGAGTGGCTGGCCGACGGCGTGTGCCGGGCGCCGGACGACTGCTTAGTGACGCCTAGTGGCTGGTGCGGCCACGGCCTGGCGTCGTGGTGGCTGATCCTCGACGCGCTTCGGTGACGTGGCGAGCCCAGGCACTCGGCGCGCTTGTCGTCAGCAGCGCGCCGTAGCGCAGCAGCAGTTGGAGCACTAGGAGCGGGCGGGCCAGGCGTCGGCGATGTCTTCGACCGCGAAGAACAGGTCCTGGCCGCCGACGCACACCCACACACGGTCAACGTGACCGCGCGGCGCGGAGACGAGCTGGCAGTCGTCGATGCGCGACCCGTCGCCGAGCGCCAGCGAGACCCGCTGGCCCTCGAGGGGTCGGAGATCGACGGGACCGGTCACGCGGCCTGGCCGTCCGTGGCCACGATGAGGACGTCGCACCGAGCCCGATGGGACACGCGGTTGGGGACGCTGGGCCGGACGTAGCCGCCCATGCCGTGCATGCCCTTGTTGCCGACGACGATGAGGCCGGCCCGCACCTCGTCGGCCAGGTCGACGAGCACGTCGGCCGCGTCGCCGGGCCGGCTGTGGAGCTCGACGACGACGCCGGGGTGCACCAGCTCGCGGGCTCGCTCGAGGATCTGGTCGGCCGCCCGGCCGGGCGTCGCCAGCCACTGCAGGTCGAGGGGGAGCTCCTGGTTGCCGGCTGCGCGGGCCGGCCCGTCGACTGCCGTCACGATGTGCAGGCGGGCCCCGGACAGGGCGGCGGCGCGCGCGGCCCGGCGGACGGCCTCGTCGGCGGTCGTGGAGCCGTCGGTGCCGACCACGATGTCGGACGTTGCGTCAGTGCTCATGCAAACGAAGGTACCCCTTTCGCTTGCTATTGCAAGCAAACACCCACGGTCTGTGACCGAGTTCACGGACAACCTGTCCGAAACCTGCCCTCTTGACGAGTGAGACACTTCTTTATAAAGTCTCATTCTGAGACGTCATAGAGATTTGTCTCGTCATGCCGTGTGGGTTGGAGGAACAGAGGAACATGAGGCGCACCGCCGTCGTGCTGGTACTCGTCCTGGTCACCGGAGCCTGCTCGGTCACCACCCCCCGTCGGGAGACCGGCTTCGTGGACAGCCGTCGCGGCGTGGCCGCGTCCGCCACTGGCGAGGATGCGGCCGCCCTCGCCGGGGGGGAGGTGCTCGGTGACGACGGCAGCGCGGTGGGCGGCGGGACGAGCGGCGCCGGGTCGGGCAAGGTCGCGACGGCGGGTGGTGGTGGCGCCGCGGTGACGGGCGCTCGCGGTGCCAAGGTCGGGCCGGCGGCAGCAGGCCCGACGGGTGCGGTCACGGGCGTCACCAAGGACACGGTCGCGGTCAGCGTGGTCGCCGGGTTCAGCGGGCCCCTCACCGCCATGGTCACGCGCGCCTACGACGGCCTTGCCACGTGGCAGGACGACGTCAACGCCGCGGGCGGCATCAACGGGCGCAAGGTCGTGCTCAAGAAGGTCGACCACCGTGAGACCGCTGACGGCGGTGTGGCCGCGTGCAAGGAGGCACTGTCGAACGGGACGCTGTTCGCCATCGTGCCCGAGGGCGTCGAGGCCACCCTCACCGCGGTCAGCTGCCTCGACGCGGCGGGGATGCCGACCTTCTACTACTCGGCCACCACCGACCCGAAGTGGAAGGTCGCGTTCGCCGACATCGTCACCAGCGCCCAGGGCGGGGCGTCCATGGCCAGCTTCGTGCGCAACCGTCTGGGCGGCGCGGGCAAGAAGATGGGCGTGATCTACGTCAACCAGGCGTCGTACAAGTCCTTCGCCGACACCCTCGTCCCCGAGGCGAAGCGCATCGGCCTCGACGTGGCCGGCAGCGAGTCGGTGGAGCCCAACCAGGCCTCGTTCACCGCGCCGCTGCTGCGACTCAAGAACGCGGGTGTGCAGGTGCTGGTCATCTCGGCGACCACCGACGCGGTCGGGATCCTTCGCGACGCCAAGAGCATGGGCTGGAACCCCCTGTTCACCGGCTGGGGGTTCCAGTTCGACTTCGTGACCGGCGCCGGTCGCAACCTGTTCGACGGCGTCGCCGCCCTGCGCGCCTACGCCACCGTCGACTCCCCCGCCTACGAGAAGTACGCGGCCCGCATGCAGGCGCGGGGCCGGGGTCGCAACCGCACCGACGACCTCGAAGGGTTCTCCGCCTACGGCCACGCCTTGCTCACCGGCGAGGTGATCAAGCGGGCGGGGCCGAACCCGACTCGGCAGACGGTCATCACCGGCGCCGAGTCGATCAAGGGGTACGACAACGGCATCCTCGGCCCCATCACGTGGTCGGCGAGCGACCACGTGGGCAGCCTGGCCACCTTCCCCACCGTGTGCTGCAACAGCGACTACACGTGGAAGCGCACGGGCCCGCCGGCGGCAACGTACTGACATGACGACCGTTCTCGTCAACGGCCTCTTCGTCGGGCTGGTCTACGGCCTGCTCGCCGTCGGCCTCGTTGTCGTCTACCGCGGCTCGCGCATCATCAACTTCGCGTACGGCGAGACGGGCATGCTCGGCGCCTTCGCCTTCAGCGAGCTGTGGGTCGACCACCACGTGGCGCTGCTGGTCGCGGTCGTGGCCGGCATCGGCGTGTCCGCCGCAGTCGGCGCCGCCACCGAAGTGGTGCTCGTGCGCCCGCTCCGCGGCGAACCGCCGCTGACGGCCATGGTGGGGACGCTGGCCATCGCCGCGCTCATCGTCGCCTACGCCAGTCGCCGCTACGGACTCACGCCCCGGTTCCTCCCGCCCCTGGTCGGTGGCGAGGGCTTCCGCGTCTCGAGCATCACCGTGTCGGGAAGCCAGCTGACCATCGCTCTCGTGGTCCTCGCCGTGCTCGCTGGCCTGGGCGCGCTGTACCGCTACACGTCATTCGGGCTGCGGCTGCGGGCGACTGCCATCGACCCGTTCGCGGCCGGCATCGTCGGCGTCGACACCAACCGGACATCTCTGGCGACGTGGGCGCTGGCCGGCGGGCTGGCCGGGCTGTCGGGCATCCTCATCGCCCCCTCGGTCGCCTTCAGCGTGTTCTTCATGACGTCCCTCCTGCTGCGGTCGGTGGCCGCCGCGCTCGTGGGCGGGCTCACCAGCATCTGGGGCGCGTTCGTGGCCGGGATCATCCTCGGGCTGGCCGAGGGGCTGATCGGCTACCTCGCACCGGTCAACGGCATCGTCGAGGTCGCGCTGGCCGGGTTCGTGCTCACGCTGCTGTTGGTTCGCCCGTCCGGCTTGGTGCGGTCCGCGTACTGATGCGCAGGGTCTGGGTTGTGTGCGCGCTGGTGGCGGTGCTGTGGCCCGGTGCCGCGTCGGCGGAAGGCGCACCCCGTCAGGCATGGGCCCAGACGGGCGTCGTGCCGACGTTCGCACCGGCGACGGGACGCCTGTACGTGGCCGCGGCGGCGGGCACCGAGGCGGCCCGCACTTTCGTGCAGCTCGACGGCACGACCGGACCCGCCACCCTCACCGTCGCCGAGGTCGGGGCCGAGAGCGCGCTGGCCGACACCGCGACGATCGGGGCGTGCCCGCTCACACTCCCGCTCGGCACGGGCGACGCGCCCACCGCCGACTGCACGGTCGCCGCGCCGATGGCGCGCGCCGCCGACGGCACCTGGTCGCTCAGCCTCGAGGCGTGGCCCGAGCACGGGGTGGCCATCGCGCCCATCCTGTCGACGACCTCGACCTTCACCCTCGCCCTCGACCCAGCCAAGACGACCGTCGCCGCGACCGGTGCGCCCGCACCCGCGGCCGCCGATGAGTCGGTGGTGCCGGTCGCCGCCGAGGCCGTCGCTGTCGAGACCGGGTCCTACGAGCTCCCCGCCTCCCCCGTCATCGCTGCACCGGCGGCCACCGCACCCGCGGCCGAGCCGAGCCTTCCCACCCGCGCCACCCGCGCCGTCGCCGCGGGAGCGGCCCGCGTGCTGTCGGCTGCCTCCCCCTCCGCCGCCGTCGTCCTGCCCGTCGTCGCCCTGCTCGCTCTGGGGCTGGTGTGGCTCCTGCGCCGTCCCCCAGCGAACTCGCCCGCTTTACGGTCAGGTCCGGCGGTAAAGCGGGCGAGTTCGCTTGGGTTGGGTGGCGCGGCGGCCGTCGTGCTGCTGCCGCTGCTGCTGGGTGAGGCGTCGGTGTACAAGCTCGGGCTGGTGTTGATCGTCGTGGCGGGGGCGATCGGACTGCACCTGCTGGTGAACTGGGCGGGCGAGCTGTCGCTGGCCCACGCCACGCTCGTGGGACTGCCGGCGTTCGTGGTCGCCAAGCTGAGCGCGGACCACGATCTGTCCCCCGTCTACCTGCTGCCCGTGGCCATCGGCGTGGGGCTGGTCGCCGGCGCGGTCGTCGGTATGCCTGCGCTGCGGGCGCGCGGGCTGCAGGTTGCGCTCGTGACGCTGGCCGCGGGCGTGGCCATCGACCGCTTCTTCTTCACCCGGACATGGGTGGTCGGCCCGTCGGGCGGCTCGCAGGTGAGCACGCCGCGGCTGGGACCCGTGACGTTCACGACCGCCAAGTCGATGTACCCGCTCCTCGCCCTGCTGGTGCTGGCGAGCGGCGCCGCGGCGTGGATGATCCATCGGTCGCGGCTCGGCCGGGGCCTGCTGTGGGTCAAGGCCCAGCCGGACGCAGCCGCGGCGTTCGGCGTGCCCGTCGCCCGCTACCGCGCCGTCGCCTACGCGCTCGCAGGCGCCTACGCCGGCTTCGCGGGCGGGCTCACGGCGATGTGGGTGCAGCGCCTCACACCCGAGGCGTTTCCGCTGAGCCGGTCGTTCACCTACCTGATCATCGTGGCCCTGGCCGGACGCGGCTTCGTCGGCGGCGTGGCCGCCGCCGCCACCGCCATCGAGGGCGGGCGTCTGTTCCTCGCCAGCAGCGACGCCCTCATCACCTACGGCGCTCCCCTCGGTCTGATCTTCACCCTCACCCGTCACCCGGCCGGCCTCAACGGGGCCGGCCGCCAGCTCGTCGCCTTCGCAAAGGAGCGCACCATGCAGCACGCCATCCGTCCCCTCGTCGCCGTCGGTGCGGTGGTCATCGCCGTAGGCTTCGGCGCCATCGGCCTGGCCTGGTACCACGCGGGCAACACCAGCCAGGTGTGGGTGCAGAACCAGGAGCTCATCTCTGGTGGCATCGGCGGGCTGGCGCTCGTGATCGTGGGCGTCACCCTCATCGCCTACGACCGCGTCAGCGCGCTCATCGCCGCCATGCGCCAGGCATGACCGCACTGCTCGAGGTGCACGACGCGTCGCTCGCCTTCGGCGGCCTGCAGGCCCTGGGCGGCGTCTCCCTCACCGTGGACGAGGGCGCCATCGTGGGCCTCATCGGGCCCAACGGCGCAGGCAAGACGACGCTGTTCAACAGCATCAGCGGCCTGCAGCCCCTCGACAGCGGACAGGTCGTGCTCCGCAGCCGCGACGTCACCGCCCTCCCCGCCCACCGCCGCGCCGCCCTGGGCATCGGGCGCAGCTTCCAGCACCTCGGCCTGATGATGGACGAGACGGTCCGCACCAACGTCCTCGCCGCCCAGCACCTCGGTGCCGGATATGGCGACCTCGACCTTCTCGTTCGCCCGTGGCGCTGGTGGCGCTCGGAGCGTCGGCTCCACGAGCGGGCCGCCGCCGCCCTCGTCGCCGTCGGCCTCGAACGCGACGCAGACCGTCCCGTGAAGGACCTGTCGTTCGCCGCGGCCCGCGCTGTCGAGCTGGCCGCGGTGCTTGTCGAGGAGCCCGCCCTCATGCTCCTCGACGAGCCCACCACAGGCCTCGACCTCACCGAGGTCGACGAGCTGCAGCACACGATCGAGCGGGTGCGCGCTGCGGGCACCACCGTCCTCGTCATCGCCCACGACGTCGGGTTCGTCATGGGGCTGTGCGACCACGTGTACGTGCTGGCCCAGGGCAAGCTGCTTGCCGAGGGGCCGCCCGCCGCTGTGCAGGAAGACCCCGCGGTCGTCGAGGCCTACCTCGGCGTGGGGGCCTGACGTGCTGCAGGTCGACCGGCTGACGACGGGCTACCTCAAGGCGCCCGTGTTGCGCGACGTGTCCATCGACGTCGGGGACGGCATGGTCGCCGTGCTCGGCACCAACGGCGCAGGGAAGACCACGCTGCTGCGCGCCATCTCCGGTCACCTGAAGGCGTGGTCGGGATCGGTGACCCTCGAGGGCCGCAGCCTCGCTCGCCTCTCGCCATGGAACCGCTCGCGCGCGGGTGTCGCCCACGTGCCCGAAGGCCGGCACGCGTTCAACGCCATGACGGTGGCCGAGAATCTCGACGTGGCTGGCCTGCGTACCCGCACCAAGAAGGACGGGGTGTACGAGCTGTTCCCCCGGCTCCACGAGCGGCGGGACCAGCTGGCGGGCAGCATGTCGGGCGGCGAGCAGCAGATGCTCGTCATCGGCCGGGCGCTCATGACCGAGCCCAAGGTCCTGCTCGTCGACGAGATGTCGGCCGGCCTCGCGCCCGTCACCGCTCGCGCGCTGGTCGAGAGCCTGCGCACCATCCACGAGCGCGGCGTCGCCATGCTGCTCGTCGAGCAGAGCCCCCAGCTCATCGCGGATGTGGTCGACCGTGTCTACGTGCTCGACCGGGGCACGGTGTCGGCCTCGGGCACCATCGACGACATTGGCGGCGTCGACGGCCTGGCCGAGATGTACCTCGCGACCCGCTAGAGCTGCAGCGCTTTGATGGGCGCCATGACCAGCGACGGATCGTTGCGCCAGTCGACGCCGGGGACGTCGATGTACAGCTCGATCTCGTGGCCGTCGGGGTCGCGGATGTAGAGGCTGTGGGTGACGGTGTGGTCACTCGCGCCGACGTAGTCGACCCCGTGCTCCTGGATGGCCCGCAGCGCTTCGCGCAGCTCGTCGTCGCTGTCGCCCACCTTGAGGCCGAAGTGGTACATGCCGACGCGCCGGCCGGGGGGAAGGTCGGCAGCATCGGGCCCGACCTCGATGAGCAGCAGCTCGTGGTGGGTGCGTCCGGTGGAGAAGGCCGCGGCCGGGAATCGCATGCCCTCGCCTCTTTCACCGTCTGCTCCGCCCGACATGTCCAGCTCCGGGAAGCCGAGCACGTCGCGGTAGAAGCGTCGCGACCGCTCGATGTCCCGCACGTAGAGAACGACGTGGCCGAGCTCTTTTACTTGCATACGCAACCAAACCTCTCCGCGGAGCCGGCTATTCCCCCGGCTTGGTCGTGACGGAGGCACCGTCACCCCTGAGGACGCGCACAGCGAGCTGGCCGTTCATCAGCGTGGCCTCCACGCCACCGCCGTAGCCGCGGGGCAGTTCGACCTCCCGCTCGTAGTTGCCGTAGTCCCACTCGTTGATCAGGTAGTCGCGGGGCCCGGCGCTGCGCAGCTGGGCGCAGAACCGCACCTTGCCCGGCCTGAGCTCGATGGTGACGTCCTCGGCCTGCACCGCCGGCATGGGGGCGAGGACCACCAGAGCGTTCGGGGTCTCGTAGACGTTGACGGGCACGTTCTGCGGGGGGCGGGAGTCGGCGGCCTCGGCCGTCGCCTCCTTGACCTGCTGCTGTGTCGGGCGGTCGATGCTCATGTCCGCGAACCTACCCACATGCCGAGGCTGCTGATCGTCCACAACACGCCGTCCCCCTCGACCCACGCCATGTTCGAGGCCGTGCGGTCCGGCGCGACCGATCCGCAGATCTCCGGCGTCGACGTTGTAGCCCGTCCCGCCCTCGCCGCCACCGCCGCCGACGTGCTCGAGGCCGACGGCTATCTGCTCGGCACGCCGGCCAACCTGGGCTACATCTCCGGCGCCCTCAAGCACTTCTTCGACCTCGTGTACTACCCGTGCCTCGACGCGACGGTCGGCCGCCCCTTTGGGGTGTATGTGCATGGCAACGACGACACCGCCGGCGCCCTCAAGGCGCTCGAGGTGATCACCACGGGAATGCGCTGGCACGCGGTGCAGGCGCCGGTGTCGGTCGTCGGCAAGCCGTCCAAGGACGACCTCGAGGCGTGCTGGGAGCTGGGCGCGTCGGTGAGCGCATTGCTGGCCGAGGGCATGGCCTAGAGCCAGCGGATGTCGACGTCGCGGCCGATCGGCCCCGCCATGGTCGCGGCCTCCGCCTCGATGCGCGCGACCTCGGTACGGTTCAGCTCCCGCCACGAGGCGAGCGTCACCTTGTGCTGGAGCCGTCCCCACGCCGCGACGAGATCGCCGTCGATCAGCACGGAGCCGCCCAAGCTGTTGAGCAGGCGCTGGGTCACCGTCGGCCCGACTGGTGGCAACGGCAGGCGGTCGCCGGACGCGGGGAGGAGGCGGTCGGCGTCCGTCGACAGCAGCGGGTCACCCATCGGCAGCAGGCGCACGCCCTCGGGTGGCACGGCAGCCAGCGGCAGGGCCGCGAGCATGTCCCGCGCGACGCCGTCCAGCGACACGGTTACGAGCTCTGGCTCGAGGGCGCGCCACGTCGTCTCTCCGTCGGCGCGCGACACGCCCGCCCACTTGGCGAACTGTGAGGACGACGCGGGACCCAGCCAGATGAGGAAGCGGCGGGCCAGCTCGACCCGGGCCTCCTCGGCATCGACGTCGGGGCGATCGGCTGGGAGGAGGTCGATCCTGCTCGCGTCCCACCGGATGTGCAGACGACCGGTGACGGCCAGGGCGCGCAGAGCCCAGATGCTTTCGAGCCCCAAGGCGGCGTGGACCTCGCGTGTCGGCCTGGGCCGCCCGCCCAGCACGTCGAGGGCGGCCGTCGCCAGCTCGTCCAGCGCTGCGGCCTGCGCCGCGTCGCGCGGGCTGGCGCCCAAGGTGAAGACGGCGACATCGGCACGGGGCACGACGTAGTCGCATCCCCGCAGCCACACCTGCACGAGCTCGGGCGCCTCCCACGACCCCGGCTGGGCCCCCTCGACGCGCGCGTGCAGGGCCAGCAGGGCGGCGCGCGGAACGGTGTCCTGGAGCCCGGCGTAGGCGGCGGAGACGAGGTCGTCGCCGGCGAGGCGCTGGTCGAGGCGGGTCTGGCGCGCCCGATGCCAACGCAGCTGCTGACCGCTCACCCGTGCACTCCCGTGGTCGGCCGGTCGATCGCGCAGCAGCCGCGAGCCCGTACGCACCGCCCGCAGATACGACTCGAGCCCGGCGCTAGCCACCATCGGGTAGGCGACGGGCGGCCGCGGCCGCAGCGGTGGCGGCCGCGCCCGCGGCCAGCAACGCAGCCGACGGCCCGCCGGTCGCAGGCAGGCGGGTCGGGGCCTGGGCCCTGCCGCGCCGCTCGGCCGCCACCGAGGCCCAGTGACGGGCGTTGCGCAGGGCCGTCGCCATGATCGTGAGCGTCGGGTTGTGGCCACCCGACGACGAGAACACCGCACCGTCCGACACGACCACGTTGTCCATGGTGTGGATGCGGCCCCACCCGTCGGTGGCGCCCAGCTTGGGATCGACGGACATGCGCAGCCCGCCCATGATGTGGGCGCCGCCCGGGACGTCGCCCGCCGCGATCGGGAACATGTCCGACGAGGTCTCGGGCACCGCGGCGGCGACCACCTGTGGGCCGGACGCCTTCAGCAGCGCGGTCAGCAACGGGATGTAGAACGACTGGGTCATGAGCTCGTGCTTGCCGGGGGCGAAAGTGATGCGCGCGACCGGTCGTCCGCGGTAGTCCTTCACCTTGGGATCGAGGTCGACCGCGTTGGTGCGGTACGGCAGGTCCTCGGCGATCATCTCCACGCCGGCCAGGCGGTCTCGGAGCAACGAGGCGCGCATGAGCTGCTTGAAGACGGCCCCGAACGGCTTCTCGGGCTGCAGGATCGGCAGCAGGCCCTGGTACGTCTTGGCCTCGGAGATGGGGTCCTGGGTGCCGCCCAGCTCCAGCACGCCGGCCCGGATGTAGGGCAGGCCGTTGGCCTGGGCAAAGGCGCGGGCGCCGGGGAACTCGGGATCGGCGAAGTCGTCTACCGCGTGCGTCGTCGAGCGCCCCCGCCATGCGTGGACCCGCTGGTCGAGGAAGATGGCGAAGCCGGCGGTGAACCAGTGCATAATCAGGTACCGGCCGTGCACGCCCTCGGGATCGGGCAGCTCGGACAGCAGCGCGAGCCGGGCCGACTCGATGGCGTTTGCGGCGATGACGACGAGGTCGGCCTTCTCGGTGTGCTCCTTGCCCGCGCTGTCGATCCACGTGACGCCGGTCGCCCTCGACCCCTGGCGCTCGATGCGCGACACGAACGCCTCGGCCCGCAGCTCGGCACCGGCCAGGAGCGCACGCCGCAGCGGCGCCAGCCCGCCGATGCGGGCGTGGATGGGACAGCCGTAGTGGCTGCAGAACCCGCAGTTGTTGCAAGCGGGCCGTCCGTCGTAGGGCACGGAGTTGATGGCCATCGGCACCGGGTACGGGTGCAGGCCGATGGCCTCGGCGCCGCCCGCTTCGAGCAACGAGGAGTACTGCGGCGGACCGAACGGCATGGGCAGGGGCTTGGTGCGCGGCGCGTACTTGAGCGTGATCTCGGCCGGGAGCTGGCTCACGTCGCCCGCCACTCCGATGAGCGCCTCCACCTCGTCGTAGAACGGGGCGATCTCCTCGTAGGTGAAGGGCCAGTCGATGACGTCGGCGCCCTCGACCGGCCCGAGCAGGCTGCGCTTGGCGAAGTCGATGGTCCAGAAGCGCGGCGTCTTGGCGTCCCAGTGCACCGTGCCCCCGCCCACGTTCATGGGCAGGTGGTTCACGTTGCCGACGAAGTCGGGCTCCGTGGCGTCGGGCGAGCGACGGTAGGTGCGGGGCTCGAGCTCGTCGTAGTCGGGCTCCTCGAAGTAGCGGTACGACGCCTTGAGCTCGTCATTGGAGAACGGCG
>JBEEFQ010000281.1:0-17834 GCA_041166245.1 Actinomycetota bacterium | reverse complement strand
GACCTGCGCGACGCCGTTCGTTTCTTCTACATCGTGATCATGGTCGGCGGGGCCCTGCTTGGGGTGGCTCTGGCGCTGTGGCGCTCGAAGGGAGTGCACGTCCCGTGGACGACTTCATCACCTGGGTAAAGGCGGAGAAGGACCGCGTCGGCGGGTGGGCATGCATCGCCATCGGTGCCGTCCTGCTCTTCGTCGGCTACCAGGGCGTGGCCGACTCGCCCTTCGTCGCCGAGGAGCTGGCGTACATCGCGTCCGGCGGCCTGGGCGGGCTGTTCTTCCTCGGTCTCGGCGCAACGCTCCTGCTCAGCGCCGACCTCCGCGACGAGTGGCGCAAGCTCGACCGCATCGACGAGGCACTTCGTCAGGGCGTGGACGTGCCGGGCATCCTGCGTGGCGACGTCGACGATGCCGGCGACACCACGACCCACGCCCTCACCAGGCCGAACGGGAACGGCAACGGCAATGGCAACGGTGCGGATCTGTCCCCGCCGCCCCGTCGTGGGGCGAAGCCCCGCGCCATGGCCTTCGGGCGTGGCGACGGCGCGGCCGCCATCCTCGGATCGCAGCCGGTGATCGCCGCCACCATGCTCATCGGCGCCGTGGTGATCCTCGCGGGCTGGAACGCGGCGGCGGGGGAGTCCGATCCCAAGCACGCCATCACCGGACTGGCCACGGGTGTGGCCGGACTCATCCTCACTGCGGTGGCGGCCGCGGCGGGGATCCTCTGGACCAGGCGCACGGTGCACGTGCGCCGCAACCAGATCTTCGCCCCGTGGTTCCTGCACGAGGCCCGCACGACCATCGGCGCCCGGCAGCGCCGCGTCGACGTCGAGCCCACGACCGAGGGCGACGTGACCGTCGTGGTGGCGCCGGGCCTCGAGCGCTACCACCGCGCCGGCTGCGCCGCCCTCACCGACGTGGCCCGCACCCGCACCGTCAAGCTCACCAAGACCGGGAAGCGCCGGCCCTGCGGACTGTGTGAGGCCCCCACAACGTGAGGAGCTACCTCCCCTTCGTCATCGTCGGGCTCACGACGGGATCGGTGTACGGCCTGGCCGCGACCGGCCTGGTACTCACCTACAAGACGTCGGGTGTCTTCAACTTCGGGCACGGCGCGGTCGGGATGATCGCGACCTACATCTTCTATTCGCTCCGGGTCGACGTCGGGCTGCCGACGTGGATGGCGTTCGCCATCGCGGTCGGCGTGGCCGGGCCCGTCATCGGCGTGCTGCTGGACCGCGTGCTGTTCCGTCGCCTCTACGGCGCCCCTGCCGCCAGCTACGTGGTCGCGTCCCTCGGCCTGCTGATCACGCTGCAGAGCCTGGCCATCGTCATCTACGGCGCCAGCGCGCGCATCGTCGATCCAATGTTCCCGACGTCGACGTTCCGGCTGTTCGATGTCAACGTCGGCTACGACCAGCTGCTCGTCGTGGTGATATCGCTGGCGCTGGCCGGCGCCCTCGGCCTGTTCTTCGCCCGCACGTCCGTCGGCGTGCGCATGCGCGCCGTGGTCGACAACCCCAAGCTCACCGAGCTGTCCGGCCACAACTCGGGCGCGGTCACGACACTGAGCTGGATGCTCGGCAGCAGCCTGGCCGCCCTGTCGGGCATCCTGCTGGCGCCGTTCCTCGGCCTCGACGCGATATTGCTGACGCTGCTCGTCATCCAGGCCTTTGCCGCCGCGGTCGTGGGACGGCTCTCCAGCCTGCCCATCACCTATGCGGCGGGCATCGGGGTCGGCGTGGCGGCCGCCCTGTCGACCAAGCTCGTGGCCGGCCACCAACTCCTCGTCGGGGTGCCGGGGAGCCTGGCCTTCGTCATCCTCTTCGGGGTCCTCGTCTTCAGTCCCAAGGGCCGCTTCCGCGAGGTCGTGCAGTCGGCCGGGCGTGCGACGGAGCGGGTGCTCCCGTCGGCCACCCGCCTGCCCCGGACGCTTCCTGTCCTGGTCGTGGTGGCCGTCGCCATCCCGTGGTTCCTCAACGGCTCCCAGCGATTGACCGCCACCCGGGCGCTCATCTTCGTGCTGATCTTCGCCAGTCTCAACCTGGTCGTCGGCCTCTCCCGTCAGGTGTCGCTGTGCCACGTCGTGTTCGTCGTGTTCGGCGCCACGACCATCTTCCATCTCAGCGACTCGGGGGTGCCGTTCCCGCTCGCCCTCGTGCTCGCCGGCTTGGCGGCCGTGCCCCTGGGCGCCATCGTGGCCATCCCCTCCATCCGCCTGTCGGGGCTGTTCCTCGCCCTCGCCACCTTCGGGTTCGGGCTGCTCGTGCAGAACCTGCTCTTCGAGACGGACCTCGCCTTCGGCTCGGCGGTGCGGCTCTCCATGGACCGACCGTCGCTCTTCGGCATCTCCCTCGCCGGCGACAACGCCTTCTACTTCTTCAGCCTGGCCGTGGTGGTGATCGGTGTCCTGGCCATCGAAGCAGTGCGCATCACCCGCCTGGGCCGGCTGCTGCGCCAGGTCGCCGACTCCCAGACCGCAGTCGAGAGCCTCGGCGTCAATCCCACCGCGTCGCGCGTGCTCGTCTTCTGCGTCAGCGCCTTTCTCGGCGGGCTGGGCGGCGCGCTGCTCGGCAGCCTCTCGGGCAGCATCCAGCCCGGATCGTTCGACTTCACCAACTCCCTCATCTGGGTGGCGGTGGTGGTCACGGCCGGGACGCTGAGCCTGGGCGGCGCGGTGCTGGGTTCCATCCTCTTCGTCGTCGTGCCGACGGTGTTCACCAGCAGCACCGTGGCGGAGTGGCAGCCCGTGTTCTTCGGCGTCGCCGCCATCGTGCTGGCCCAGACGCCCAACGGCATCGCTGGTCTCCTCCGGGTGCCCGACTTCCGGGGCCTGGCCGCGGCCAGCCGGTGGCGCCTCGAGCGCACGCCTCATGAGAGCCGGGTGCCAGCGTGAGTGGCTTTGCGCTCGAGGTCACGGGCCTGCGGGCCGGCTACGGCCGGTCCGAGGTGCTGCACGGTGTCGACCTCCGCGTGCCGAGCGGCGCGGTCGTGGCCCTCCTCGGCGCCAACGGTGCGGGCAAGACGACGCTGCTCTCCACCATCGCCGGGCTGATCGACGCCACCGCCGGCACCATCGCTTTCGCCGGCAGCACCATCGAGCGGCGGCCCGCGTACGAGCGGGCGCGCGCCGGGATCTGTCTCATCCCCGAGGGGCGAGGGATCTTCCGCGAGCTCACCGTGGCCGAGAACCTCGCGGTGCAGGTCGGTGGACCGGTCGACGATGCCGTCGAGCGGCTGCGGGCCCGCTTCCCGCAGATCGGCGAGCGGCTGGCCGACCGTCTGGGCCAGCCCGCCGGCACCCTGTCCGGTGGCGAGCAGCAGATGCTGGCGCTGGCGCGCGGCCTGCTCACCGACCCGACGCTCGTCCTCGCCGACGAGCTGTCGGTCGGGTTGGCGCCGGTGGTCGTCGACTCGATCTTCGACGCCCTCGCAACCGTGCGTGAGCAGGGTGCGTCCATGCTCATCGTCGAGCAGTACGTCGAGCGGGCTCTGGCCATCGCCGACTACGTCGTCATCCTGCACAAGGGCCGCGTCGCCTTCGTCGGTGAGCCCGCGCAGTGTCTGGCCAGTGACGTGTTCGACCGCTACCTGGGCTCGGCGGCATGACTGAGTCGAATGGTGCGGGCGGACTGGTGGCGCGTGACGTCGTGGTGCGCTTCGGCGGCCTCGTCGCCAACGACGGCGCCAGCGCCGAGGTGCACCGGGGCCGCATCACCGGCCTCATCGGCCCCAACGGCGCAGGCAAGACGACCTTCTTCAACGTGTGCTGCGGCTTCCAGCGGGCCGACGCGGGCACCGTCGAGTTGGACGGCACCGACATCTCCCACGAGCCGCCCGAGCGGCGGGCCCGGCGGGGTATGGGTCGCACGTTCCAGCGCATGGAGCTGTTCCGTTCACTGACCGTCCGCGAGAACATCGAGGCCGCGGTCGAGTCGCAACACATCGGGTCGGATCCGCTCAGCCAGCTCGGACTCCGCTCCGGTGGCAGGGCGACCCGCCGCGAGATCCGCGAGGGGGCCGACGATGTGATGGACCGCATCGGCATCACCGGTATCGCCGCGTCGGTGGCGGGCCGCATCTCCACCGGGCAGGGCCGGTTGGTTGAGCTGGCCCGGGCCGTCGCCCGCCAGCCGTCCATCCTGCTCCTGGACGAGCCGTCGTCTGGGCTCGACCCCGTCGAGAGCCAGGCCTTCGGCGATCAGCTGGTGCGCCTGGTCGAAGACGACGGGCTCGGCATCCTGCTCGTCGAGCACGACATCGAGATGGTGCTGCGCATCTGCTCGTGGATCCACGTCCTCGACTTCGGCAAGCCGCTGCTCGACGGTCCGCCCGAAGAGCTGCGCAAGAGCGAGATCCTGCGCGAGGCCTATCTGGGGAGGGCCCTCGATGAGCCTGCTTGAGGCCCGCCGGCCAGTGCGACCGACGCCGCGGATGCGGCCCGCACCGCCGTCGCGCACACGCAGCGGCGTGGTCGCGGCCTGTGTCGTGCTCGCCCTCGGCTTCGGCGGCCTTGGCCTGGCGTCTGTCCTCACGTCGAACGAGAAGGACGCCACGCCATCGCAGCTGCCCGCCTGGCAACGCGCCGTCGGAGTGCCGGAACGCCGGTTGGCCGCGGCGGTGAGCGCGTACCTGGGCGACCAGGCGAAGTGGCGCTCCGGCACCCTGCCCGCGGCCGCGTTCGTCGAACTCGTCGAGGGCCACCGCAAGGACATGGCCGCGGCCGAGGCGAGCTTCGGCGCCGCGCCCGTCCCCGTTGGGCTCGCCGGCGCGAGGGCAAGGGCCGTCGACGCGGCCGGCCTCTACGGCGAGGCGGCGCGCGTGCAGCAGCTCGCGCTGGTCAACACCGGCTCGATGGCGGACAGGCTGGCGGCGTCCGCCACCCGGCTGCAGGCCCTGGCCGACCGCACCTACGACCGGGCCCGCTTGATCGTGGATCCCCAGGTGTTCAGCAGGACGGACGAGGGCATCGAGGTCCGCCGCCCCGCCCCGGTGACGACGGCCGAGCTGGGGTCGCGGGTCGCGTCGGAAGCGGCCGCCCTCCACGCGCTCCAACAGAGCGCAACTCGTCTCGAACAGATCAGCGCCCGCATGGCGCCCGAGCAGACCACAGGTGAGGAACAGTCATGAGCCACGCTGGGAAGGGCGCACGGCAGGGGTTCGTCGTCGTGATCGCGCTGGCGTCCATGGTGCTGAGCGCGTGCGGCAGCCACCTGAGCAGGGGGGAGTTGGAGGCGGCCAACGGCTCGCTGGTCGGCCTGCGCACGAGCTCGGGGCGCGACGCGTCGGGAGCCGTCACGGACGAGACCGCGACCGGCGCGTCGGCCGACGGGTCGGCGGGTACGGCGACTGGCGCTTCGGGCTCGGGCACCGCTGCCTCGAGTGGCAAGGGCGCCGCCGGCTCGGCCGGACGTGCCGCGTCCGGTGGGGGAGCGGGTGCATCCGCGGGCACGAACAAGCCGGAGATCCTGCTGGGATCCTTCGGTGCCGAGTCCGGCGTCCTCGGCGCAGTGAGCGGGCCGGCGCCGCCGGCGATCCGCGCGTGGGTGCCGTACATCAACAGCCACGGCGGCATCAACGGCCATCCGGTGCGCGTGATCCAGGCCGACGACGGCGCCGACCCGAGCCGTTCGCAGTCGATCGTCCGCAAGATGGTCGAGGAGGACAAGGTCGTCGCCTTCTTCAGCACCTACTCGTTCACCACCTCGGCCGTCCTGCCGTACCTCGAGCAGAAGAAGGTCCCGATCCTCGGGACGATCGGTGCCGACGCCGGCGAGGACCACTCCCCGATGGTGTTCAAGCCCGAGCTGGGCTCCGACGAGGGCAACGCGTGGTCGTTCATCTCGCCGCTCGACGAGGCCATGCCGCCCGACAAGCGCAAGGTCGCCATCCTGTACTGCAGGGAGGCCGCCGTCTGTGCGGCCCAGAAGGACCAGTTCGCCAAGCTGCTGCCGTTCAAGGGCCTCACCGTCGTCTACGAAGCGGAGGCGTCGCTGGCCCAGCCCGACTACACCGCCGAGGTGCTCGGCGCCCGCAACGCCGGCGCCGACATCATCGCCAACCTGCTCGACAGTGCCAGTGTCATCCGCGTCGCCCAGGCAGTGGAGCGCCAGCAGGGGTATCGGCCCGTCCTGTCGGGGTCGCACAACCTCGATCAGGACCTGCTGCTGCAGGGTGGCGACCGGTTGAAGGGGACGATCATCGCGTCGCGGCAGCCGGCGTACCACACGTCGCCGCTGCTGAAGTTCTACCGGGACGCCATGGCGCAGTATCAGCCGCGGGGGACCAAGGGTTCCCTGGGTGCGGGGACCTTCAGCGCGGGCAAGCTGCTGGCCGACGTCATCGGCAAGGGCCTTCCCGACGGCCAGGTCACGAGCGCCGACTTCCTCAAGGCGCTGCTGACGACGGTGAAGAACGAGACTCTCGGTGGCCTCTACCCGGGCATCACGTTCGGCGAGGCACCCGAAGGGCGGCCGTACACGAACCTCTGCGTCGTCACGATCGTCTTCGACGGCAAGACCTTCAACCCGTTCAACCCGCAGTCGACCTTCAAGTGCCCACCGGGCTGGACGACAGGCAAACCCGCAGGCGGCTGACCGACTCTTCATTGGGTGCACTTGTGGCCATATACGCCCCCAAGTGCACCCATTGGCTCATGAGTCGAGCAGGCGAAGCGCGCCGATATCCGCTGCGACCACGGGCAACGGAATCAAGGCGGCGACGAGGGCGCTTCGCTTGCCGATCGACCGTGCGCTCGATGCCGCAGCCGCGATGTCGAGGACGTCGCTCAGGAGACCGACGCGGAGCCATCGTCTGACGTCGTCGCGGTTGTTGGATCGGACGGCTGCAGCCGAGCCGACCCCGACGACGAAGTCCCTGATGCCGACCGTCCGCGTCATGAGCACGAACGGCCCGGATGGATCATCCGCGCTCTGCATCCTCAGCACCGACCGCGGAGCCAGGGTGAGCGTGAGCCCCACCACGATTCGAAGCCAGGCAAGACGGGCCGCCACTGTTTGCGGCGACGTGATCGAAGACAAGTCCCGGACGCTATCGATCCGTTCGTCCATCCGCATCGTGGTGCTGCTCACAGACTGAGGCGCTGAACTACACCGAGCTCCCGTCGCGTCAAGCCCTGCGCCAGCGCGGCGGAAATTGCCGTCTGCACGGGGAGGGTGCCGCCGCGGGGATTGTTGGAGGCCTCCAGGCAGCAGAACCCGCGCTGGCCTTCGTACTCGACCGCGCACAGCCCGTCGATCCAAGTGACCCCGTGGCGCTCGGCCACGATCGCGTCGAGGGGCTGGCAGTCGAGCGTCATCGTCTCGCCGCCGGCGAGGATCCAGGTCGCGGTCCCGCTCCGGTAGGTGATGCCGTCCGCCTCCATCGCCATCACGATGTCGACGTCGTCGGCCGCCTCCGCCACGCCGTCCCGGACGATGTAGCCCCAGCGCCGCAGGGAGCCGTCGACCGCGTGCCACGTCATCAGCCCGAACGACAGCTCGGGCCCGAGTGTGCCGACGGCCCACCGGTGGCTCAGGATGGAGTCCCAGTGCCTAACCCCCCAGCTGCGGTCGCGATGGTGGAGCCCGTCGATGGCGTACGGCTCGCCGTCGAGCACGACTGTGCCTTGGACGGTGCCCGAGCTCTCGAAGTGGCTGCTGGCGACCTCACGGATGGCACCCGCGGCCAGCCCGAAGAAGTCAGTGCGGGGATAGAAGTCGTCGCACTCGAGCTCGAGCCGGCAGTGATCGTCTTCTACGCGGACGTGGATGGCGCCGTCGTAGTCGATCGAGAAGCGGCCGTCGCGGGCGCCGAGTCCCTGCGCGAGCCGATCGGCGTCCGTGATCGGGCCCGTCTCGTTGCGTCGGTAGCGGACACCGTCGCGAGTGACGACGCCGAACGCGAGGGCGTACGTGCCCCCTTCCCAGTTGGGCTCGTGGCCGATCCGGATGTAGCCGCCGATCCCTGCGTCACTGTCGAGCCAGGCGACCGCCGCGCTCTCCTGCCACAGCTGGTCGGGGTCCGGCGGATGCGGCGTTTCGTCGCTCTCGGGGTGCGTTAGCACCTGCTCAGTCATGCCCGCTCCCGCCACGCCGCCACGAGGTTTCCATTCTGCGCGGGTGTGGAGCCGTAGGTGGCGATCTCGTCCGCCCCGGCATCGATGAAGCGGGACAGCGACTTGACGCACTCGTCGACCGTGCCGAATGCGGAGCAGTCCTCCATGTAGGCGTCGCGGACGTGGGCGGCGACGTCCATCATCTGATGGCGCTGGAACACGCGGTCGGCTACCTGGGTGAGATCGGCGAACTGCTCGTGGTTGCGGATGTCGTCGAGCATCCGCTTGTCCCAGCCGTTCACGTCGCAGAGGATCTCGCCGTAGCCCACGTACTGCAGATAGGTGACGGCGCGGCCGTGGGCGATGGCCCGCGTCTCGAAGTCGTCCATGTCGGGCGCGGTCACGACCAGCGCGGCGACGCGCACGCTGTCGGGGTCACGATCGATTCGCTCACACTCGGTGCGTATTCGCTGCACAGCGTCGCCCACCGCCGCGGGTGTCAGCATCGGCGGCAGCAGCACGCCGTCGCAGTGCTCGGCGATCAGCCGGGCGCCCTTGGCCATGGCGAACCCGGCAAACCAGAGCTCCGGGTTCGGGCCGTGGTACGTCTCGGCGAACGACATCCGCTCGAACGTGCCGACCGGGCCGGTGTAGGTGACCTCCTCGCCGGCCCAGAGCCGCCGGATGATGGCGAGGTAGTCGTGCATGTACGGGTAGCTGGCCATCCGGATGCCGGTCCCGCGGAAGTAGCCGTCGTCGCCCCGCCCCAGTCCGAGCACGAAGCGCGGCCCGTAGCAGGCGTGCATCGTCGCTCCCAGCGCCGCGGTCAGCCACACGTGCCGGGTGGTCGGGTCGATGACGCCGGTGCCGAGCTCGATGCGAGAGGTGCGGGCGCCGATCCCCGACAGGATCACGTCGGCGTTCTTGATGTCGATCCGCTCCGAGAGCCAGACGCGGCGGAAGCCCAGGCGCTCGGCCTCGACGCCGTCGTCGATCCCCTGGGCGGGGGTGCGGGAGACCGTCTCCCACTGCGAACGCTGTTGCTCGGAGGTGACAGCCCCGGCAATGACGTAGGCGCTCATGTCCTCGGCGACAGGGGCGAACGTCGAGCCGGAGGTGGCGGTGAGCGGTTCGGTGATCGATGACATACGCGGTCCTTTCAGACCATCAGCTTGCGGCAGGCCCGGAGCCAGAGCGCCCGCGGCGCGTGGCTGCCGGTGAAGTTGAGGGCGCGCGGTCCCCACCCCGGGACGGTGACGCGACGGTTGCGGTCGAGCGCGCGCAGTCCGGCTGCCGCCGTATCTGCGGCGGTGGCGACCAGCGCCTTCGGCAACCGCTGTTCGGTGTGCGACATCTCGGCGATCTGGGCGAAGTCAGTCGCGACCGACCCTGGGCAGAGGGCGGTGACGCTGACGCCGTGGACGCGGAGCTCCTCGTGCAGGGCCTCCGCGAACGTGGTGACCGCCGCTTTGGTCGCCGAGTACACGGCGAGGTTCGGCATCGGCTGGTTGCCGGACATCGAGGAGACGATCAGCACGGAGCCGCGCCGCCGGGCGGCCATCGCCGGCGTGAACTCTCGGGCGAGGACCACCGTCGACTCGACATTGGTCCGCATCATCAGCTGCAGCCGATCGGGGTCCTGGTCGATCAGCGGGCCGCCCATCCCGAAACCGGCACACAACACGAGCACGTCGACCTCGAGGCCGGTTGCCCGTACCCGCTCGGCCAGCCGTCCGCGCCGCTCGGGCTCGGACACATCGCACGCGACCACCTCGACGTGCCGGCCATGCTCGGCGCGCAGCTCACCGGCCAGCTCTTCGAGCAATTCCAGACGCCGAGCGACCAGGATGAGGTCGTGGCCCCGCGCCGCGAGCTGCTTAGCCAGCTCGCGGCCGATGCCCGACGATGCCCCGGTGATCAGGGCTGCCGCCTGCGCCCGCGGTGAGACGATCGCCATTACTCCAGGACCTCGGCGGCCCCGAGGTCGTGCACCAGCTCCGCGCTCCCGCGCAGGAGCTGCGTCCACATCTCGCGGTCGCGGTCGGTGTGGGCCAGGACCATCGACATGCTGACCGTGAGCAAGAACGGGTACAGCGAGCTGATCCGGTAGCTCGCGAGGCAGTCCTCGAACGTGAAGTCACGTACGCCGGCGTCCACCAGGCCCTGGTGGTAGCCGCGCAGCAGGTCACGCTCATGCGCCCGGCGATCCTCGGTGCTCATGCAGCTGCCGAGGAAGATGCTGTGGTCGAGCAACGGCGGCCCGAGCCGGCAGGCCTGCCAGTCGAGGATCGAGATCGGGGCCGCGCCCGGCGCCGTCCCGAACATCATGTTGTCGAGGCGGAAGTCGCCGTGGACGACGACCAGGGGATCGACGAGCGCCCTGGCCGGCCAGGTGGACGCCTTCGGACCGAGACGCTCGACGAGCGCCAGATGCTGAGGCTCCAGACGATGGCCGTATGCGCCCTTGAAGGCCTCGACCGAGGGCGCGACGGAGTCGAACAGCATCTGCGCGCGCGACGGGTCGGCCAGCCACGGCAGCGATCGCAGCTTGGGTTCGTTCCACAGCGGTGCCTGGAGCTTGACGAGCTCGGCGAATGCCAGCTCGGCCTGTTCCGGCGTCGCCCTGGCGATCATGTCGCCGACCTCGGCGGAGGTGGTCAGGTCGTCGATCACCAGCGTGATCCGCCCGGTCGGCGGCTCGACGCCGCCCCAGTGCAGGCGCGGCACGGTGATCCCGGCCAGCGGCGCGATCTCCCGGTAGAAGCGGACCTCGTTCTCGTACAGGCCCATCGCGATGCCGATCTGACGGTTTCCCGGCTCGGCTGACGGGAGCTTGACCACGACCGACCGCGGCGCTTCGGAAGCATCGCCGTCGTAGTCGAGCTCGCAGCGCACGACCATCCCGACCTGACCGGTGCCGATCAGCTCGCTGCGCACCGCAGTGACGGCGGCGTCGGATGAGAGCGTGCCGCCGTTGCGCAGGGTGCCGGTGAACCAGTCCGGGGTCAGCTCTTCGATCGTGTCGACGATGACAGCGGCGGTGACGGCCAAAGGTCCCCCTCCCAGCAGGCGATAACGTGTAGTGTACAAGTACACATCTCTGTTGTACAGTTCTTTCTGCATGGGAGCACGCGTGACTGCCCGAAGCCGTCCAGAGACGCCATCACTCACCCTCGAGACGGTGGTGCTCGCTGCCGTAGACGTGATCGACGCCGACGGTGTGGGCGCGCTGACCATGCGCCGGCTCGCCACCCGGCTGGGGTGCTCGCCGATGGCGCTCTACCGCCACGTCGCCACCAAGCAGGACCTGATCCGCGCCATCGGCGAGCACTACCTCGCCGACATCGAACTGCCGCACACCGACGGCATGCACTGGGACGAGGCGATCATCGCGGTCACCTCGGCGCTGCACCACGCCGTCCTGGAACGGGCACCTCTGGTGGAGATCGTGGCTTTCCAGCACGTCGACGCGGTCGCCGTCTTCCGGGCCGAGGAGGCGATCCTCGGCGCTCTCCGTTCCGCCGGGCTGGGCGACAGGGAGGCGGTGCGCGGTCTGTCGGTGATCACCTCCTACACCGTGGGCGCCACCCAGCGCCGGGCCGAGCAACGAGCCGGTTCCCCGGCCGCGGTGCATCGCCTGCAGCGCCTCCACCAGTTGCCCGAGGACACCTTCCCGACCCTGCGGGCGCTCGCCGGCGAGCTCGTCAGCGTGGATTTCGAACTCAGCTTCGAGGAGGGCCTGCGGCTGCTGCTGCGAGGGATCTCGTCCTGACGCAGCGCGTCAGAAGTGGCGGGGGCCGTCGACCCAGGGCTGGGCTGCGATGTACCAGCCCATCTGCACGACGAAGGCCAGGAAGAAGCCGGTGTGGACGGCGCCCACTGCGGCCACGAACTGCTTCCAGTACTCCTCCGACTTGACCCGGAGGCCGCCGAGGGTGTCGTCGATGCCCATCCAGCGGCGGAAGAGCCGGAGCATGGCGTAGGAGAACACGATGAGGTGGGCGTTGAAGAAGGCGTTCGACCACGCCACCCCGGCCAGCTCGAAGCCGGGCTTCTGGTAGTAGGTCCACACGCCCTGGCCCACGAAGATGGCCTCGAAAATCAGCACGTCCGCGCACGACGCCACGTAGAGGATCGGGTACTGCAGCCCTCCGAAGGGGGCGTCCAGCTTGGCCGAGAACTTCACGAGGAAGTGGAACACGAAGTAGTAGAAGCCGACGTACGCGAGTGCGGCCGCGTAGGGCTCGTCCTCGCCGCCGATGGTCCACAACGCCGCGAGCCGGGTGTCGAAGCGGACGTTGAAGAACCACTTGGTGTTGAAGGTCCAGTCCCAGAAGATCATCAGCACGCACGCGACGAACAGGCCCAGGTAGAAGGGCTTGCGCTCGCGCAAGCTGAGGACGAGGGCGCCCGCGCCCACGGCGGTGCCCACGATCTCGAAGGCGCGCAGCAGGGTGGGATCGGCGGTCATGGAGGACTGTGGGTACTAATATCGAACAGTGCGTGGTTTCGTCAACGACGAGACCAAGAAAGGACGGCCGAGTGGCGAGGCCCAAGACACCACTGATCTCACGACGCAAGACGCTCGAGGTCGCGCTCGAGGTCATCGACGCCGAGGGTCTCGACGCGCTGAGCATCCGGCGCCTGGCCACCGAGCTGAAGGTCAACGGCGCGTCGCTGTACCACCACTTCGCCAACAAGGACGAGATCCTCGCCGGCGTGGCCGAACTGGCCCTCGCCGACGTCCGCACGCCCACCGACCCCGACTCCGAGTGGCGGGAGTGGCTGCACGGCAACGTGGTCGGTTACCGGGAGGCGCTGAAGCGCCATCCCCACCTCATCCCCGTGCTCATGAAGCGCCATCCGCTGCGCATCGGACTGGCCGAGCACAACGCCAGCGCCGCCCTGCTCGCCATCAAGGGCGTGCCCCACGGCGCCATCCTTCCGCTGCTCGAGGCGCTCGAGCAGGTCGCCCTCGGCAGCGTCATCTACCAATCGGCCGTCGAGCTCGACGAGCACCCCGAGACGTGGAAGGACGACTACCCGCACCTGTACCAACTGGGTCAGCAGGCCGCCCTCGACCAGGACGAGATCTTCGACGTCGTGAGCTGGGCCCTGATCGACGCCATCGTGGCCGCCGTCGAGCCCCAGCGGGCCGCGGCAGGTGCCCGTAGATAAACCAAAGGGTGTTTGGTAAGATGCCATCCATGGCCCAGTTCGATCACCACTCGCCCGAGTTCGCCGAGAACTGGCGGGCGATCTACCGGGAGGCCCGGGCGGGCGGTTGCCCGGTCGTGCACTCGGATCTCTACGACGGCTACGACGTCCTGCTCAAGCACGCGGATGTGAAGGAGGCGTTCCGCGACTACGAGTCGTTCGCCTCCGAGCGGCTGCGAGATGACGACGACATCGAGCTGGACGGCGGGGTCGGCATCCCCGAGCACCCGTTCCGCATCGGGTTCCTCGAGATGGACCCGCCCGACTCACTCTCGTTGCGACGCATCGTCAACCCGTGGTTCAGCCCCCGCACGATCGCCGCGGGCCGGCCCCGCATCGACGAAGCGGTCACGTGGGCCGTCGATCAGGTCATCGAGCGAGGCGAGTGCGACCTCATCACCGACCTGGCCAGCCCGTTCCAGTGCATGGTCGTGCTCGACCTGCTCGGCATACCCCTCGACCGGTGGAAGGCCTACAAGGAGGTCATCGACAAGGAGGTGGCCCAGGAGGACGACGCCATCGAGGGCATCCAGTGGATCCTCGGCGACCTCTTCGACGAGGTGGTGCAGCAACGCGAGCACGGCGGCGAAGGGCTCATCGCCCAGCTGGCGGTGGCCGAGGTCGACGGCGTCGGAATCGAGGACGATCTCACGGCGGAGCTCGTGCTCATGCTGCTGCTCGGCGGCATGGACACGACCATCGCCACCATCGGCCACGCCATCAGCCACCTCGACACCCATCGCGACGACCGGCAGCGGCTCATGGACGACCCGTCGATCATGGCGACGGCGGTCGAGGAGATCCTGCGCTTCTACTCGCCGGCTACGGCGATGGCGCGCACGGTGCGCAAGCCGGTGACGATCGCCGGCAAGGCGTACGAGCGCGGCGACCGCGTGCTGTGCGCCATCGCGTCGGCCAACCAGGACGAGGACGCGTTCGCAGACGCCCACGTGATGGACATCACCCGCTCGCCGAATCCCCACCTCACCTTCGGCACCGGTACCCATCGCTGCATCGGCATGGACCTGGCCCGCGTCAACACCGAGCTGTTCCTCAACGCCGTGCTGGCCCGCATGGGTGACTACGAGGTGCTCCGCGACCAGGTGAAGATCCACGACAGCATCCCGCACGCCAACGGCTTCACGAGCATGCCGATGCGCTTCACCAAGGGCGAGCCTTCGCGGCCGTCGGACGGAACCTTCCCGACCTTCTCGGCCCCGCGTATCCTGCCCGTCTGACCGTGATCGCCCAGGACTGGGTCGCATTCTTCGGGGACCGGTACCCGGATCGCATCGCCCTCACCGACGGTGACAGGGGCACCGACACGACGTGGCGTGCGCTCGACGACCGCGTCGGCCGGCTGGCGACGGGGCTCACGGCCGGGCTCGGCCTGTGCCGCGGCGACCGGGTGGCCGTGCTGGCTGATCCGCACCCGGACGTCTTCGCGCTGCAGTTCGCCTGCTTCCGGGCCGGGCTGATCTTCACCCCACTCAACTGGCGCCTGGCCGCGCCCGAGCTCAGCTACATCTGCACCGACGCCGGCGCAGCGGTGATGGTGCACGACGACGCGTGGCGGGCGCTGGCGATGGAGACGGCCGGCACCGCCGGTATCAAGCGTTGTGTTGAAGGTGGGTCGCTGGACGGCGATCCGATGGCGCCGACTCTCGACAACAGCCTCGACGACGTGTGCCAGATCCTCTACACGTCTGGGACGACGGGCTTTCCCAAGGGCGCCATCGGCACGTTCGGCACGCTGCTCTGGAACATGATGAACAGTTCCCAACCCAAGGGGCTGACGGCGCCGGGCGTGCACGTGTACAACCCTCTGCCGCTGTTCCACGCCGGAGGGCTCAACAGCACGGCGAACCCGGTCCTGCTCAACGGCGGACGGGTGACCACCGCGGCCCGCTTCGACCCGGCCGCCGCCCTGCGGGCGATCACCGACCCCGACCAGGCCATCACCCATGTCGCCCTGGTGCCGGTCATGTATCAGGCCATCGCCGATCAGCCCGGCTTCGCGGACGCTGACCTTTCGAACATCCGCGTTGCAGTGGTGGCGGGCGGGCTGGCGCCCGTGCCGCTCATCCGTATTTACGAGGAGCACGGCGTGCTGCTCGAGGCCCACTACGGCGGCACGGAGATGGGCCCGTCGGTGCTGGCCCTCGCACCGCACGAACGCTCCCTCCTCGAGGCCGGGTCGGTGGGCAAGCCCGTGCAGCACACCGCCGTCCGCCTCGTCGACGACGAGGGTCGCGACGTCGACGCGGGCGAGGAGGGCGAGGTCTGGATCAAGGGCCCGAGCGTGACGCCCGGCTACTGGGGGAGGGACTCGGCCGAGTTCTTCACCGACGGCTGGTTCCGCACCGGTGACGTGGCCCGCCGCGACGACGACGGCTTCTACTTCCTCGTCGATCGCGTGAAGGACATGTACAAGTCCGGCGGCGAGAACGTCTACCCGGCCGAGGTCGAGCGCCTGCTGCTCGAGCACCCCGCCGTCGCCGAGGTCGCCGTCATCGGCGTGCCCGACGCGAAGTGGGGCGAGGTCGGCCTGGCCCTCGTTGTCGCGGCGCCGGATGCTGAGGTCACGTTGGAGACGCTGCACGACGTCATCGCCGGTCGGCTGGCCCGTTACAAGTACCCGAAGCGCGTCCTGGTGGTCGACGAGCTGGCGCGCAATGTCACGGGCAAGGTGTCGAAGGTCGACCTGCGCAAGCAGTACTCCGGCTCCTCGGTCGCGTGACCGGCCCGCTCGACGGCATCCGCGTCCTCGACGTCAGTGCCCTCGGGCCGGGGCCGTTCTGCTCGATGATCCTGGCCGACTTCGGCGCCGAGGTCATCGAGGTGCTGCGGCCCGACCGGCGGGGACCTGACCCCGCCGCCTTCCTGCGCCGGGGCAAGCAGACGATCACCGTCGACCTGCGCACCGACGACGGACCCGAGGTGATCGCCCGCATGGCGAAAGGGGCCGACGTGCTGCTCGAGGGCAACCGCCCCGGCGCCATGGAGCGGCGGGGTCTCGGGCCTGACTCATTGCTGGCCCGCAACCCCAGGCTCGTCTACACGCGGCTGACGGGGTGGGGGCAGACGGGCCCGTATGCGCAGCGGGCGGGTCACGACGTCAACTACCTCGCCATCGCAGGCGCGCTCGGCGTCACCGGCCGCGACGAGCCCGTTGCGCCGCCCGCGCTGCTCGGCGACCTGGCCGCCGGCTCGCTGCTCGCCGCCCTCGGCACGGTGCTGGCGCTGTTCGAGCGGGAGCGCACCGGTGTCGGGCAGGTCGTCGACGCGGCAATCGTCGACGGCGCCGCCCTCCTGCTGTCGGCCGCTTTCGGCGAGTTGGCCAGCGGCATGTGGAAGGGCGGGCGAGGCACCCACGTGCTGAGCGGCGCCGCGCCCTTCTATGGGGTGTACCGCTGCGCCGACGGCGGCTGGTTCTCGGTCGGCGCCATCGAGCCGCAGTTCTACGCCGCCTTCGTCGAGATCCTCGGCATCGGCGAGCTGGCCGACGGCCAGTGGGACGAAGGGGAGTGGCCGGCCCGGCGGGCCCAGGTGGCCGAGGTGTTCGCGTCCCGGCGGCGCGACGAGTGGACGGTCGCCTTCGAGGCGGCGGACGCCTGCGGCGCTCCCGTCCTCGAGATCGACGAGCTGTCCCAGGACCCGCACCTGGCCGAGCGTGGAACAGTGCTCGATTATGACGGTCGTCTGCACGCCGCGCCGGCGCCTCGGCTCTCGGGCCACCAGGCCCGCGTCCCCACGTCCGGGCCAGTCGCACCGACAGACGTGTTGCAGGCGTTCGGTTTTTCGCCCTCCGAGGCCGATCGGCTGATCGCCCAAGAGATTGTGCAGTCGGGCTAGCTAAACCAAACAGCGTTTGTTATACTCTCTCCTGCAGGGGACATGGAGGAGAGCATGAAGCTTGGATTGATGACCCTCGGCGATCTGCTCGAGGACCCGGTCACCGGGACAGTGATGACGCCCGAGGAGCGCTACCGGATGCTCATCGACGCCGCCATCCTCTGTGACGAGGGCGGCTTCCACAGCATCAACCTGGGCGAGCACCACGGGCTCGGCTACGAGATCTCGGCGCCGCCCGTGCTGCTGGCCGCCATCGCCGAGCGAACCAAGAACCTGCGCTTGAGCACGGCCGTGACGCTGCTGGCCAACCTCGACACCTTCCGGCTGGCCGAGGACTACGCCACCGTCGACGTCATCTCCGGCGGCCGGGTCGAGATCGTGGCCGGGCGGGGCAACTTCTTCGCCTCGACCTACGAGCTGTTCGGTCAGCACGTGGACGAGTCCCGCGACCGCTTCGACGAGGCCCTCGCCCTCCTGTGCGAGCTCTGGTCCGGTGAGGGTGTGCATTGGCAGGGCAAGTTCCGCCCGTCGATCAACGGGGAACCCGTCATGCCGAACCCGCTCCAGCAGGGCGTGCCACCGATCTGGATCGGCGGGGGCAGCTCACCCGACACCGCCATCATCGCCGCCGAGCTCGGGCTCAAGATCATGCTGCCGAGCGCGTTCGGGCCGCCCGAGAAGTTCCGCGACGCCGTCGACATCTACC
>JBEEFQ010000280.1:0-8908 GCA_041166245.1 Actinomycetota bacterium | reverse complement strand
GCCGATCCAGCTCGACAGCAAGCCCTGCAAGGCCAGCGGCGTGACCCCGAAGAAGCACAGGTCACCGGTGAACAGGATGCGCTCGCCGCCCAGCCACACGGCCGTGTCCCCGGGCGTGTGAGCGGGCACGTAGGAGCGGAGCTGCGCGTCCTGTGGGAGGTGCAATGCGTTGTCCACCGGCTCCGGTGCGAGCACCTCGAGGTCGGCGAACCGGCCGCGGAAGGCGGTCATGAAGCCGTCGTAGATCGCGACAGGGTGGCCCGATGCCACCACGGTGTCGACGGTGCGGGGATGGGCCACGATGCGCGCTTCGGGGAACAACGTGTTGCCCCCGATGTGGTCGACGTGATGGTGGGTGTTGAGGACGACCTCCGCGGTCGCGACGCGGTGCGCCAGCTCGTCGACCAGGCCCTGCGCCATCTCCGGGAACATCATGGTGTCGACGACGAGGGCGACGCCGTCCTCGAGCACCAGCCCGGCGTTCGACACCCCCGCCTCGCCCCCGCCCTGGAGCACGGCGATGACGCCGTCACCCACCTCCACCACGTGCTGGTCGGGCCATGCGGGCATCGGGTCGGGACCGTAGTCCCCTGGGTAGGGTGGCGCGAATGTCGGACACCTGGGAGTTGCCCGGCTCCCGCCTGTCCCGGCGAATGGCCATCTACGGCACCGCCGCCAAGGTGGGCGGCCGCTACGGCAGGCTCAAGCTCCCCGTCGGCGGGCCTCCGAAGGGCGTGCGCCGTCGGTATCTCGAGGCCTGCCACCGTCGGGGTGCGCGCGACCTGTACCGGACCGCCGTGCACTTGCGTGGCGGCTTCCTCAAGTTCGGCCAGTTCGTCTCGGCTCGGCCTGACCTCCTGCCCGAGGCCTACGTCACCGAGCTGTCCAAGCTGCAGGACCGGGTCCCGCCCGCGCCAGCGTCGGTCGTGCGCCGGGTGATCGAGGAGGACGTGGGCCCGGTGGAGGACCTGTTCGCCTCCTTCGACGCAGAGGTGGCCGCAGCTGCGTCGCTCGCGCAGGTACACCGCGCCGTGCGTCACGACGGCCGGGTCGTCGCGGTGAAGGTGCAGTACCCGCGTGTGGCGGCCATTGTCCCCGACGAGATGAAGGACACGGCCCGCCTCCTCGGTTTGGTCGACCGCTTCGTCTCGGGCGTGGACCTGCGCACCATCGCGGGCGCCCTGCAGCGGGTCGTCCTCGAAGAGCTCGACTACGTCAACGAGGCGGCCAACCTCGAGCGCTTCGGCGCCAATTTCGCCGACGAGCCCGACATCGTGGTGCCCGGTCTGCACCGCGACCTTTCCCGCGGACGCGTCCTGGTCATGGACTGGGTCGAGGGCGAGAACCTGGGCCGCGCCCTGCGAGAGGCCGACCACACGACGGCGGAGGATGCGGCCCGCCTCCTCGTCGACTCGTATCTGAAGCAGATCCTCGTCGACGGCTTCCTGCACGCCGACCCCCACCCCGGCAACTTCCTCCTGCAGCCCGGGCCGCGGCTCGGCTTCGTCGACTTCGGCGCGTGCGCGGCGATCAGCGAGGGGACGCGCCAGGGTTTGCGCGACCTGTACCGGGCCGGCCTCGAGCAGAACCCCGCGCTGGCGGGCCAGGCGCTCGACGCCCTCGGATTCCGGACCCGTTCGGGCGACGTCAGCTCCCTCGTGGCCTGGGTGAGCCTCTTCGACTCGAGCGAGGTCGGCGGGACCCGCGAGGCGGCGTGGTCCCGGCTCATGGCCGCGGCCCGCGACGACCCTGTCGTGAAGATCCCCGACGAGCTGATCATGGTCGGCAGGGTGCTGATGGTTCAGACCGGCCTCGTCGCTCGCATCAAGCCCCGGTGGTCGATGGAGGAGCTCATCGCCGCCCGCTTGGGGTCGTCGTGACCCGAGCACGTGTTCTCGTGGTGGGCCTCGTGCTGTGGGCGGCCGCAGGGGCGCCCGCCGCCGCGCAGGTCACCACCACCCAGCCGCCGAGCACGCAGCCGCCGATCACCGATCCGCCCGTCACCGACCCACCCGCTACCGACCCGCCGGCCACGCCCGCGCCCGCTCCAACGACGACCCGCCCCCGCACAGCGACCACGCGGGGTTCGACGACGACCGTCCCTGCGACCACCACCACCATCAGGCTTCTCCCGCCACCGTCGGTCGCGCCCCAGGACCCGACGGCGGCACCCGTCGGTACCGCTCAATCGGATCACATCAGCTCCGCGTTCGTGTGGATGAGCATCCTCGGCTTCCTGTTGTTCGTCGCACTGCTGGTCTCCCAGTGGTTCCTGACGCGACCGGGGCGGCGGGGGTGGACGATCTAAACGCGGCGACCGTCTCCGTCGGCGTCGACGTATCCGAGGCGCGGGGGCTCGACGTCGTCGCCCTCGACGAGAGCGGCACCGTCATCGGGACGTGGCGAAGGCAGGCGCCGGCCGACCTCGAGCGATTGCTGCGCGACCTGCACCCCTCGGTCGTCGCCATCGACTCGCCACCGGCGTGGGGGACGAGCGGTGCCTGCCGTCCGGCGGAGCAGGCCATTCGCCGGCTCGGCATGGGGATCTTCGCCACCCCGTCGGACCCGGCCGCATTCGACCGTCCCTTCTACCGGTGGATGATCGAAGGGTTCGCCGCGTTCGAGGCGGCCGACCGGGCCGGCTTCACCTACTACCGCGGCCGAGGGTCGGTGACGGGACGGGCTCTCGAGGTCTTCCCGCACGCAACCGCCCTGCGTCTCGGTGGCGACCCCATGCTCGGTCCGAAGCGGGTGTGGCGCGGCGCCGTGCTCGAGGCCATGGGCGTCGACTGCAGCCTCCTGCGGTCGGTCGACGCCATCGACGCCGCCCTTGCTGCCCTCACCGGCCTGCTCGCCCTCGACGGCAGATGCGAGGCGCTGGGCGACGAGACGGACGGGGTGATCGTGATACCACGGCCCGTGGGGTAGAGATGGTTCATGCGCCGCGCCGTGTCCCTGGTCGTTCTGTTGGTCGCCCTCCTCACCGCGGCGCCCGGCGCGCACGCCCAGACGGCAGGGCCGATCATCGAGCGGGCCGCCCAGGCGCTGAAGACGGACAACGTCTACGTGGACCCTGCGGCCGAGCGGAAGATCTCGGACTCCGAGGCCGACGACCTGCGTCAGCAGATCCGGGACTCCAACGTCCCGATCTTCATCGCCATCCTTCCTGCCGCCGCCATCGCGGAAGCGGGCGACGCCAACCAGGTGCCTGTCGCATTGCAGACCGCGACCGGTCTGGCCGGGACGTACGCGGCCCTGGCGGGGGACAGCTTCCGCTCCGCTGGTCCCGCCGCCTCGATCGCGACGGCCGCCTTCCAGGCCCGTAGCAGTGAGGGCGTGGCAGCCGTCCTCCAGGAGTTCGTGCAGGACACGGCCGCGGCCCAGACGGGTGGCGCGGGCGGTGCTGGCGATCTGGGACCCGCGAGCGACACCAACGAGGACAGCGGTGGCGGTAGCAACGTGGGCCTGCTCGCCCTGCTCGGGCTCGGGGGCGCCGGCATCTTCTTCTGGTCACGCAGCCGCAACCGCAAGATCCGAGCCGAGCGCGAGCGGGCCGAGGCGGCCGACCGTCAGATGCTGCAGGCCGAGCTCTCGGTGCTGGCCGACGACGTCGTGCGCCTCGAGCCGGAGGTGGACATCCATCCCGACGCCCGTCCCGACTACGACGCGGCCGTCAACCGCTACCGGGCCGCGGCAGCCGCCCTGGAGTACGCCGACGAACCCGTCGACCTCGTGAGGGTCGAGCGCGTCATCGCCGAGGCTCGGTACGCCATGGACCGAGCGCGCGCCCGCATCGACGGCAGGGAACCGCCCCCGCCGCCGGCCGAGCTCCAACAGCCGGGCCGTCACAACGAGCCGCCCCTCGAGGTCGACGAGCGAGGCGAGCCCGCATACGCGGGCGGCGGCGGCGGCTTCTACGGCGGTGGTTGGTTCGGCGGCGGTAGCGGCTTGTTCACCGGCCTGCTCCTCGGGCAGATGCTGGGCGGCTTCGGCGGGTGGGGCGGCGGCCACCACGAGGAGCACAACTACTACGGCGACAGCGGCGGCGACGGCGGTGGCGACGGCGGCGGCGACTGGGGCGGCGGCGACTTCGGTGGAGGGGACTTCGGTGGGGGCGACTTCTAGTCACCGAGAGCGTGCCGACGGAGGGATTCGAACCCCCAACACCGTGGACCTAAACCACGTGCCTCTGCCAATTGGGCCACGCCGGCGGGCTGGGTAGAAGCGGGCGTCAGGCTACCCTCGACCCATGCCGAACCAGCCCCTCCCGGCCGCCGTCGACCAGTTCATCGCGGGTGACCGCGCGTCCGACATCTACCAGCGCCTCCTCAAGGAGCGCATCGTCTTCCTCGGCACGCCGGTCGACGACACCCAGGCCAACCTCATCTGCGCCCAGCTGCTGCTGCTGGCCGCCGACGATCCGCAGCGCGACATCGCGCTGTACATCAACAGCCCGGGCGGTTCGGTGACGGCCGGTCTCGCCATCTACGACACCATGCAGTACATCGAGCCCGACGTGGCGACGATCTGCGTGGGTCTGGCCGCGTCGATGGGCCAGTTCCTCCTCTGCGCGGGGGAGCCGGGCAAGCGTTACTGCCTGCCGCACTCCCGCATCCTCATGCACCAGCCGTCGGGCCAGATGCAGGGCCAGGCCGCCGACATCGCCATCCAGGCCGAGCAGATCATCTACCTCAAGCGCATGATGGCCGAGCGCATCGCCTTCCACACCGGGCAGCCCATCGAGCGCATCGAGGCCGACTCCGACCGCGACCGCTGGTTCACGGCCGAAGAGGCCAAGGAGTACGGCTTCATCGACCGCGTGATCGAGCGGGCCTCGGCCGCCGAGATCGCCACTTAGGAAGCGTTGCGCCTCGTCCGCTATCAGGCGGACGACCCGACGGCGGCGCCCGCCGTCGGACGTATGGACGACGACGGGCTCGTGCACCCGGTGGAGGGCACCGTCACCGAGCTGGCCCGCCGGGCCACGCGCGAGCCGGGATGGGTCGCACCGGCTGCGGGCGAGCCGCGGCCCGAACGCGAGCTCCACCTGCTGGCGCCCGTGGATCCGCCGGGCGCGGTGCGCGACTTCTACGCCTTCGAGCGCCACGTGGCGACGGCGCGTGCGGGACGGGGTCTGGAGATGGATCCTGCGTGGTACCGGCGACCGGTCTTCTACTTCTCCAATCCCGCCGTGCTCCTCGGCCCCGGGGCGGTCGTGCGCGCACCGGCCCGCACCGCCCAGCTCGACTTCGAGCTGGAGCTGGCTTGGTTGGTGGGTGACGACGTGCGGGGACCCGACCTGGACGCGGCCGGCCGCGCCGTCGTGGGCTACACGGTGATGAACGACTGGTCGGCGCGCGACATCCAGCGGGAGGAGATGGCGCTGTCTCTCGGGCCGGCCAAGGGCAAGGACTTCGCAACGTCGCTCGGCCCCGTGCTCGTCACGGCCGACGAGTTCGACCCCGCAAGCGGTGCCATGCGGGCGTGGGTCAACGGCCGGCAGTACAGCGACGCCGACCTGCGCGAGTGCCACTGGAGCGTCGCGGAGATGACGGCCTACGCGGCCGAGTCCACCGTGGTGCGGGCCGGGGACGTCTTCGGCTCGGGCACGTGCGGGACGGGCTGCATCCTCGAGCTGGCCCTGAGCCACGGCGAGGAGGCGTTCCCGTGGCTGGCTGCCGACGACGTGGTCGAGCTCGAGATCGAGGGTCTGGGCCGGCTCACCGCCACTGTCAGTGATTCCCAGCACCAAGAAATGTGGCAGCCCGCGGTTCTACCCGGGGAGAACCGGGTCTAAACTGCTTTTTGTCGCACCCCACGGCGGGGGGCGGGCGCAAAAAGGGCGAAACGGGGCTCAAGTCCTGGGCGGCAAGTTGCCGATCCATTCGCCTGGCGAGCGCCTTTGCGGCGGTAGGAACCGAGGGGACGGCGGGCAGTGGCTTTCAAGGCGGACACGCGTGCGCGGCTCGAACAACGAGCGGGGCGCATCGGCAGGATCGGACTCCGGGTGCTGGCGCGGGCCGTTGGCGAGAGCCGGCGACTGTGGACCCACCGGGACCGACCCGAGGAGCAGACCCACCTGCGCTGGGGAGCGGCGACGCTGCTGGTGCTCGTCGGCGTGGTGAGCGCCCTCGTGGTGCCCCGCGCCCCTGAGGCGCTGGCGGCCGCCCCCGAGTTCGACCGGGCCTCGGTTGCGGCGGGCGCCGATCCCCCTGCGGCAATGCCTGTCGAGACGGCAGCAGGGCCGGTGGCCGCTCCGGAGGTCCAGCCGATCAACGTGCCCCTGCCCCTCAAGCCGACCATCCCGGTCGGCAAGGGCATGTGGATTCACGTGCTCCAGCGCGCGAGCGGGGGCGGCAACCTTCAGGCACTGGTGGACCACGCGGTGAATCACGGCCTCTCCCACGTCTACGTCCGCCTCGGGTCGTCCCGCATGGGGTTCTACGCCCAGGGCGACCTCGACGGGCTGTTGCCGATCGCCCACGCGGCCGGCCTCAAGGTTGTCGGATGGGACTTCCCGTACCTCGATGACGTGTCCGCAGACATCGAGCGGGCGCGGACGCAGATCGCATACACGACGCCCACTGGTCACCGCATCGACGCGTTCTCGGCCGACATCGAGACACCGTCGGAGGGCACCAACCTGACGACCGCCGGCGTGCAGCTGTACGGGGAATGGGTGCGGCACTTTGCCGGTCCCCAGTTCCCGCTGATCCTCGCCGTTCCCCGTCCCAACCCAAAGCGCTGGTATCCGTATCAGGAGGCGTCCGCTCACTTCGACGCCATCGCGCCGATGGTCTACTGGGTGAATCGAGACCCCGCGACGGACGTGGCCGGCGCCATCGCCGCACTGGCCCCGTTCGGCAAGCCGGTGATCCCGGTGGGCCAGGCCTATGACCCCGCCATCGACGGCTCCGATTCTTGGGGACCGCCGTCGGCCGCGGACATCAACAAGTTCATGCAGACGGCGGCGGACCACGGCGTGGCCAGCTTCTCGTTCTGGGCGTGGGACACGGCCAACGCCGAGCAGTGGCAGGCCATCGGCAGCTCCCAACTCATCCAGCTCCGGCCCCTGGCCAACGGCCCCGACCTCGGCGAGCGCATCGCCGCCCTGCAGCGGGTGCTGAAGGGGTTGGGCCAGCCCGTCGCCGTCGACGGCAACTTCGGCGCCCACACCCAGGCCGCGCTGGCCGAGGTGCAGCGTCAGCTCGGCCTGCCCACCTCCGGACAGCTCGACCGGGCGACCCTGATCGCCCTCAAGCAGCCGCGGTAACGCTCAGCGGGTCGGCGACGTCTCGAGCGCCCGCAGGCGCTCGGCGAGGGTCTTCATCACCTTGAGGGCGACGGACGGGGAGTCACGCACGACCCGTCCGAAGCTCTTGGCGTCGAGGACCAGCACGCGCGTGGGCAGCTTGGACTCGACCGTGGCCACGCGCGGCCCCTGGTCGAGCAGCGCCATCTCCCCGAAGAATGACCCTGGCTTGATCGAGCCCACCTTCTTGCCGCCGATCCGAGCCTCGGCCAGGCCCTCGGCGACGACGAAGAACTCGTCGCCGTGCTCACCTTCACGGGTGAGCTCGGTGCCCGAGTCGACCCGTCGCTCGTCCATCATCGCCGCGACCTGCCCGAGCTCTTTCTTGCTGCACTCCGAGAAGAGGGAGACGTTCCCCAGCAGCTCGATCTGCTCCGCCTTGCTGCTCCGCTTCACAAGTCAGCGCTCCTTCCCCAGTCCGACCGGGGCAGCGTAGAGCGAATTGACCGAAGCACGAGCAGGAGTGTGAATTCGCCCCCATAGTGGGGCTACGCCGCGCGAACGGTTCCGCGGAACCGTTCGGAACGAAGGGGACTCCGACACAAAGTTCGACAGCGACCGCGCAGCGATCTACCCGCTCGATATCGGCACCTCTGCCTCCGTCGTGTTCTGGGCAAGCAAGCGGTTGCTTGCCAAGAACGGAATCAGCCGGTCCCTGCAGTCTGGGCACGCTTACCCACACGTGATGTGGGTCGGCGGTCCCAAATCAAAAGCGTGCGCCCCCTGGGATTCGAACCCAGAACCTGCGGGTTAAGAGTCAGTTGGCGTAGCGGACTGGACCGGACTGGTCCGGTCTCGCACGGCCAGACGAGCGGTCCGGAGCGGGTCGGTGCGGACCTGATCGGTCCCGACCGGACTGCATCGGCCACGTTTGGTGATGCACTTCGTGGACCGCATCACGACTCCTCCAGTAGTAGCCGAGCAGCCACGATCGCAACCGGCTCGGGCACGTCGAAGTGATCAGCGATGTCGAGCGCTGTCGCACCGCCGAGCTCAGAGCCGGTCATCCGCGCCAGGAAGCCTTGGAGACGTTCACGCGGGACCAGGCGACGAGCCACTTCCGCTGCTACTCGGCCCTCCTCGCGCGTCACGACGACGGCCCATGCCTGGCACAGGGGCCGGCGGCAACGGCGCACCCGGCGGATCCGGCTACGTCATCATCCAGGTAATCGGCTGATGTGCGACTGCCGTGTCTGTCCCGAGTGCCAGCCGGAGATAGCGGCCGCGGCCGAGCTCGCGGGGATGGAGTTCCTCCAGGTGCTGACGATCATCATCGACGTGCAGACGCGCACGTTGGACAGACTCATCAAGCTTCGAGCTACGCCGGTCACCCGCGCCGAGCGGCGACGCCAGGCCCGAGCCCTCTCCAAGATCCGCGAGAAGCGTGACAAGGCGCGCGGCGTACCGCTCCAGGAGGCCGTGTGACGACCGACAACCTCCGATTCCCGATCCCGCCTGTCGCCGGCCCCGGGCCGTCGTTCGCCCAGGAGGTCGTCGTCGCGCTCCAGGTGATCGTCGTCGCGTAGCCCGTCCTGGCCAAGTTCGTGGGCGGCGGCGCCGACGTCAAGGCTGCGGTTCAGGACGCCATCGTCGTGG
>JBEEFQ010000279.1:0-4427 GCA_041166245.1 Actinomycetota bacterium | reverse complement strand
AGTCCAGTCCCCGGCCTCCCTACCGACTTCTGGACACTGACCCGCTATATCGCGGGTGAGTGTCCAGAAGTCAGGGGGTTTGGGGGTTCGCGAGAGCGGCCGAAAATCCTGTCACACCCTCGCGATGTACTCGAGGTATGTGGTGGGACGAGATTGCAGAGCAGCAGCACGGGTTGGTCACGTGGCGGCAGGGCACCGCGTGTGTCGGTGACGACCGCGTCGAGGCAGACATCCGAGCTGGCCGCATCGTGCGGAAACGGCCCTCGGTGTACGTCGTCTCAGGGTCCCCGGCGACGCAGAGACGTGAGATTCTCGCTGCGTGCCTGAACGCTGACGGTGTGGCGTCGCACCGGTCGGCGGCGTGGTTGCACGGATTCCCGGGCATCGCGTCGCTTCGGCCGGAGATCACGACGGGCCCGGCGACTCGGGTGCGCCTGGCAGGCGTGAAAGCGCACCGCAGCAACTTCCTGCCGCCCAAGCACCTCACGGTGGTGGACGGCATTCCGTGCACGACGCCGGCCCGCACCGCGTTGGACATGTCAGCGGTGCTGGGCGACGACTCTGTGGAGCGCATGCTGAACAAGGTGCATCAGTACCGCATCGCGTCCTACGCCGAGGTGGTGGCGGTGCTGGGCGACGTTCGCCGCCGAGGCCGCCGCCGAGTCGCCCACCTGGCGCCGATCCTCGACAAGTGCCTGGCCGTGGGCGAGAAGTCCGACTCGGACGGCGAGATCTGGGCCGTGAGCACCTTGCTGAAGGCGGGCTGCCGCACTCCTGAGCAGCAGATCTGGGTGGTCGTCAACGGTCGCCGATACTGCATCGACGTGGGGTACCGGCCGGAGAAGGTCGGGATCGACTTCGACGGATGGGGCCCCCACGGCTTGACTCGCTCCGCCTTTGACGGCGACCGTGATCGGATCTCCGAGCTCGCACTCGGAGGATGGCTGATGCTGCCCGTGACCTCCGCGACCCCTGCCAGCGTTCTCGTCGACCGCGTGCAGCGCGCACTGGCCCAGCGCGGCCCGACTTCTGGACAGTAACCCGCGATATCGCGGGTGAGTGTCCAAAAGTCGATGGGGGGGGAGGCGGTGGTCAGTCCGGGGGGATGGTGAGAGTGACGTCGACCGGGGGGAGCGGGAGGGGCGGGTCAGCGGAGTCGCCCACACCCACCGCCAGCACGGCGTCGACCGGTTCCCCCACCTCGACAGCCGCACGCACCCAAGGGGTGGGGGGCTGGGGCGCGGGAGTCGGAGGCGCATCGGGAGCCGGGGTCGGCCCTGCTGGCGGTGGGGTGGGCGTGACCGCCGACTGGGGGGGTTCGACCTCCGTGGCGAGCGTCGGAGAACCAGCAGTCGGCGGGGTGGACCTTGGGTTGGAGGCGGTGGCGGCGAGGACGGCCGTCGGGACAGGGGGCGGGGGAGCGCTGGTCACGAGCTCGACCCGCTGGCGGACGACACCGCGCGGTGCGGACGCGACCGTCGACGCAATGTCCGGCGGCACCGTAGGCATGGCGAGGGTGACGGCCGCCGCCGCGAGCGTGACGCCGAGGACGGACGCGCCCACCGGCGTGCGGCTGACGGACGAGATGGGCCGCAGGAAAGGCACCTGGGCCAGCCAGGTCAGGGGACCGGCCGCGACGCGTAGCCGGCCGAGGCTGAGGTTGAGGAAGGCCCGCACCACGTCGGGATCGAACTGCTTGCCCGCGTCGGCTGCGAGGCGGCGCCGGGCCTCGGTTGCGGGCAGCGGTGCCTTGTAGGCGCGTGCCGCGGTCATGACCTCGTAGGCGTCGGCGACGGCGACGATGCGAGCGCCCTGCTGGATCTCGGTGCCGGAGAGGCCCGCGGGATATCCCTTGCCGTCCCAGCGTTCGTGGTGATGCTCGATGGTCGCCGCCCACGGGCCGAGCCACGGTGCGAGGGCGGCGGTGAGCTTGGCCCCCTCCGTGGGATGACGGTGGAGGATCTTCCACTCGCCGTCGTCGAGCTTGCCCGGCTTGTTGAGCACGTCGGCGGGCACGCTCATCTTCCCGACGTCGTGCAGCAGCGAGGCCCACCGCAGCCGCAGCCGGTCCTCGGCGCTGACGTGCAGCTCCTCGGCGAGCATGTCGGTGTAGGCCCGCACCCGTTCGCTGTGCCCGCGCGTGGCCCGGTCGTGGGCGCTGAGGGCGGCGGCCAGGGCGAGCACGGCCTCGACCGCCTCCTTGCGACTCCCGTCGCGGGCGGTGTGCAGCGCGATGCCGTGCTTGGCGGGCTTCTTGAGGTTGCCGGCGCGCAGGGCGACACGCATCCGCGACGGGGTCTGGTCGGGGAAGGTGAGGGACAGCTCGAGGAGGGCGGCGAGTGGGAGCAGCCGGCGCAGCGCCCGGGTGGCGCCGAAGCCGACGGCCGTCGAGACCGCGAACCCCGTCACCCAGATGCGCGCCAGCTCGGCCGGCCCGTCGGGTCGGGGCAGGGCCCGGGTGACGACCACGGCAGCGGCCACGCCCAGGACCAGGGGGACGCCGAGGGCGATCGCCCGCACAGCCAGGGCGAGGCCCGGGCGCGCCGCCCAGCCGCTCGCCTCCCGTTCGGTGGTGCTCCCCATGCACTATCCGTGTCGGCGCGACCGCCAGGAGGGTTTAGCCATTTCTGACTAGTCACCGGGCGATGGCTGGCGAAGGCCATGCTCGCGACCTCCACAAGGTGTCAAGAAATGGAACAGTAACTAGCTCTAAAGGACTAGTTAGTCCGCGCCGACGGTGGCGTGATGAAGCGCGTGGTCGTGCAGCTGGCAGCGCTCGAGAACCAGGCCGACACCTACAGGGTTCACCTGTGATCGAGGGGCCGATCGACCCGATCGACGATCGCAGCGGGCGGCGCTACGTCGAGGCGGTGGTCAGCCAGCGAGCGTTCAGCCTCGTCTACCAACCGATCCTGCACCTGGACACGGGGACGCTGTCGGGGGTGGAGGCCCTGTGCCGCTTCCACGACGGTCGGCCCCCCGACCTCTGGTTCGAGCAGTGCGAGGCGTTCGACCTCGCGCAGACGATGGACCTCGCCGTCATCGAGCTCGTCACCGAGCACCTCGACGAGATCCCCGCCGGCTACGTGGCCATCAACCTCTCACCGATGTCGCTGCAGGACCCCGCGCCGATCGTGGAGGCTCTGGCCGCCGCCGCCGTCGCGAGGCGAAGCATCGTCGTCGAGATCACCGAGCACGCCATCGTCGCCGATTACGCGCCCGTCATCGAGGGCCTCACCCGCCTGCGGGAGATGGGCATCATGCTGGCCGTCGACGACGCAGGCGCCGGGTACTCGAGCTTCCAGCACATCCTGCGGTTGCACCCGGACATCATCAAGCTGGACCGGTCCATCACGTCCTCCATCGACAAGGACCCGGCCCGCCGGGCCCTGGCCACCGCGATGGTGATCTTCGCGGGCGAGACGGGCGCGACGGTGGTGGCCGAGGGCATCGAGACTGACGCCGAGCTCGAGGCGGTACGCACCACCGGCATCACCCGGGGCCAGGGCTTCGGCCTGGCCATGCCCTCGGCGCTGCCGCTCCCAGAGTCCGTCTACGCGGCCGTTCCCTTTGTCGACCTCCGCACCCCTGCCGCCCCTCGAACCCTGCCGAGCTGGTCCTCCACCGATGAGGTGCCGGTGGATGCTGCCATCGCGGTCACGGCCCACGGTCTCCTCGGTTCCCTCGCGTCGATGTCGGCTGCGGTCTCGTTGCTGCGCGCCGGACAGGACCACCTGCCCGCCGAGCAGCACCGGGCAGTGGTCAGCGTGCTCGAGCGCCAGATCGTCCACGTCAGCGGCGTCCTCGAGGACCTGGTGCGCGGCCTCCCCATCGAAGCCGTCCGCTTCCTCGACGACCTCAGCGTCGACCACCGCTGACCCCCCCACCCGTTCTTTGGCGCGTAGCCCCGAATATGTCGGGGCCACGCGCCAAAGAACGAAAGGGAATCGTGCGGGGGCTCTGACCTGGCTCCCAGGTTCGGGGGCCATCCTCCCCTTCGCTGGCCCATTCGGGGGTCAGCGAAACGGAAGGAGCCACCCAGCGATGGACAAGTCCCCACGCTTCGTGAGTGCCCTCGTCGGTGCTCTGGCCGCCTTCGGCGTGCTCGGCGCCGGTTGGGCATGGGCGCAGGAGGCGCCCACGACCACGCCGCCGACCACCCAGGCCCCGTCCAGCGGCGACGGAGCAGCCGGCGCTCCCGTCACCCCCGACCGAGGTCACGACGGCCGCAACTGTGACAAGGACGGCGACGGCGTCCCCGACAACCAGCAGAGCGACTCGTCGGCGGAGCAGACCTCGCTGTGACCGTCAGCCGCTCCGCGACTCCGGAAGAGGTCCTCGAGCAGGCGCTGTTCGAGGTCAAGCGCGTCGTCGTCGGCCAGGACCGGATGATCGAGCGGCTCTTCGTCTGCCTGCTCGCCCGGGGG
>JBEEFQ010000278.1:0-20631 GCA_041166245.1 Actinomycetota bacterium | reverse complement strand
CTCGCCTTCGGCACCGATGGCGGCGGTGACTACCGCACCGATCCTCTTGCCTTGGCGGCCGAGGTGGCGTGGCGGCGCGGCGTGGTGGTGGTGTCGGCCGGCAACGGGGGAGAGGAGTCCGTGCGCCTCACCAACCCGGCCATCGATCCGTACGTGATCGCGGTGGGTGCGGCCGAGACGGCCGGGACACGGAGTGTCGCGGACGACCGCGTGGCGCCGTTCTCGAGCCGCGGCGACGGCACCCGCAACCCCGACGTCGTGGCGCCGGGGCGCTCGATCATCAGCGCCCGCGCGCCGGGGTCGTTCGTCGACAACAACTACCCGCACGCGCGTGTCGGCGAGCGCCTCCTGCGCGGGAGCGGGAGCTCGCAGGCGGCGGCGGTCGTTGCCGGCGCCAGCGCCCTGCTGCTCCAGCAGCGGCCGGAGCTGACGCCGGACCAGGTGAAGGCGGCGCTGGTGCGCACCGCCCGTCCGCTGCCGGCCGATCCCGTGACGGCGCAGGGCGCAGGCCTCATCAACGTGGATGCGGCGAGTGGGAAGCGGCCCGCAACCGACGCGCAGGCGTGGGAGCCGGCGCAGGGTGGTGGGTCGATCGAGACCGCCCGAGGCAGCTCGCACGCCCACATCGGCGGCCAGCGGATCGAGGGCGAGCGAGATGCATGGGGACGAGATTTCGACTCAAAGGGCTGGGCCTCGTCGAGTTGGTCGGGGTCGAGCTGGTCGGGGTCGAGCTGGTCAGGATCGAGCTGGTCGGGATCGAGCTGGTCGGCATCGAGCTGGACAGGTTCCAGCTGGTCGGGCAGCTCCTGGACTTCGACGGACTGGGGTTAGAACGATGGCGAAGCGTCTGTCTCCGAAAACACGGGTGTGGCTGCTGACGCTCCTTGGGAGCATCGGCGCGGCGTCGATCGTGGTCAGGCTGGCCCACCACGCGCCGCCCGCCGGCCATCATCTGCCTTGGTGGATCCTCGCTGCTCTCTTCCTCGTCGCCGAGCTGTGCGTGGTCCACATCCACCTGCGGGGTGACGCCCACTCCTTCTCGTTGAGTGAGGTGCCACTGGTCCTCGGACTGTTCTGCAGCGACCCCGTGCAGCTGGTGACCGCACAAGCGGTCGGCGCCGCGCTTGCGCTGGCAATTCACCGGCGCCAGGCCGTGCACAAGCTGGCCTTCAACCTGGCGCAGTTCGCGCTGGGCACGTCGACCGCGGCCTGGTTGTTCTACGCGCTGCCGCAACGGACGCCGCTCGAGCCCGGCGGATGGCTGGCGGCCGGCGGTGCCGCGCTGCTCAGCGCACTCGTCGGCGTGGTCGCCATCACGACCGTCATCTCGATCGTGCAGGGCCGGCTCCAGGTCGAGCGCCTGTCGACAGTGGCGACCCTGGTCGGCATCGGCGCCGCCACCAACGCCAGCCTGGGTGTGCTCGCAGCGTGGGTGGCGTGGCGTGACCCCCTCGCGCTGTGGCTCCTCGCGCTGCCCGGCGCCACGCTGCTGCTCGCCTACCGCGCCTTCGTCATCCAGCGACAGCGGCTCGACGGACTGCGATTCATCCAGGAGTCGACCCGTATCCTGCACGCCAGCCCCGAGCTCGATCAGTCGGTGCTCGCTGTGCTGCAGCACGCGTGTGAGATGGTGCGGGCCGAGACGGCCGAGATCATCCTGTTCTCGCCGGGCGACGATCCCAATGCCGTGCGCTGGCGAGTGGGCACCGAGGGTTCGGTGCAGACCATGGAGAGCATCGTGCTCGGCGCCGCCGAATTGTCGCTGGCGGCCAGCGCGGTGCGGGGTGAGGCGACGGCCCTCACCACGGCACGGGAGGACAGCACCATCCGCCCCCTCCTCGAGCGGCGGGGCATCCGCGATGCGGTGGTGGCGGGGCTGCAAGCGGAGCGCGGGCTCCTGGGTCTGATGATCATCGGCAACCGCATGGGCGAGATATCGACGTTCGACCGCCAGGACGTGCGCCTCATCGACACGCTGGCCCGGCACCTGGCGGTGGCACTGCAGAACGGGCAGCTGGAGCGCTCCCTCGCGCAGCTGCGTGCCCTTCAGGACCGGCTGTCGGAGCAGGCGTTCCACGATGCCCTGACCGGCCTGGCCAATCGCACGCTGCTCACCGATCGGGTCGAGCACACCCTGCAGCGGCGGGGAAGCGATCCGGTTGGCGTCCTGTTCATCGATCTCGATGACTTCAAGACGGTGAACGACTCCATGGGCCACGCCGCGGGCGACGAGCTCCTCGCCGCCGTCGCCGGTCGGCTGCGTGGGTGTCTGCGGCCCAGCGACACGCCCGCACGTCTCGGGGGCGACGAGTTCGCCGTGTTGCTCGAGGATCCCGGCGGGCTGGGCGAGGCCATGACCGTCGCGGAGCGCATCCTCGACTCGCTGGCGTCGCCGTTCTACGTGCACTCGTCATCGGTGCACGTCGGCGCGAGCATCGGTATCGCCATGGGCGTGCCGGGCGAGAAGCGCGCCGACGACCTGCTCAGCGATGCCGACCTCGCCATGTACACGGCCAAGCTCAGCGGCAAGGGCAACTTCGAGATCTTCCAGCCCCGGATGCGAGAGGCGGTCCAGCACCGGCACGCCATGAAGTCGCGGCTCAAGCAGGCGGTCGTCGACGACGAGTTCGTCGTGCACTACCAGCCGATCGTGGAGCTCGGCGCCCGCCGCATCGTGGGAGCGGAGGCCTTGGTGCGGTGGCAGACATCGACCGAGGGACTGCTCTTCCCGGACACGTTCGTGCCGTTGGCCGAGGAGACGGGCCTGATCAACGAGATCGGGGCGTTCGTGCTCGGGCGCGCGTGTCGCGATGCCCGGCGATGGCAACAAGGGGCCATGGCCCCACCGATCGGCATCAGCGTCAATCTCTCGCCCCGCCAGCTCACTGATCCCGACTTCGTCGGGAAGGTCACCGAGACGCTGCGCCAGTGCTCGTTGCCGGCCACGTCGCTCATGTTGGAGATCACCGAGACGACGCTCATGCGCGACGACGCCGACAACGTCGAGAAGCTCCAGGAGCTGCGTCGACTCGGCGTGCGGCTGGCCATCGACGACTTCGGTACCGGCTACTCCTCGATGAGCTACCTCCGTCATTTCCCGATCGACGTCCTGAAAGTGGCCAAGCCGTTCGTCGACGGCATCGGCACCCACGCCGCCGACGCGGCCTTCGCCGAGGCCATCGTGCGCATGGGCCAGTCGCTCGGGGTCCAGGTGGTGGCCGAGGGCATCTCCGACCCGGCGCAGCTCACGTCACTCCAGTCCATGGGCTGCCAGCTCGGACAGGGCTTTCTCTTCTCGCCCGCCCTGGATGCGTCGGCCTTCGCCCGGCTCGCGCTATCGAAAACCGCCGAGCCCGTTGTGGTGGGTGGGCGATGAGCGCCAACGCTGTCGCCGACCGCATCGACGCGCTGCTCGACATCCGCCGTGACCGCAGGCTGACGCCGGCCGAGCAGGCGGAGTACCTGCACCTGGCCCAATATCTGGTGCGCGCTCGTCGCGCCTCCCGGCGCTTCTCGGGGGAACCCGCAACTCGTTGACGATCCGCGATCGGGCGTCTACCTTTCCGGCGCGAGCCGTCTGCTGCAACGGCTTGCGAAGGTCCCGTCGGGTCGAGAAGCGAGCCCGCCGGGCAAAAGACAACCGGGGGCGGTCAAAGGTGGTGCAGCAACGCGAGTTGGATCGCGGCGGGAACGGCGAGCCGGATGCGTTCGAGGGCTGGTATCGCCGGCACTCCCCCGTCGTCGCGCGCTACTGCGGGCGCGTCCTGCACGATCCCGGGGCCGGTGCGGACGTGGCCCAGGAGGTGTTCCTCCGAGCCTGGCTCAACGCCGACGGCTACGAGACCGAGGACCATCTGCGCCGGTGGGCGTTCGTCGTGGCCCGAAACCTGTGCATCGACACGATGGCGGTGCGCAAGCGCGTCGTGCTGTCGTCCCACGTCGACGATCAACCCGAACCCGCTCCCGATACGGCCGACACGTGGCTGGCAGGCCTCGACGATGCGATGCGTCGAGTGAGCACGCGCAACTGGGTGCTCCTGCGTCTTCGTTACTGGACAGGGCTGAGCTACGACGACCTGGCGGCCATGCTGGGCCTGTCCGTCCCGACGACACGAGTGGCGCTGCACCGCGCCCGCGCCGCGCTCCGGCGCGAGCTCACAGACGCGTAGCGGGTCGCGGCATCAGCTCCGCACGACGCGGTAGCGGCCGCTGCCGAGGCGCTTGGCCTCGTACATGGCCATGTCCGCCTTGCGGATGAGCGACGCGGGCGTGCCCTCGCCCGGGTCGCCCAGGGCGACGCCGACCGACGCGGCCAGGCGCACCTCACCCCCGCTCACCTGCAGCGGCTCCTCCACGGCGCGCAGCACCCGCTCGGCGATCTCGCTCGCCTCGGCCACGCCGGGAAGGTCCTCGCAGAGAATGGTGAACTCGTCGCCGCCGTAGCGGGCCAGGGTGTCGCCAGGCCTGACGCTGCGATCGAGGCGACCGGCCAGCGTGAACAGGGCCTGGTCGCCGACGTCGTGGCCGAACCGGTCGTTGACCGCCTTGAAGCCGTCGAGGTCGACGAAGTAGACGCCGAGCATGGTGCCGTGCCGGGCTGCGGTGGCCAGGGCCTGGCCCAGGCGCTCGATGAACCACGGCCGGTTGGGGAGCTCGGTCAGCGAGTCATGGGCGGCGCGGTGGTTGGTCGCCCGTTCGACGCGCCGGCGTTCGGTGACGTCGGAGCCGGCGGTGACGATGTAGCGCAGCGCACCGCTGTCGTCGCGCAGGGCGGTGGCGGTGGCCTCGATCTCGAAGGCGGTGCCGTCGGCCCGACGCAACCACACGTCGAGCTGCAGCGTGTCGTGATCGCCGCTCGTCAGCTCGGTCATGACGTCCATGGCCAACGCCAGGCTCCGGTCGTCGGTGAACTCGACGAAGGACAGGCCCACCATCTCCTCCGGTGACATGCCGACCATGGCCGCGCCCGCCCGGTTCACGAAGACGTAGGTGCCGTCGGGCGCCAAGATCGACTGGGCCACGGGAGAGTGCTCGAACGCGATCTGCACGGCGCGCAACGTCGCCTCGTCGAGACCTCGTCCAGCGTGACCCACCGTCATGGACCCTATTCCTACCCCGCCGGGGATGCGATCAGCCGCAGCGCGGGCTCGGGCGCCGGGCGGCCCGGACCAGGATGGCGCCCATCGCCATCGTCGCCAGGGCGATGGCCGTGAGGGGCAGCGTGGTGGCGCCGGTGACCGGCAGGCCCGCCGTCGTCTCGGTCGACTGGGTGGTGCCTGCTGCGGTCGAGCCGTTGGCCGATGCCGCTGAGGTCAGGGGCCGGACCGAGCTGGCGGCGAGCACGACTGCGGGCGTGAGTGCGCTCGGTGCGAACACGGTGGGGTTGTCAGCCGAGGGGGTACCGAGCGAGGGCGTGACGCCCGGCGGGGTGCCCACGACCGGGGGTGTGACACCCGGAGGTGTGACACCCGGAGGTGTGACGCCGGGCGGGACCACCGGGGGAACGACGGGCGGACCGACAACCGGGGGGACCACCGGGGGCACGACGGGCGGGACCACGACGGGCGGCACCACCGGGGGAACGACCGGCGGGACCACGACGGGCGGCACCACCGGAGGAACGACCGGCGGGACCACGACAGGCGGGACCACGACCGGCGGAACGACCACGGGCGGAATCACTGGGGGAACGACAACCGGCGGTATCACCGGCGGAACGACCACGGGCGGAATCACTGGGGGAACGACAACCGGCGGGATCACCGGCGGAACGACGACGGCGGGTATCTGGGCGAAGAAGTTGTTGGTGATCGTCGCTGTACAGGTCACCGTGCTGGCGCCCGTCTTGCCCGAACCGAGGCACTGGTCGATGGTGACGGGCAACCCCGTGCTCTGTGACGGCGGGGCGGTCACGGTGCAGGTCATCGTGCCGCCGGCGCCGCCGGACGCGTTGCACTGGTTGACGCTCTGACCACCGGGGCCCGCAGTGCCGGTGCGGTTGTTGCCGGGCGGGGTGGCCGTGCAGGTGAGGGTGTTCACCGCGCCGGGGCTCTGGCACTGCTGGACGGTGGAGTCGATGGCCGAGCCGATCGGGTAGCCGGTGAGGTTGTTGGTGACGGTGGCGGTGCACGTCACCGTGCTGGCGCCGCCGAGACCCGAGCCGTTGCACTGGTCGATCTCGGTGACGGGGGTGGTGGAGGACGACGTGCTCGGGGTGCCGCAGGTCGTCGCCGACCCGGTGCAGGAGATCGTCGTGACGATCGTGGCCGAGCCCGTCGGGGTGCTGGGCGTTGCCGGGTTGTAGGTGAAGTTGTTGGTGATCGTCACGGCGCAGGTGATCGTGTCGCCGCCAGCAGTACCGGCGTTGTTGCACTGGCTGGCGGTGGGCCCGACCACGGCCGCGGCGGTGATCGGGGCTGCGGCCGCACTGGCCACCATGGGCTCGGCCGCGAGCGAGGACTCCTCGGGGGCGGCGCTGGGGGCGCTCGTCGTCTCCTCGGGTTCCGCAGCTGCTGCTTCTGCTGCTGCAGCCGCCCGGCGATCGGACTTGCGCTGCTCGCGCTTGGAGGGCGTCGCATCGGACCCACCATTGGCGGGCGCGGGCTCGTCGCTGACGACGGCCGTCTGGGCGTTGGCATCCGATGCGGGCTGCGGATCCGGCTCAGGCGTCGCGTCGGCAACGGGGGTCGGGTCCGGCTCGGCCGGCGCGCTGACGGGCGCGTCCGCGGTCGGAGTCTCGGTGACCACATCAGGCGCGGGAGCTGACGCGGACGGCTCGTCGGCCGGCGCCGCGGACGCTCCGTCGCGCAGCGCGCCCCACGCCAACACCATGAAGACGGCGAGGAACAGGGTTGCGAGCACGACGGCCAGGGACGGCAGACGATCCGCACCGGGGCGCGTTGCGTCAGGTTGCATGAGCGACACGGGTTCCTCAGTTCGCGACCGGGCCCCAATGGCCACCAGATGTGGCGCTCCCGTCGCTGTGCGTAACGGTACGCTGGAAATATGATACTTGCAACGAATTTCTAGTAATTATATAGTCCCTTTGGTATGGCCGAGTGGAGCTTCCTCACCAACCACGCCCGGGCCGTCCTCTACATCGCGGGCCAGCCCGACGCCCGCCTGCGCGACCTGGCCGTCGCCCTCGACGTGACCGAGCGCACGGCCTTCGGCATCGTCACCGACCTCACCGACGCCGGGTACCTGGTGAAGGAGAAGGAGGGTCGCCGCAACCACTACGAGATCCAGTTCGACCTCCCTCTCCCCGAGCCGATCCCGCGGAAGAAGACCGTCGGCGAGCTGCTCGAGCTGCTGGTCGACTTCGAGCCGCCCCGGAAGAACCGACGCTCCGGCGTGCGCACCGGCCGTACCAGTCGCCGCTGACCGCGGCGGTCAGCTCAGGCGCAGCAGGTGTCGTCGAGGGAGTCGGCCCGCCACGTGCGCACGGCCTCGACGGCAGCGATGACGGCGATGCCCAGGCCGGCCACGGGATCTGCCCACCACCAGTCAAACAGGGCGTTGGCACCGAGTCCCACCAGCACGAATGCCGACAGCAGCGCGCACAGGTCGGTCTGCTTGGCGTCAGCCACGGCGGCGGCCGAGCCGAGCACAGGGGCGAGCCGGCGCTTGGCCCGGGCGAGGAACGGCATCACCATCAGCGACGCGGCGGCCAGCACCACGCCGGGGACGCTGGCGTCGGGGTGGGACCCGCCCGCCAGGTGCCGCAGGGCGTCGGCCGCGACGTAGACCGCGAGCACGCCCAGGCTGACGGCGATGGCCCGGGTGGCGAGCGCGTCGGCGGGCTGCGAGCAGCCGTCCCCGCGCTCCTGGCGGAGGCGCCACATGAGGATGACGGCGGCCGAGACCTCGATGGCCGAGTCCACGCCGAAGCCGATGAGGCTGACCGAGCCCGCCGCGACCCCCGCGGCGATGGCGACGACGCCCTCGAGGCTGTTCCAGCCGATGGTCGCCCGGTTGAGCCACCGGGCCTGCCGCACCGCCGCGTCGCGCTCTTCCTTCTTGTGCGGGGCGTGGTCGGTGTGGGTGTCAGCCATGACCGTGGGCTGCGTCGACGTCGAGGGCGAGGCCGGCCAGGTCGGTGAGGGCGTGCACGAGGCGGGGGGAGGTGAGCTCGTAGCGGACCTGTCGTCCCTCGCGGGTGGCCCGCACCAGGCCGCACCCCCGCAAGCAGGTGAGGTGGTTGGACACGTTGGTGCGGCCCACGCCCAGGGCGGTGGCGAGGTCGGCCGGGTAGGCCGGGCCCTCCACCAGGATGAGCAGGATGCGCCGGCGGGTCGGGTCGGCGAGGGCGGTGCCCACCCGCTCGAGCGTGTCGAGGGCCGGGCTGGCGATGAGCGCCACGCCCCAAATAGTACAGGCTGCGATGTATTCAGGCAAGGCTGAACAACGGTTCGGTCAAATCCGCCCATGACCGGCGTTTTATCTAGTCAACCGTGAAAGTTGCTACAGAAAATGCCTAGTCATGCCGAGAGAAGGCTCGGGATTGGGGTGTGCTTCGGCGGGCACGGCCCGTAGGCGTGGTTGAGCAGTCAGCCTTGCCTGCGGACAACGATTGAGGGGCGAAGCTGATGGAGAGCGAAGCGGTTCAGGGCTCTCGGCGTCGGGTGCTGCCGTTCGTGGTGCTGGCGGCGATGCTGTGCAGTGCGATCGGCACGTCGGTGGTCGTCGGCCGGGTGGTGAAGGATCAGGAGCGACGCCTGCTCGAGGAACGGGCCAAGGAAGCGAGCGCCCTGCTGTCCACCTCGTTCGGGTCCTTCTCATCGACCTTGCCACTGCTGGGCGCGGTGGCCACGGCCGCGCCACCGGTCTTCGACCAGTTCGCCAGTCAGTCGGCCGTGCTCAGCGGGGGGTGGATCGGGACCATGACGGGCAGCGGTGACGGTCTCGTCGTGAAGACCGCAGCCGGGACCGGGCCTGCGGTCGGCACAGCGGTGACGGACGACCGCGCCGCGCTGGTCAACCGTGCCCTGGCCGCGCGCGGTCTGGTGTCGACCGTGTTCACCGAGGACGGCAAGCGCCGGCTGGTGTTCGCGGTGGCGACAGGTCCCGGTCGGGCCACCGTCATCGCCCAGGAGTTCGCCTTCGACCTGGACGGCTTCCAGCGATCGGCCGACTCTGCGTTCAGCGAGCTCGAGGCCGCCGTCTACGCGGGGAAGACCGCAGACCCCGACAATCTGCTGTTCGCCACCACGGCCGACCTGCCCCTGACCGGTCGGGTGGAGCGGGAGCCCGTCAAGATCGGATCGGACGAGTGGCTGCTGGTGGCGACGTCGAGCCGTCCGCTCGTCGGGAGCTTCGCCCACCGCGCGCACACCTACGTGCTGGGCGTCGGGGTCATCACCGCGCTCTTGGTCGCTGCGCTGGTGGACATGATCAGCCGGCGCCGGGTCTACGCCCTGGCCCTGGTCGACGAACGCACCGCCGAGCTGCGCGAGGCGCTTGCAGCCAAGGAGCAGCTCGAGGAAGGTCAGCGCCAGGCGCGCGAGGTCGCCGAGGCGGCCAACCGGTCCAAGAGCGAGTTCCTGTCCCGCATGAGCCATGAGTTGCGCACGCCGCTCAACGCGGTGCTCGGATTCGCCCAGCTGCTCGAGAGCGAGGACCTGGACGAGGCCGACCACGACTCGGTCAAGCAGATCATCAAGGGCGGCCGCCACCTGCTCGACCTCATCAACGAGGTGCTCGACATCTCCCGCATCGAGAGCGGCACCTTCCAGCTCTCATCGGAGCCGGTGCTGGCGAGCGAAGTGCTCTCCGACATCCTCGAGCTCACCCGTCCCCTGGCCACGCAGGCCGGCATCCACCTCGTCACCGGCTCGACATCGGACGGGGCCGACCTGTTCGTGCTGGCCGACCGCCAGCGGCTCAAGCAGATCCTGCTCAACCTGGTGTCGAACGCCATCAAGTACAACCGACCGGGCGGGACGGTCTCGCTCTCCTGCCAGGCGGTCGAGCCCAACCGGCTGCGCATCAAGGTGCGCGACACGGGGCCTGGCATACGGCCCGAGCACCTCGACCTGCTGTTCATGCCGTTCGAACGGCTCGGCGCCGAGCACACCAACGTGGAGGGCAGCGGCATCGGCCTGGCGCTCTCACGCCGGTTGGCCGAGGCGCTGGGCGGGACCCTCGACGTGGAGACCGCCCTCGGCCAGGGCACCACGTTCTGGGTCGAGCTGCCCATCGTCGAGGGTCAGGTCGAGCGCTACGAGCGCCTCAACCAGCCCGTCGAGGCGGCCAAGGCCCGCAACCCGCTCACCAGGAAGGTCCTCTACATCGAGGACAACATCTCCAACCTGCGCCTGGTCGAGCGCATCCTCGAGCGCGACGGCGACATCGAGCTCGTCTCCGCCATGCAGGGACGGCTCGGGCTGGAGCTGGCCCGAGAGCACCAGCCCGCGCTCATCCTGCTCGACCTCCACCTGCCCGACGTCACGGGCGACGAGGTGCTGCGCCAGCTCAGGGATGACCCGCAAACGTCGTCCATCCCCGTCGTCGTCGTGAGCGCCGACGCCACGTCAGGCCAGATCAAGCGGCTGCTCGCCGAGGGCGCCAGCGCGTACCTGACCAAACCGCTCGATGTCAGCGAGCTGCGGGCTCTGGTCGAGAACCTGCGGACCCTCACGCCATGAGCGCCCTGCGCCTGCACCGGGAGGCACCCATCGCAGCGGTCGACAACGCGGTGTTCGTCGACGCGACCGTGCTGCTGGTCGACGACCATCCCCCGAACCTGGCCCTGCTGGAACGCATCCTCAAGAAGGTGGGCACCAGGCACATCCATGTCACCATGGATCCCCGGGCCGTGCTCGATCTCTACACATCGGTGCAGCCCGACATCGTCCTGCTCGATCTGCACATGCCGGGGATGGACGGCGTCGCGGTCATGGAGGCCATCCGCCACGCGACCGACGCGGACGACTTCGTGCCGGTGATCGTCCTCACCGCCGACGCGACCACCGAGTCACGCCAGCGGGTGCTGGCCGCGGGCGCGAGTGACTTCCTCACCAAGCCCGTGGACCGCAACGAGGTCGTGCTGCGGGCCCGCAACCTGTTGCACACCCGCACGCTGCATCGCCGGCTGATGAACCACAACGTCGAGCTGCGGTCCGAGATCGCGGCGCGCGACGCCGCCGACGCGCGCGCCAGCGCCGAGGCGGCAGCCAAGCTGCGGCGCATCCGCAAGGTGCTCGACGGCGCACTGCCCCGCATCGTGTTCCAGCCCATCGCCCAGCTCGACAACCGCGGCATCGTCGGTTACGAGGCACTCGCTCGGTTCGACCAGGAGCCGTTCCGTCCACCGAACGTGTGGTTCGCCGAGGCGGACGAGGTCGGCCTCGGTATCGACCTGGAGCTCGCCGCGCTGCGCGTCGCCCTCGAGCAGCTGGGGGCGATGGCGGATGACTTGTTCCTCACCCTCAACGTCTCGCCGACCACTGCCATGACCGGCGCGCTGGACGAGCTGCTCGCCAAGTACCCACGCGAACGGCTCGTCCTCGAGATCACCGAGCACGCGCCGGTGGACGACTACGACAGCCTCCTGCGCGTCCTGACCAGGCTGCACGACGTGGGCGTGCGGGTCGCGGTCGACGACGCGGGCGCCGGGTTCGCCAGCCTGCACCACATCCTCCTGTTGCGGCCCGACATCATCAAGCTCGACATCACCCTCGTCCGCGACATCCACCTGGACCCGGTCAAGCGGGCGCTGGCCAGCTCGCTCGTCACCTTCGCCCGCGAGATCGGCTCGACCATCACCGCCGAAGGCATCGAGGTGGAGGAGGAGATGGCCAGCCTCATCGACCTCGGCGTCCCGTGGGGCCAGGGCTACCACCTGGCCCGCCCCGGCAACCTGACTCCGGCCCACACCCTGGCCTGACCCCCACCCCCTTTTCCGCTTTCGCGCGCTCACCGGGGCTATAGCCCCAGCGAGCGCGCGAAAGCGGAAGGACAAGCCGCGACGCGGAAGGGCTGTCACACCTCCTGGGCATGCTGTGCCCATGGACGCCGACCTCGATCGGCTCGGAGGCCGCCAACAAGGCCTCCTCACTTGGTGGCAACTACGAGCAGCGGGTTGGGGGGTAGAGCGAATACGACATGCAGTGGACTGTGGGCTGCTGATCCCGTACCCGCGCAGACGTGGGGTGTATCGAATACGCGGCGCGCCGATCACACGTGCACAGGCATGGATGGCTGCCGTGTTGGCCGCACACAACGACGCCGTGCTGGCCAACGTCACGGCAGGAGAGGCCTGGGGCTTCCGTTGGTTCACGGCCGACGAAACGGCCATTCACCTCCTGACCACCTCGCCGGTGCCCTCGCGGATCGTCGGCGTGAGGAGCCACCGCACCATCTCGCTCCCCGAGCACGATCGCACCCGTCTCGGGCATGTGCCCATCACCACCCCGGAGCGGACCTTCGTCGACGTGTGCGGCAAGCTCCCGAGCAAGCTCCTCGGTTTCGCGGGCGACGATCTGTTGCGGCGGAAGGTGCTGGTGCTACCGAAGCTCGTGCGGTGCGTCGAGCAGGTGCCGGTGTCGGGCAGGCGCAAGATCCGCCCGATGCGGCTCTTTCTCGCCGAGCGGGTGGACGGCTACGACCCGGGCGGCAGCGAGCCCGAGCTCGACGTCGGCCGAGTCCTGTGCCGGGCCCACGTCGAGCCCATGCCGGTGCAACAGCTCCGGGTGCTGGCCGAGGGCCACCAGTACAGGCTCGACTGGGCCTGGCGCCACGTGATGCACGCGTACGAGTACCAGGGTCTCGACATCCATGGTTGTCCGTCGGCCGTCGACCACGACAGCGAGCGCACCCGGCGCCTCCAACGCGCCGGCTGGACGATCTGGCCCGTCACTCACACGACAACCGCCAACGAGATCGTCGCTATTGCCCGATTCGCGCTGGGCCTATAGCGCGCTCAATGGGGCTATAGCCCCAGTGAGCGCGCGAAAGCGGATCGGGGGGTGGGGGCTCAGGAGGTCATGCCCTGCAGGCCCACCAGGGCGCGGGCGTGTTCGATCTCGCCCATGTGGCGGAGGCCGTGCTGGTAGATCCAGCACTCGGTGCCGTCGAGGCGGGTGATGCCCTGCTCCCCTGCCACCCGGGCGCTGTAGGTCGACGCGATCTGGGGCGGGAAGGGGCGCTGGACGACGACGTCGGTGAGGGTGGCGGGGTCGAGTTGGGCCAGCCAGCGCTCGGTCTTGGCGAAGACCAGGTTCATGTACTCGGTGAAGGCGGCGTAGTCGCCGATGCGCTGGCCGACCATCTCGTCGACGGTCTTGTGCTTGCCGTGGTCGGCGATGGCGAGGCCCATCTTGGTGGCCCACGCGTCGTTGTAGACCATGTCGCCGGCGCCGAGCATGGTGGCCGAGCCGTCCTCGATCTGCACCAGGTGGAACAGCGAGAACGCAATGGGCAGCACCGGCTCGCGCTCGACGTGGTTCACCTGGTCGAGGTCCATGGTGGCGACCGCCTCCTCCCAGAGGGAGTGCATGGCGCGCATGCGGCGCTGGAGGGAATCGAGGACGAGGTCGGTGCTCACGTCTACTCCTTGGAGAGCTCGGCCCGGGCGGTGGCCGCCACCTCGGCGGCGTCGGCCCGGCTGCGGATCTGGAAGTCGATGCGGTCGATGGTGCCGGTGAACGGGAACGGCGCCTGGTAGTCGTCGACGACGGGCGACAGGGAGTTGCGGCCGATGTCGAGCCCGGTGGAGCCGAGCATGCGCACGATCCTGGGGATCTCGACGCTGGTGAGGTCCTCACCGTCGAGGCCGATGGTGAGGGTGCCGCCCTTGCCGGCCCGGTCGAAGCGGGCGAACAGGTCGTGGCATCCAGGCGTCAAGGGGAGCCGCGCGGTCGCCCGGTAATGGGTGCCGAGGGCGTTGTAGTCGAAATGCAGAGCGCCGTCCTGCACGAAGAAGACGTGGCCCACGTTGTGGCCGCCCCGCGCGTAGAGCACCCCCTCCGCTCCCCCGTCGCCCACTTCCACCGCGGCGGTGATGGTCCACGCTCGTCCGCCGAGGGGCGGCGCCGCGTCGGCGGGGATGTGGGCGATGGGCGGGAAGTAGGTGTAGTCGCGCCGGGCGTGCACCGTGCCAGGACGGGGCGAGCCGCCGAACAGCTCGATGGTGCGGTCGTCGAGGGGCAGCACGCCGTGCTGGCCCGCCTCCACCCACCACGCGTCGATGAGCTCGCGGAGCTTCTCGGGGTGCTCATCGGCCACGTCGGTGCACTCGTTGAAGTCCTCGTCGAGGTGGTACAGGCCCCACTCGTCGTCGTCGATGGGCTGGCCCTGCTCGTGGTACGTCGTGATCTTCCAGCCGTCGGCCCACAGGCCGCGGTGGCCCATCTGCTCGAAGTACTGCACGTTGCGGGGCGCAGGCGCGTCGGCATCGTCGAAGGTGGACGCGATCGACGCCCCGTGCACGGGCATCTGCGCAATGCCCTTGAACTCCGTGGGCGCGGTGACTCCCGTGATCTCGAGGATGGTGGGCGTGATGTCGACGGCGTGACAGAACTGGGTGCGGATCTCGTCCCGCGCCGCCATGCCGTCGGGCCAGTGCAAGACGAGGGGGTCGCGCACGCCGCCGCCGTAGGTGTTCTGCTTGTACCAGCGCAGGGGCGAGTTGCCGGCCTGGGCCCAGCCCCACGGGTAGTTGGAGTGCGAGTGGGGCCCGCCGATGTCGTCGAGGCGATTGGCGGCGATCTCGTCGATGTCCTCCCACGCGCCGTTGAAGAAGCTGAACTCGTCCATCACGCCGTAGGGACCGCCCTCGCGCGACGCGCCGTTGTCGGACAGCACCATGAGCAGGGTGTTGTCGAGCACGCCCCGGCGACGCAGGAAGTCGGTGAGGCGGCCGATCTGGGCGTCGGTGTGCTCGAGCATGGCCGCGAACGCCTCCTGCAACCGGGCGCTGAACGCGCGCTGGTTGTCGGTGAGGTCGGTCCACGCGGGGACGCCGGGGTTGGGCGGCGCCAGTGTCGTGCCCTCGGGGATGACGCCCATGTCGAGCTGGCGCTTGAACCACCGCTCGCGGGCGACGTCGTAGCCCTCGTCGAAGCGGCCCCGCCACCGCTGCAGGTAGTCGGCGGGCGCCTGATGGGGCGCGTGGGTCGCGCCGAAGGCGAGGTAGAGGAAGAAGGGACGGTCGGGGCGGATGGACTGCAGGTCGCCGATCCAGCCCGTGGCCTTCTCCACGATGTCCTCGGACACGTGGTAGCCGTCCTCGGGACGCGCCGGCGGGTCGACGTGGCCGTTGTCGCTCGTGAGCTCGGGGTGGAACTGGTCGGTCTCGCCCTGCAGGAACCCGTAGAAGCGGTCGAAGCCCTTCTGCAGCGGCCAGTTGTGATGGGGTCCCGCGGCCGAGCACTCCTCCATCGGCGCCAGGTGCCACTTGCCCGCTGCATAGGTGGCGTAGCCGTGGGGCCGCAGCATCTCGGCGACGGTGGCGGCGCGCGGGCTGATGCCACCGCGCATGTGCGGGAACCCGGTGTTCCAGTTCGACACGCCCCGCATGCCGACCGCGTGCGGGTTGCGGCCGGTGAGCAGGGCGGCGCGCGACGGCGAGCACAGGGCGGTGGTGTGAAAGCTCGTGTAGCGCACACCGTTCTGCGCCAGCGCATCGATGTTGGGCGTGGCCAGCTCGGAGCCGTAACAGCCGAAGTGGGCGAAGCCGGTGTCGTCGAGGACGATCATCACCACGTTGAGCCCACCCAGGCCCTTGGGCAGGTCGGGCCACCATGGCGTGGAGTCCTGGTACGTGCGGCCGATGTGACCAGCGAAGTCGGGCTCGTTGGGGCTGTTCATGCCCACCCTCCAGCGAAGGCCACGAACTGACCGGTGGTGAAGCGGCTGGTCCCATCAATGAAGGGCATCGCGAAGTGGGCGAGCTCGTCGAGCGTGCCGAGCCGGCCCATGGGCACCATCGCCTCGACCCGGGCCCGGCTCTCGGCGTCGGTGACGCGGTTGGCGGCCAGGAACTCGGGGAAGTCCATGAAGTTGGTGCCGAGGGCGTTGACCTGCACGCCCTTGGCCGCCACCTCGAGGGCCACGTTCTTGACGAGGTGGTTGGCTCCCGCTCGCGCCGCGCTGTAGAGCGGCGCGCCGGGCGTGGGCCGCGCCCCCGCCGCGCTGGTGAAGACCAGCACCTGGCCCGCGCCCTGGGTGACCAGCACGGGCACGACGGCGCGCAGGAAGTTGTACGGCGCCTCCACACAGCCGGTGAGGGCGGCGCGCATGTCGTCGAGGGTGGAGCGCAGGAAGCGGCCCACGACGATGCGGCCGGTGAAGGCGGTGGCCGAGTCGATGCGGCCGAAGCGGTCGATGGCCGCCTTGACCAGGCGCTCGGACGCGTCGGGCTTGGACAGGTCGCGCGTGCCCTCGACGACCTCGACGGACGCACCCAGGCCGGTGAGCTCGTCGACTACGCCGTCGGCCGGGTCGCCGATCACGAGGTCGTGGCCCCGCTCGGCCAGCAGGCGGGCCACGTTGGGCCCCACGTACATGGCGGCGTCGCTGACGATGGCGATGCGGCGGGTCGCGGTGCGCGCAATGCTCATTTGTCGATCCTCTCCAGCCTGGCCGTGAACATCGGCCCGTAGTCCCACACCAGCTGGTTGCCGTCGAGCCGTCGTGTGACCTCGACGCCGGGCATGCCGACGGGGCGCAGCGTGTGCACTCCGTCCTCGAACGTGCAGACGACGGTGATCTCCTGGCCGCCGACCGCGGCCACGTCGTGCACGCCGTGCTCCTCGGTGCCGTCGGCCCGCATGTCGTGGACGACGCCGGAAGAGGTCACGACCACGCGGTCGCCGCATTGCTCGATGCGCTCGATGTGGTCGGCGACGGGGTTGGGATCGGGGCCGTCCCCGTGCTTCCAGGTCAGCTCGACCACGCGCCACGTGCCCCGCATGTCGGGCGCTCCTGGCGCGAGGGGCTCGGTGCAACCGGCAAGGACGGGCGGCGGCATCTCGTCCCCGTAGCCCCCCGGCGGCGTGTAGGCGACAGGTATCTGGTCTGCCCGCATAGTGGGACAGTAAGTATTGACATAGGTTGTGTCAATAGTTACCGTCCAATCATGACCGCGACGCCTCCCCTCGAAGGCGGAGAGCTGGATGGCAGGCGGTTGCGGCGGGAGCAGAACCGCGACACGGTGCTCGACGCCATGGTCGAGCTGTTCCGGGAGGGCGTGCTGCAGCCGAGCTCGGGCGAGATCGCGGAGCGGGCCGGCCTGTCGCCCCGGTCGTTGTTCCGCTACTTCGAGGACGTCGACGACTTGCACCGGGCCGCCATCGAGCGCCAGCTGGCCCGGGCCCGCGCCCTGCTCGACCACCGGTCGTCGCCCGATGAGCCGACGGCGACGAAGATCGACGCCATCGTCGCGGCCCGCACGCGCCTGTTCGACGCCACCGCGCCCGCGGCCCGCTCCGCCCGGTCCTGCGCCCACCGTCACCCGGTGATCGCCGCCCAAGTACGCGAGGCCCGTCGATACCTGCACCACCAGCTCCGCGTCCTGTTCGCCCCCGAGCTGGAGGGTCGGGCCGGGGTGCTGCCCGCCGTCGACGCCCTGTGCGCGTTCGAGGCCTACGAGCTCATGCGGTTCGACCAGGGGTTGAGCCGGGCCGCGGCGGCCGAAGCACTCACCACCGCCCTGACCGCGCTGCTGGTCGACTCGCAGTGACTTCGAAGCGGGGCAGCGTGCGGCGCCAGGTCCGCATCAAGCGCACGCCCGACGAGGTGTGGGACTTCATCGGTGACCCGGCCCGCCTGCACGAGTGGTTCCCCGGGATCACCGCCACCACCGTCGACGGCACCACCCGCGTGATCACGACCGGCAGCGGCCTCCCCATCCCCGAGGAGATCCTCACGCACGACGCGGTGCAGCGCCGTTTCCAATACAGGATCACCGGACCGATGGTGAAGTTCCACACGTCGACCCTCGACGTGCTCGACCTCGGTGACGGCACCTGCCTCGTCGTCTACGCGGCCGACGCCGAGCCGTCGACCATGGCGCTGATCATCGCCGGCGCGGCCGGCAACGCGCTGGAGCACCTCCGCACCATGATGGAAGGAGGCGGCTGATGGGCCGCAAGATCCTGTTCGTCACCACCGATCAGCAGCGCTACGACACCCTCGCGTGCAACGGCGGCACGCTGTCGCGCACGCCCGTGGTCGACCGACTGGCGGCCGAAGGCATCCGCTACAAGCGCGCCATTCCGCAGTCGGTGGTGTGCATGCCGTCGCGCTCGACCATGCTCACCGGTCAGCACCCCACCACCCACGGCGTGTGGATGAACGGGGTGCCGCTCCCCGTCGACGCCCCGTCGGTGGCCGACGTGCTGCACGGCGCCGGGTACCGCACCGGCTTCATCGGCAAGGCCCATTTCCAGCCCTTCCTCGACCCGTTCATGCGCTTCGCCGAGAACGCCATGGGCTTCGACACCACACCTGCGGGCGGCACGCATCGTGGCTTCGAGCACCTCGAGTTCGCGACCCACACACCCATGGGCCAGCTCCACTACGCCAAGTGGCTCGGCGCCAACCACCCCGAGGCGGTGGGCGGGTTCTACGCCGTTGTCGACCGCGACCTGCAGGTCAACGCCGAAGGCGGGGGCGACACGGGCGCGCCGCAGGTGAAGGTCAACCCGATCGAGCGGGAGTGGTACCACACGGACTGGGTGGCCGATCGCACCATCGCGTGGCTCGACTCCCTCGACGCGGACGACGACTGGTTCTGCTGGATGTCGTTCCCCGACCCGCATCACCCGTGGGACCCGCCCGAGTCCGAGGTCGGTCGCATCGACTGGCGCGACGTGCCGCTGCCCGCCGGGTATCCCGAGACCGCGGCCGAGCGTGAGGCGATCCTCGATGGCAAGCCACGGCACTGGCGCCTCTGGTATGACGGCACGCTGGTCTCCAACTACGAGGCGCCCGCCGATTGGGTGCCCGCCACGCTCACGGCCGATCAGCTGCGCGAGGTGAACGCCCGCAACGCGGTGGAGGTCGAGCTCATCGACGAGGCGCTGGGGCGGGTGCTGGCCGCTGCTGCCGCGCGCGGCTGGGATGACGACCTGGATGTGGTCTTCACCACCGACCACGGCGAGCTGCAGGGCGACTTCGGCCTGCTGTTCAAGGGCCCGTACCACGTGGACGGCCTGATGCGGCTGCCGCTGGTGTGGCGGCCCGCGCCTTCCGCCGGGGTCACGCCCTCGTCGGTGCCGACGCCCGTGGGGTTGGTCGACCTGGCGCCGACGTTCTGCTCGGTGGCCGGTGTCCCCGTGCCCGGGTGGATGGAGGGCGCGCCCCTGCCCGTGTCTGCGTCTGGTGGGCCCGAGCGGGTGCTCACCGAGTGGGACAGCGAGATGTTCGGCGTCGACGTCCACCTGCGCACCATGACCCGTGACCGCTGGGTCGTCACCGCCTACATGCCCGGTTACGTGCACGACGGCACCGAGGGCGAGCTCTACGACCTCATCGACGACCCCCTCCAGCGGGTCAACCGCTGGGACGACCCGTCGTGCAAGACCCTGCGGGACGACCTCGTCGCCGACCTGTGGGCCAGCCAACCCCAACCCCGCCTCGACCGCCTCCAGCTCGAGGCGCCCGTGTGAGCTGGCGGTACGAGGACGGGGGGCCGCGCCGGACGCAGACGGTGCCTGGGGGGTTGGGGTTGCGGGAGCTGTCGGTCACCAGTCGGATCTGCCCGGCGGTGACGATGGTGGTGGGATCGCCCGACGGCGCGCTGTACCTGCTGCGCCACACCGCGGGCGACGGGGCCGTCGCCATCGTCGAGCGCATCGACCCCATCACGTTGGAGCCGCTGGACACGTCGGTCGAGCTCCCGGGCGGACCGGTGTGGCCGGGCGGCATGGGCGTGGCCGACGACGGATCGCTGCACGTCGTGTTCGGCAACCACGCCCACCGTCTCTCCCCCGAGCTGCAGGTGCTGGCGTCGCGCACGCTCCCCCGGGTCCGGCCCTACAACAGCTTCGTCACGCTGCCCGACGGCCACCTCGTCACCAAGGACTTCGGCGGCTCCCGCCCGGACGTGGTCGTCGCCGCCGCCGAGCGCGACGCGTGCGAGCTGGTGGTGCTCGAGCCGGACACCCTCGACGTCGTCGCCAAGCTCGTCCTGCCCGAGCCCTCGATCGCTCGGCTGTCGGCCGACGACAACGACGTGTACATCGTGGGCGACACCAGCCTGCTGCGCGCTCGGTGGGACGGCGCGTCGCTGCTCCTCGACGACGACTTTCGTGCCGTCTACCGCACGCTCGAGGGCCAGACCTTCGGATGGGACTGCGTGATCGCGGGCGGCTCGGCCTGGTTCCTCGACGACGGTGACGGGAGCGAGGCGTTCAGCGGGACGTTGCGAGGCCACGGCGTCTCCACCGCGCCGCTGCACGTGGTGCGGGTCGCGCTGAGCACGGGCGAGGTCGCCATGGTCGAGGTGAGCGGGAGGTCAGGCGGACTGGTCGCCAACCCGCCCGTCGTCGACACTGAGCGGGGCATCGTCGTGGGCTATGACAGCGGCAACGGCGTGCTCGCCGCCTTCGACGCCGACACCCTCGCCCCCCGGTGGCAACGCGACCAGGACCACGCCAGCCATCTGCTCCTCTACGCAGGCACCGG
>JBEEFQ010000277.1:0-6605 GCA_041166245.1 Actinomycetota bacterium | reverse complement strand
CCACCGGGCCAGCCCCAGCGGCCCGGTGACGCGAGCTGTCGCGGCGGGGAGCGAGACCCTGCCGCGCCGCAGCGGCAGCACGTCGCCGCGCAGTGCGCCGTCGGCCGTGTCGGGGTCGAGGCCCAGCGACACCGGCACCGCCTGGCGGACGACGACGGGTGCCGCGTCCACGTCGACGCTCACCGGGCTCCGCACGCCGCGCGACAGGATGGCCGAGATCGTGCGCTCGCCCGCCGGTGCGCCTCGCACGGCACGGGCGTCGACGATGGTCGCCGCCACGATGACGACCATCGCCAGCACGCAGACGACGGGCGGCAGGACGAGGGCGGCGGCGGCGACGAGGGCGACGAGGATCGCGGCCCGCGCCGTCGGACTCATCTCGGTACGGGGACGGCGGCGATGGCGGCCGCGACCGCGTCGTCGGGCCGGTAGCGCTCCAGCTCCGCCTCCGGACGCAGGACGAGCCGGTGGCGGAGGACGGCCGGGGCGACGGCGATCACGTCGTCCGGCGTCACGTAGTCGCGGCCGGCCATCGCCGCGGTGGCGCGTGCAGCCGCGAGCAGGTGCACGCCCGCGCGCGGGCTGGCCCCGAGGGAGACGCTCGGCAGCTCGCGCGTACGGCGCACGAGCGTGGCGACGTAGGTGACGACCTCGTCGGCGGCGATGACGGCGGAAGCCTCGGCCTGCACCGCGCGCAGGTCGCGCTCGGTCGCGACGGGCTGCACGTCGTCGAGCCCGGCCGGCATCACGCCGTGGTGAGCCAGGTGGAGCAGGCGGTTCTCGTCCTCGGCTGACGGGTACCCCACGTCGATGCGAACGAGGAAGCGGTCGAGCTGTGCCTCGGGAAGGGGGTACGTGCCCTCGTACTCGATCGGGTTCTGGGTGGCCATCACGAGGAACGGGTCGGGGAGGGGCCGGGGCTCGCCTTCCACCGTCACCTGTCGCTCCTGCATGGCCTCGAGGAGGGCAGCCTGGGTCTTGGGTGGCGTGCGGTTGATCTCATCCGCGAGGAGCACGTTGGTGAAGACGGGACCCGGACGGAAGGTGAGCTGCGATCCCCGCAAGGTCATGGTGCCGGTGAGGTCCGAGGGCAGCATGTCGGGCGTGAACTGCACCCGCCGGAACTCGACACCGAGAGCGCGAGCCAGGGCGTTGGCCATCAGCGTCTTGGCCACGCCGGGCACGCCTTCGAGCAGCACGTGGCCGCCGACGGCCATGGCCGCCACGGCCAGGTCGAGCACGTCCTCCTGGCCCACGACCACCTTGCCGACCTCGGCGCCCACGGCCTCGCGCAGGTCGACGAGGGCCAGCACCCGTCGCCGGCTCACCGGCGCACCTCGCATCGGAGTACACATCCGACCGTCGCACACGCAGGATGGCGCCGGCGAGCAGCTCGCTGCCACATTGGTTCGCTCGCAAGCTCGCTCACGTTCTCTCTCCGAGGCGGGTGAGGGCGCGGGCGGCGCGCACGGCGTCGTCGTGGGATCGCACGGGCGAGATGATGGCATCAACGTCCTGCTCGCTGATGCCGGCCTTGATCGCGGCGGCACGCAGTTGCGCGTCGTCGTCGGCCGCCACGCCGGTGCGCCGGGCCAGGCGGTCGCGCCCCGCGGCCTGCACGGGCTCGATGCCGCCGGCCGGATCGCCGGTGCGCAGCAGCGTGGCCGCGACCGCGTCGACGTAGGCCCGTCGACGGGGGAGCGGCTCGGTGTCGTCCTCGTCGGGAGGTCCGAGGCGACGGCCGCGCGACCAGACCCAGACCAGGGTCGCCAGCGCGGCGCCGAGGAGCGCCCACCTCCAGTGGCTGGGGAGGGCGTCGAATCCGGTGGTCTTCCCGTAGCCGTGGCCCACCTCGCCGAACACGACGGGTCGGGCCGCGGGTCCGGCCGCGGCCAGGCCGAAGGCGGCATTGCCGGCCTGGCCGAGGAAGCGGTTCTGCAGCATGGAGGGGTCGGCCAACAGCACGACGGTCCCGTGGCCCAGGTCGGCGACGGCGGCCACCGGCGTGCCACCGGCGTCGAGGACGGGCCGGGCCGCACCGGTGCCGTCGAACCCGCCCTCGCCCGCGGTGCGAACCGACCCGACGGAGCTGACGTCGAGGGCGGACACGGCCGGAGGGACGGGGCGAGCCGTGGTCGGGGCCGAGGGCTGCCACCCGACCGCACCGTCGACGAGGGCCTGGGCGAGCGGGATCGACGGCGCGCCGGCCAGCACGACGCGCCCGCCGTTCTCGACGAATCGGCCGACGGCGGCGAACTCGTCGTCGGCGACGGGCGCGTCGGCGAACACGAGGGTCGCGGTGGGCTCGAGCTCGGTGACCTCGGTGCGGAGACGGCGCACCGGATGGCCAGTGGCGGCCAGCAGCTCGGCGTAGGCCGCCAGGCCCGCGGGCTGGGTCGCGTAGCTCGACGACGCGGGCCCGCTCGGGCCCGTTCCCCCGGTGGCCGTCTCGAGGGCCGCCAGCCCGAGCTCCAGGGCCACGATTGCACCCACCACTGCGACAACGACACGAGCGGTCACGGGGAGCTTCTGCCAGCGATCGGCCGCGCTCACGAACCCACCTGTTCGAGGGCGCGTGGCCACTCCCGGCGGGCCTGCTCCACGTCGCCGGGTCCGGCAGCGCGGCCCCCGTACACGATCTCGTCGAAGCGAACGGTGAGCTCGCGCAGCGACGCGGACGGGACCCGCCTGCGAAGCGCGCCCGACGTGAGCGACGGCCTGAGCTCCACCACGCCGGCCCGGTCGAGGCGGACGAGACCGGCCAGGAACCGCAGGCGGAACGCCTGGTCGAAGCGGCCTTGCGCCTCGGCCGTGTCGGCCTGACGCTCGAGGGCGTCGGGGTCCAGGTTCCTGGCGCGGTCGCGATGGCCACCGGCGGCGCCGACCAGACCTCGGCCCCGCCGGCGCACCAAACGGAGACACACGGCCAGGGCGAGGAGGGCGACGACGCCGCCGACGGCCAAGCTCCACACCCAGCTCCCGAGGATGACGCGGAGGACGTAGGCCAACGGACGACCGACAGGCGAGAGCCAGTCGAGCACGGGCTCGATGCGCTGGCCCAGCCACCGGAAGAAGCCCCGCAACGGCCGGGGCTGGGGCGGGGGCTTGTAGCGGGGCTGGTCGAGGATGCGCCGGGCCTCGCGGCGGGCCTCGGCCGCGGCGTCGTCTTCGGTCTGCGATGCGATGCGTCGCTCGATCCCGGTGGGAGCCGCGGCGCCGGCCGCCTGCACGGGCGCCCAGCCGGTCATCAGCAGGACCGCGACGACCGCTGCGGTCGCCGCCGCCCGGCGTGGATCAGCCACCCGGGCGCCAGCCGGGGGGTGGGGGCCAGAAGGGCGGCTGCTCGCCATCATCGGAGGACGGACGCTGCGGCGGCAGCGGACTGGGCGAGGAGGTGGTGCCGTCCGGCGGGTCGACGCCGATGCGCTGCGCCAACAGCTCGAGGTCGAACCCCTCCTTGCGCACCCGCAGGTCGAAGTAGAGCACCACGCCAACGGCCGCGGTGAACGGCGTCACCAGGGCCGCGCCCACCGTGCCTGCGATCGCCGTCGCCACCGCGGACACGACGTTGTTCGACTGGGACACCACGGCCAGGAGCAGCCCACCCAGGGCGACCTGCACGATGGACCCGAGGATGGCGCCGATGACGATCACGAGGAACGAGGGACCCCACCGCCCCTTGACCAGCCGGCGCGATCGACCCAACGCCTTGCGGCCGCGCGCGCCCTCGATCAGCAGCACCGGGGTGGCGACCGCCCACGCGCCGTACAGGTAGACGGCGGGCGCGATGCAGAGAAGGAAGCCGAGCGCGAGGCCGAGGAAGTAGAGGATCGACAGCCAGATCAGTGACCAGATGTGGTCGCGAGCGAAGCGCAGCGACTCCTTCCAGTCCGGGTCGCCGCTGAGGTAGGCGCTGCTGACCGACTTGAGACAGGCGGCGGTGGCCAGTTGGCTGGCGATCAGTCCGAGCAGGGTCACGCCGAGAGTCGCGGCGAGGTAGCCGAGGAACGTGGAGAGCTCGAAGTCGACGGTCTCGACGCCCGTGCCGACGTTGGTCTCGGTCGGCGCAAAGTCGCTGGGGGCGGAGAGGTCGACGATCGCGCTCAGCACTTGTACCGGCGCGACGACGAGGACGACGGCCCTGATCATGGTCGCCGCCCGTTGGCGGTAGATCGTCAGCGCCGTGTCGAGGATCTCCCCAATGGCGAGGGGGCGCAGGCTGGCCGGGTCCACCGGCCGGGAACCCTAACCGGCCCTCGCGGCACCGGCCGTAGGCTGGTCATCCGATGGAGTCCTACCTCGATCACGCGGCGACGACGCCCATGCGACCGGAGGCGGTCGCGGCCATGTTGCCGTTCCTCACGGACCGGTTCGGGAACCCGTCGGGGGTCCACCGGGTGTCGCGCGTCGCGCGCGCCGCCCTGGACGAGGCGCGCGAGATCGTGGCCGACTGCCTCGGCGCCCTGCCGGGCGAGGTGGTGTTCACCGGCGGTGGCACCGAGGCCGACAACCTGGCCCTCGCCGGCGTCCACGCAACCGCGCCGGGCCGGGTGGTGTGCGCGGCGACCGAGCACCATGCCGTCCTCCATGCCTGCCAGGCCCTGGGTGGAGACACGGTGCCCGTCGACGCCGACGGCGTGATCGACCTCGACGCCCTCGCGGCCGCCCTCGACGACTCGGTGACGGTCGTCGCCGTGATGCTCGCCAACAACGAGGTCGGCACCGTGCAGCCACTTGCTGATGTCGCTGAGGTGGTGCGCTCCCGGGCGCCGCGGGCCCGGCTGCACACCGACGCGGTGCAGGCCTTCGCGTGGCTCGACGTCGCGTCCCTCGCCGCGCCGGCCGACCTGGTGGCGGTGAGCGCCCACAAGTTCGGCGGTCCCAAGGGCGTCGGCGCCCTCGTCGTCCGCAGCGGCGTGCAGGTCGCGCCTCTGATGCACGGCGGCGGCCAGGAGCGCGACCGGCGCAGCGGCACCCACAACCTGGCCGGCGTCGCGGCCATGGCCGCGGCCATGCGCGCAACCGTGGAGACGCGGGCGGCGACGGTCGAGCGTGTCGCTGCCCTGCGCGACCGGCTGGCCGACGGCCTGCTGGCGTCGGTGCCCGACGCGGCGGAGACGGGGTCGCGCCCGAGCAAGGTCGCGGGCAACTGCCATCTGCGTTTCCCTGGCACCGAGAGCGAGGCGCTGCTGCTGCTGCTGGACGAGGCTGGGGTCTACGCGGCCGCCGGCTCCGCGTGTGCGGCCGGGGCGGTCGAGCCCTCGCACGTGCTGACGGCGATGGGCCTGACGCCCGACGACGCCCGCGCCAGCATCCGCCTGTCGCTCGGGACGACGAGCACCGACGACGACGTCGACCTGGCCCTCAAGACGGTGCCCGAGGCCGTGGCCCGGCTGCGGGGGAACTGAGATGCGTGTGCTCGCCGCCATGTCTGGCGGGGTGGACTCGTCTGTCGCTGCTGCTCTCCTCCTCGAGGAGGGCCACGAGGTCGTGGGCGCGACCATGAAGCTCTGGCGGGGCGCCGCCGTCGAAGTCGGGTGCTGCTCTGAAGCGGAGATCGACGACGCGCGGGCCGTGACCCGGAGCCTGGGCATCGACCACCACGTGTTCACCTTCACCGACGACTTCGACCGCCACGTGGTCGACCCGTACATCACCGGCCACGCCGCAGGTCGCACACCCAACCCCTGCATCGCGTGCAACGACCGCATCAAGTTCGATCGGTTCCTGGTGCGCGCCACCCAGCTCGGCTTCGACGCCATCGCCACCGGCCACCATGCACGGGTCGTTCGGCGCGACGGGCGGGTGCGCCTCGTGCGCGGAGCCGATGCGGCCAAGGACCAGTCCTACGTGCTGCACGGTCTCGGCGCAGCGACCCTGGCGCGCTGCCTCTTCCCGGTCGGGGACCTGACCAAGGACGAGGTGCGCTCGCGTGCCGCGGCCCTCGATCTGCCCGTCGCAACAAAGCCCGACAGCCAGGACGCCTGTTTCGTGCTGACGGAAGGTGGGCGGGCCTCGTTTCTCGGCACGCGCATCCCGCTGCGCCCGGGGCGGTTGGTGGACGCCGCCACCGGCGCGGACGCTGGCGCCGTCGCCGCGCTCGAGCTTGTCACCGTCGGCCAGCGCCGGGGCATGGGTGGTGCCGGGCAGCGGCGCTACGCCCTCAGCGTCGACGTGAGCGCGGGCACGGTCACCGTCGGCCCCCGTGAGGCGACCATGGTCGACGTCGTCGCCGTCACCGCCATGCGGTGGACGGACGGCACCGCCGTCGACCGCGACCGACCGGTGCTGGCCCAGTGCAGCGCCCACGGCGAGCCCGTGGCCGCGCGCTACGAAGGCGACGTGGTGCGGTTCCTGTCGCCGCGGCCCCGCGTCGCGCCGGGCCAGGCCGTGGTGCTCTACGACGGCGACGAGGTGCTCGGTGGAGGCGAGGCAGCGTGACCGGCTGGCGCAGTTCCGGCAGGAGCCCGCGATGGGGTTGGGGTCCCCATCGCATATCAGCGAGCGCAGCTTGCAAGCGAGCGAGTGTGACAGCGTGAGTGAGGACGCACAGGACGACGACGACGACCTGGGGGCGCGTGACCCGTTCAAGGATGCGACGGCCA
>JBEEFQ010000276.1:0-19006 GCA_041166245.1 Actinomycetota bacterium | reverse complement strand
TCAGCCCGTTCTCGGCGGCCTTCCTGTTGCCGTCCGGTCTCTACCTGCCGTATGCGTTGGCACCCTGGCTGCTCGTCTCCTTTGTCCACGGTGCGAGACGGGAGCAGCCCCTGCGCTGGGCCGCTGTTTTCGCACTGGCCGTCTTCGTAGCCGGCACGAACGATCCACCTGGTATCGCCTATGCCAGCCTGCCCCTGATCCCGATGGCCGTCTACCTGGTGCACGTCGAACGCTCGGCGCGCTGGCGCGCCGTGCTCGGATGGACGGTCGTCACCGCCGTTCTCACGCTGGCCGTCTCTGCCGCGGCCCTTGTCAAGGTCACAACCGGAGCCGCCGCGTACGCACGCCGTCTGGCGGAGACGGAGGCGCCCGAGAACGCCAACGTCGCTTCCTCGTGGGCCGAGACCTGGCGCGGCCTCGGATTCTGGCTCTCGTACATCAGGGACCGGACCGGGTTGCAGCGTCCGCAAACCGCCGCCTACTTCACCAACGTGCCGTTGGTCGTGGCGACGTTCGTGCCGGGCTGTGTCGCCCTCTTTGCCGTCTGGCGGAGCCGCTGGCGGCCGCGGCTGGCGTTCGGGGCGATGATGCTCACGTCGCTAGTCGTCATGGTCGGCTCCTACGGCCGTGGCAGCACGCCCTACGGGCGGCTGTTGCTCTCCGCGTACAGCAACGTGTCATGGCTGGGCGGCCTGCGCGCCAGTTACAAGGCGGGGGCGGGTCTGGCCATGGGCCTCGCCGCGTTGTTCGCCCTCGGAGCGACGAGCCTTCCCCCATCAGTCACCCAGCGCTTCCGGCAGCAGTGGTTGCCGACAGCCGTCGCCGCGGGCCTCATCGCCGTCGTGTCGTATCCGTTCTGGACCGGTCACCTCTACCCGGAGCAGCAGCGGATGGACAGCGCCATCCCTGGGTACTGGAAGGACGCGCTTGCGTATCTCGATGGGAACAACGACGGCACCCGAGTGCTCGTCCTCCCCGGCTCGACGCGTACCGCGTACCGATGGGGATACGCCGGGGACGACATGTTCGACGCGCTGCTGCGCAGACCCCATGTGGTGCCATCGGGTGTTCCGCTCAGCAATCCCGAGGCGGCCAACGTGGTGGCGTCCTTGGCCGATCGCGCGGGTAGCAGCAGATATGTCCCGGGCACCCTGGCTCCGACCGCCCGCCGGCTCGGGATCGGCGTCATCGTCATACGGAACGATCTCGATTGGGAACGCATGCGGCAGCCGAGGCCATCGCGGTTCGAGGCGCTGCGAACGGACCCTGACCTGGTGCGGATCGCGAGCTTCGGACGACCCGGGTCGAACGTCCTCGCGCCCGAGGACAAATCGCTGGCCGTGTTCGCGGAGGCCAAACTGCCTCCGGTCGAGATCTACGCGGTTCGAGACCCGGTCGCGCCGGTACGAGCGCAGCGGGCAGCGCCTCCCGTGCTCGTCTCAGGGGGCGGTGACGCGTGGACCCAACTGGCGGCCCGGGGCCTGCTCTCGACTGCTGGCGCCGTCACGTACACCGCGGACCTGACCGCGGAGGCCACCAACGCCGCTATCACGAGTGGCAGCCCGGTGACGGTCACGGACACGAATCGCCGTCGCCTGACCCTGCTGACGGGCAACGCCCCGACCTCGTCACACACCCTCGCCACGGGTGAAGACCTGGGGCGACAGACGCCGAGCCTCTTCGCACGGGCCGGCTCACAGTCGGTCGCCTGGTTCCCGTCAGCCACCCGCGTGTACTCCTCGAGTCCGAGCTCGCTCGACGGCTTCCAGCCTGCGTTCCGCGCTGCGAATGCGTTCGATGGCGACCCGCGCACGGCCTGGTGGACAGCCGGCGGAGCGGCCAAGGGGGTCGGCGGTTGGGTGCGCGCCGACCTGCGGACTCCGACAGAGGTGTCTCGCGTCGAGGTGGAGATCGCCGAGCCCCTCGGCCCTGCGCGTCGGCCCTCCCGTGTGAGCGTCGGCTTGTCTGATGGCAGCTCGACGCCGATCGCCCTCGTCGACGGGGTTGGTGCGGCCGAATTCCGTCCCCGCACCACGTCGTCCCTCGAGATCCGCATCGAGGCGGTGGAGGGAGATGGCTTGGCAGCTGTCGGGTTGCGCGAGGTACGAGTGAACGGACTCGACCTCCAAGAGCGCATTCAGCTCCCGGACGATCTCCTGCGCGCCGGTGCCCGCGTCCCTGCGTTGGCCACCGCGCTGGAGACAGCCCAGGTGGCCTACCAGTTCGAGAGGGCCGCGGCCGACGGTGCGGCCGAGGAGGAGGTGGCGTTGCGTCGTCGGTTCAGGACGGTGGGCACTCGCTCGTACCGTGCCACAGGTGAGATCCGGCTCGATCCCACGACGTCGGATCAGGTGGTCGACGCCGTCGTCGGTGGCCCCATCGGAGCCTATGGGTCATCGCGCATGGGCGGCCTGCTGGCCAACCGGGGCGGCCAGGCCGTGGACGGCCGGCTCGACACCGGCTGGATCGCCGAGGCCGAAGAGGGTGCCCAGCTCACGATTCGCTTCCCGGAGCGGGTTGTCGACCACATCGACGTCGTCACGCCCGCGAACGATCAGTTCTCGACGGTCACCGAGGTCAAGGCGACGGTAGGCGAGCAGTCGGTCGTCATTCCGCTCGCCCAAACGGCCGAATGTGTTCGCCGGCCAGGCGCGCCGCCGAGCCCGCTTTGCCTGACACGTGGGTTGGTCGGCATCCCCCCGACGGTTGCCTCGCAGGTCACGATCGAGGTCACGGGCGTCGAGCCTCGTGCCGGCGGCGGGTTTGGCCCGCGGCCGATTGAGATCATCGAGGTCTATTGGGACTTCGCCGGCAACGCCGCAGCCCCGGCCGCCGACGCCCCCGTCGAGGGGTGCACGAACGCTGTCGCGACGATCGACGGCCAGCCGCTGCCTCTGCGCATCGAGGCGACGTACGAGCAGCTGTTGCAGGGCGAGCCAGTTCGAGTGAGCGGTTGCGCGGATCCGACCCTCGCGCCCGGCTGGCACGAGGTCAATGGCGACGGCCAGGCGCGCGTCGGCTCCCTTCGCCTGGAGACCGCCGCGCCGCCGCAGCTTCCAACAGCAACCGAGGCCCGCCTCGCTGTTGTGTCCGTCCCTTCGAGCCCAACTCGCATGACGGCCCGTTTCGTCGCCGACGGTCCGACATTCGTCACTACCGGCGAGTCGTACGACGCGGGGTGGAGGGCGACGGTCAACGGCCGGTCGATCGGTCCTCCCCGTGCCGGCGACACCCTGTCGACCTGGGTCGTGGACGAGCAGGGCGAGGTTGTCGTCGAAATGCAATTCCGTCCGGATCGCGACTACAGCACCGCGCTGGCTGTTTCGCTCGGTGCGGCTGCCGTCTGCCTCGTCCTCGTGCTGTGGAGAGGCCGACGTGATTGAGACCACGCGCCGGCCGTTCGGGTGGTTGGGCGCGGGGCTCCTGGTCGCGGTCGCCTTCCTGGTCGGTGGGCTGTTCGGGGCGGCCGTGATGGTGATCGTGCTGCGCGCCGACCGGAGCTCGCCCGGAGGCGCCACCGCCCTGGCCGCCCTCGGTGCCGCCGTCCTATTGGCTCTGGCGGGTGTGTTCACGGTGCTGGGCGGACTCCCGCTGGCGAGCGAGCTGACGCCCGCCTTCGCAAGCGATCGCGGGCTGGCTGCCGCGGCGGCACTGGCGGCGGCGGTGTGCGCGCTGTTCGCCGTGGTCGCGTTGGCGCGCGCGGAACGGGAAGCACGGCCCGCGCCGGCAGTGCCGATGGACTGGCAGTCGTTGACCGCCATCGGCGCAGTTGTCGCGGGTGGCGTGGCGCTGGGTGCGCTCGCCCTCGGAGTGCGTGTCGCCTCGGCCCCCGAGGCACTGCGTCCCGACTTTGCCGAGTTGGTGACAAACCTGCGGCTGGGCAACGGCTATGCGCGGGGCGTTGCCCCCGCCCTGGATGCCACGGCCCTGCACCCGCCACTGGCCCCGTTCGTCGCGGCGATCTTCCCCGGCATCGTCGACCACGTCCACGTGGTCGTGTCGGCCCTCGTGGTGCTCGTCACCGCCGGGCTCGGGGGACGCCTCGGTGGCATCCGCGGCGCCATCGGCGCCGGCCTCATGGCCGCGCTCCTGCCGTCGATGTGGGGCCAGCAGCTTCCCGAGGCGCTCGCCGCGCTCGGCGTTGCGTCCGCGCTGCTCTTCGCGTGGCCGGAGAAGGCGTCGGTCCCGAGCGCCGCGCTCGCCGGCGCGTGCCTCGGCCTCGCGGCCCTGGCCCGTCCGGAGGCGATCGTCGCCGCGCCCATCGTCGTGGTGTGGATGGCGCTGCGCACCCGCTGGAACGCGTCACCCGTCATCGCCTGCGCGGTCGCCGCTGTCGCCCTGATGGGACCGTGGCTGCTCTGGACCCAGGACCAGTTCGGCGTCCTGCAGCCGTCGACGAGTCTCGGTGCCACCCTCGCGGGTGCGAACGCGGAGTCCACAACCAGGGGCGCCCGCATCGGCGAGCTCGCGCCGCTGCCCCCTCCACCGCCGGGCACCGACGAAGGCTTCCTCGACGGGACTCGCCGGCGGGCGGCGATCGAAAGGTTCTGGACGGGGCGGATGCCCGTCGTCATCGCCGCCCGCGTCGGTCGGGCCTGGGATCTGTGGTGGCCGGCTTCGGTCCACGACGCCAGGACGGCCCGCGGCCTGACCACCCCGGGCGGTTCCCCCGGGGTGGTGCTGGAAGCGGGAACGAGTCTGGTCCTGATGGCCTGGCTGTGGGCCCGCCGGCGGGACTGGCGCCGACTGTTCCCGTTCTACGCCATGCCCGCGGCCTTCACCCTCGTGAGTGCGGCGACCTTCGGCAGTCGTGACGTGCGGAGCTGGACCGCACCGCTCGCGGCAGCGGTGGTCGGGCTGTTCCTCGCCGAGCTGGCGCGGCGCGGTGAGGGCCCGGTCGCTGTGCCTCCGTCTTGAAGGCGCCCCTTCCCGGCCCGCTGCGCCGGGCACTGCGGCGGGGGCGGGAGCTGGTCGGCGACCATCCCGCCTTTCTCCCCTTGGTGCTCGCGTTGACGCCGGAGGGTTTCGCCCGGGCCATCGGCCCGAGGACGCAGCTCGTCGTGGAGGGCTATCCCCGCTCGGGGAACACCTACGCGGCGACGGCCATCGCCATGGCGCAGCCCGGGGGCCTCGTCGTTGCGACCCACGTGCACGTGCCTGCCCAGGTGAAGCGGGCCGTGGCCCGCGGTCTGCCGACGCTCTTTGTCGTGCGCCACCCGATCGACGCGGTGGCGTCGACCATCGTGGCCGCTCCTCACATCCGTCCGGCCGCCGCCCTCCGGGAGTACGACCACCATCACCAGGAGGTTCTCCCCCTCGCCGACCGCCTCGTCGTCGCGACCTTCGAGCAGGTGACGACCGACCTGGGTGGCGTGGTGGCACGGCTCAACCAGCGCTTCGCGATCGCGCTGGTGCCCTTCGACCACACCGACGCCAGCGAGGCGGCGGTGCAGGGCGAGATCGAGCGGCATTACGACGTTGTGCACGGGCGCACCGGCGAGCGGGCTGTGCCCCGCCCGTCGGAGGCCCGCAGAGACGAGACGGCGCGCGTGCGCGCCGTGCTGACCGCGCCGGCCTTGGCGGAGCTGCTCAGTCGTGCCGAGCGGACGTACCAGTCGATGGTGGCGCTCAGCACGCGGTAGCGCTGGTTGGCGTCGAGCACGGTTCGCGAGGGTTCGTCGCGTCCGAGGGGTCACGCTGCCCCAGCTTGTTCAAGTCCGCCGGCGCCTGAGCAGCAGCACGCAGTTCCACGTGAGGACCTCGCGGAGCAGGGGCACCCGCACCAGCCACCGCTGCCGCGGCCAGTAGCGGGGGACAGCATCGACCAGCTCGAGTCCGGGTCGCGCCCGCACCGCGGCCAACGTCGCCCCGACGTGGACAGGGAACAGACCCTCGCCGGGCACGTTCTTCCTGGGCTCGCCCCGCAGGCGTCGGTGGGCGGCGGGCCCCCAGCGGGGCCCGAGGTAGTGGAACGGCGTGATCTCGTGGCCACCCCACGGCGAGTACCAGTTGGTCCAGCTGATCCATGCCCACCCACCCGGATGCAGCACGCGCTCGACCTCCGCGAGCACGGCAGCCGTGTCGGGCGCGTGCTCCAACATGTTCGAGCAGAAGACGCCATCGATCCGACCGTCAGCCACGGGCAGGCGGCCGGCGTCGGCGACGATCTGCCCACCCGGCGGACCACCTGGCAGCGTGAACTCAGCCGGGTCGAGATCCACGGGCAGCACCGTCGCCCCTGCCGACCGCAGTGCGCGCGTGTAGTGGCCGGGCCCGCAGCCCAGGTCGAGCAGGGTTCGCCCGTGCAGCTCGAAAGGGAACTTGGCAACGGTGCTGGCGGCCAGCTCGGTGTAGAAGGGCAGCGGATCGCTCTTCTCGGCGAGGAACAGCCTGAACATCTCGCGGCGCGACGCCATCGTCTCAGCGTTGCAGGTCAGGCGGCGGCGATGGCGCTGCGCAGATCCCGTCCGGTCGAGGACAGCAGATGTCGCGCAGCGAGTCGTGCGCTCTGCACCTCGAGCTCGGGCTGCTCCAGCTGCAGGCGGACTGCGGTCCGCGCCGCGTCCGGGTCGTTGACGAAGGGAAGTAGGGCCATCGCCCCTTGGCGCCACGGGATGATGGTGCCCGGTCCGGGAAGGAGGGCAGTGAGGGCGGCGGCGACGTCCTCCCGCTCCCAGCCACGGCCGGCGGCGGCCCGGATGGCGGCGACCGAGTGGTGGTTGGCCCATCGCAATCGGGACTGGACGACGGACAGGGCCATGCCCGGCGCGTCACGGACGGGTCGAACGTGGCCCCCCTCGACCGCGTGCCAGCGAACGGGGAGCTCCACGGTTCGATAGCCGATGCGATGGGCGAGGGCGAGCACGTCGACGTCGAACGCGAAGCCATCGACCTGTGAGAGGTCGAAGAGGATCTTGGCGACAGGTGCCCGAAAACCTTTGAACCCGCACTGGAAGTCGGCGAGGTCGGTGCCGGTGACGGCGCGTGCCCATTCGTTGAACAACCGGCCGATCACCCGGCGGGACTGCGTGGCTCCGGTGATCACCGAACCGGGCGCGGCTCGGTTCCCCACGGCCACGTGGGCGGTGTTCAGGGCGTCGAGCACATCGCCGATGTGGCCGACGTCGGTGGCGAGGTCGGCGTCCATGAAGACGATGTTGCGGCCGGTCGCCCGTGCGACTCCGGCGCGGACCGCCGCGCCCTTGCCCCGATTCTCGGGGAGCCGCAGCACGGAGGGTCGGAGCGCGTCGGCCAGGAGGCGGGTGGCGAGGTCCGCGGTGCCGTCGGTGCTCCCGTCGTCGACCACGATGATCTCACTGTCGAAGCGGCGGGCCGCGTCCAACAGCAGCGGCAACGATCGCGGCAGGCGTTCCGCTTCGTTGTACGCCGGCACGACGATGCTGACTTCCGGCGCGGCGCCGAACAGGACCGCCGGCGCTCGCAACGGCACGGCCGACGGTCGTGCCGCCAGAGGGGCACCGCGCGACGCAACCCGTCGCCGCGCGGTCGCCTCGTCGGCGACTTCGAGGAAGCGGTCGATGGTGGCGTCCCACGAGAACTGCGTGGCACGGCGGCGGGCTCCGATCGCCAGCTCGCTGCGCCGGCGCCAGTCGCTCGCCAGGTCGATCCAGTGCTTCGTCAAGTCGTCCTCGTCGGTGGCGAGCACGCCGCTTTCGCCATTGGCGATGCTGTCGCGCACACCCGGAGCATCGAAGGCGAGCGACGGAGTCCCGGCGGCGGCCGCCTCCGTGATCACGAGTCCCCAGCCTTCGAGCATGGAGGGATGGATCAGGAGCCACGCCTGCGCCAGCAGGCGCTGCTTCTCCTCCTCGGAGACGTGGCCGGTGAACTCGACGCCAGGACCCGCCATGGCCCGCAGGCGCGCCTCCTCCGGTCCATCGCCGACGATGACCAGGCGGCCACCGACCTCGGCGCGTACACGGTCCCAGATCGGAAGCAGGGTGTCGACGCGCTTGTGCGGCACGAGGCGGCCGAGCGTCAGGAACAACGGCTCAGCCGACTTCGGCGCCGCAGGCGGCGCCAGATCCACGCCGTTCGGCACGATCCGGATCTGGTTGGGGTCGACCCCGATCCCTTCGAGGGCTTCGGCGGTCGACGGCGAGACAGCGATGAAGAGCCGGTGGCGATACACGCGGGGGGTGACGGAGCGCTCGATCGTGCGACCGACCGCGGCAAGTGGCGGCTTGAACCACAAGCGCCACTGCTCGGTATGGACGTGATTGACGAAGCACACCGACGGGCGGCGATGCCAGAGCGGCGTCAGGTAGGACATGCCGTTGGCGACGTCGACGACGAGGTCGGTGTCCCGGAGCTGGCGCTCGACGATGGCGGGCGCCCGCAGGTACTGGCCAAAACGGCCACCGGCGTCGATGACCCGGTAGGGCCGCTCGCCCACCGGTCCGCCGGCCACCAGGGTGACGTCGTGACCTCGCTCCGTGAGCCCCGCTGCGAGCCGGTCGATGAGCACCTCGGACCCGCCTGCCAACGGATTGGCCAGATCACGCCAGGCGAGAAAAACGACCTTCATGTGCTTGCCACCCGGTACCCGAACTCCTTTCTCCCACCGCGGCTTGTGTCGCCAATGTGACAGAGCGCGCGCCGGTTTGGGCAGCGCCTGCCAGAAAATGATCCAGTTGAACTAGTCATCGGCTGCCAGGGGCAGGTTCTTGACGCAGCAGCCGGGATCTCGTTGGCTTCGGGCGTGACCGCCTCCCGCCCGTCGTCGGTCGCTCGCCGTGACAGGGGCTGGCTCGAACCGGGCGGGGTGTGGCTCGCGGGCGTGCTGGCGGGAGTCGCGGTCCTGGGTCCCGCCCTGCGGCCGGGGTCGCTGTTGAGCCTCGACCTGGTGATCACCCCGCGCATCCCTGTGCCGTCCGGGGTGTGGGGCCTCGGCCCCGATCTGCCGCGGCGAGTCCCGTACGGGCTGCTGCTTTCGTGGGGGTCGGCCGCGCTGAGCGGCCCGGTTGTCGCCAAGGTGCTGCTGGTGGCCGCGGTCGCGGTGGCGTTCGTCGGTGCGACCCGGTTGGCGGTGGGAACGCCGGCGGTGGCCCGCGTCGGCGCGGGCGTCGCCTACGCGCTGAGCCCATTCCTGCTCACCCGCATCGGCGCCGGCCACCTCGGTGTCGTGCTCGCGTACGCCCTGCTCCCTTGGGCCGTGCCCGCGCTGCTGCGCCCGGGGGATCGGTTGGCGCGGACCTACCTGTGGGCGCTGGCCCTCGCGTGCACCGGGTACGCAGGCGGCCTCCTGGCCCTGGCCCTCGTGCTCGCCGGCCTCGTCGCCGATCGCGGTCGGCGCGCCGGTGCGGTGCTGGGAGCGGCGATTGCGGCCCAGGCGCCTTGGCTCGTCCCCGGGATCGTGGTGGCGATCGCGGGCACAGGCGTGGCCGATTCCAGCCGGTTCGCGACGCGGGCCGACGGGCTGCTCGGCTGGCTGGCCGTGCCCGCGGGCCACGGGTTCTGGCGGGCGTCGAGCCAGGTGGGCGGCACGGGCGCGGGTGTGGCGGTGCTCGGCGCCGTGCTGCTCGGGCTGGCCCTGGCCGGGCGGACGCGCCTGCCCGAGGCGTGGGCGGGGCGGGCCGCAGGGGTGGCCGCAGTCGGCCTTGGCCTGGCCCTCGCCAGCGCGGTGCCAGGCATCCGCGACATGTACTCGGACGTGACGGGCACGGCGGTGGGCGCGGCGGTACGAGAGAGCCACCGCTGGCTCCCGCTCTTCCTCGTGTGGATGGCGCCGGCCGCCGCCCAGGGGGCGGCGCGCCTGGGTGGGCGGCTCCTGCTGGCCGTGCCTGCGGCGTGCGCCCTCGCTCTTGCCGTGCCTGGTCTTTGGGGAGCGGACGGACGGCTCGAGCCCGTGGATTTCCCCGGCGGCTGGTCGACTGCCTCGCAGGCGATTCGGGAGCGGCCGGGGACAGTGCTGGCTCTTCCGTGGCATCAGTACCTGGATGTCTCGTTCGCGGACGGGCGGCGGGTGCTCAACCCATTGCCGGACTACCTCGGCGGCGACGTACTGAGCTCGTCGGACCCGGAGCTGGTCGCCGGCAGCCAGGAGGCCGCTGATCCGCGCGAGCCCCACGTCCTCCCAGTCCTCGCCCGCGTCGCATCCGGCGGCCGCGTGGCCGACGACCTCGCGCGCATCGGCGTGCGTTGGGTCGTGCTGCTGCACGAGGTCGACTGGGAGCCGTTGCGGTCCTTGCGCAGCGACCCCGGCCTACGCCGCGTCGTAGCTGATCGTTCCCTGGAGCTCTTCGAAGTGCGCGCGTGGCGCGGCCCGGTGGTGACAACCACGGGTCGCGTCGTCGACGTCCGACCCGTCGTCGCGCCGCTCGCGCACGTCGCGCCATCCGGTCTCGCCCGTTGGCACCGACCCGCGGCGCCAGGCTGGATGCGGGGCTGGCATGGTGCGAGCGAGTCGCCCGTCGGCACCATCGACCTACCGGTCGGTCGCGGCTTTTCGTGGTTCTGGCCTGCTTGCGCCGTCGTTATCGCATACATCTGCACGATTTGCGCCTGCTTGCGCGCGGGGCGTGCTTTACAACGATGGAATCCGTCGGTACCTTCGCATGACAAGTGCATGAACAAGCAGACGGGACGACATGAATAGGTTGATTCGGGTCCTGCTGCTGGGGGCAGTGGCTTTTGGCATTGTTTTGGCGGTGACGGCAGCGCCGTCGTCCGGAGGGACGCGCGGACAGAGCGGGTACGGCGACGACACCGTCCCCCCGTGCCGTGAAGATCAGTCCGGCCAGGAGGCGAGCGCCGAGTGCTTGGCGTTCCTGGAGACGCAAGTAGCGGAGCCGGCCTCCGCTACGGATGATTCGGGCAACACGGTCGAATATCTCATCTATGGCGTCGGCGTGCTGGTGGTCTTCGGAGGCGTGACTTACTTCTACAGCAAGTCGCACTTCAAGATCAGCTTCCCCTGGTCCTGACTTCCCGTATGTCAGCCCATCCCGACGTGCCGGCGTCCCGCCGGCTTCCCGACGCATGCAGAGGAGCAGACGCGTCATGACACCTGAAGAACGCGACATCTTCATCGAAGGCGAGCGCCAGAAGGATCTGTCCCGCCGACTGTTCATGAAGGTCGGATTCGGCGGCTTTGCCGCGACCGCGTTCCTCGCGGCGTGCGCCAAGGGCAATGACAGCGGCGGCGTCTCGAGCGGTGCCGGCGAGGGGGGCGGCGACACGATCAAGGTGGGGGTCGTCGCGCCGTTCTCTGGTGTCGGCGCGTTCATCGGCACGATCGTCAACAACTCGTTGAACACGGCCGTGAAGCAGCTCAACGCCACCGGCGGTATCGGTGGCCGCAAAGTGCAGCTCGTGCTGCGCGACACCGGCGTCGACCCGGCCAACGGGCCCAAGGCCTACACCGAGCTGAGCGCCGACTCCGGCATCGTTGGAATCCTCTGGTGCTCCGGTGCCGGGCTCACCCAGGCGCTGCCGTCCATCAAGCGCGACGGCATGCCGCTGATCGGTGTGTTCGACGACCTGCTCTCGTCGGGGAAGCTCTATCCCGACGGGGATGCCGCCGGCCGTTCGGTGTTCCAGCTCATCATCCCGACCCTGTACGGCATGGACACGCTCGGCGACTACGCCAAGAACGACCGCGGCTACTCCAGCGCCGCGCTCATCAGCGACACGAGCACCGACCCCGAGGGCAACACTCCCAAGTACTTCGAGGCGGCCATGAAGAAGGCGGGCATCGAGAACAAGGGGATGGAGACCTTCGCCATCACCGACTCGGACTACGGCGCCCAGCTCCAGCGCATCAAGGCGGCCAAGCCCCACACCATCTGGATCTGGGGCCTGTCCGCCAACTCGGCCGGCATCGTCAGCCAGCTCTTCGACCTCGGCGCGGCCTATGTCGACACGCCCACGGCCAAGGCGGGCGGCGACTGGCACCCGCACGTCTTCGGCTCGCCCGCGGGCACCGGCGACAAGAGCTGGGTCTCCCTCGCTGGTGACAAGGCCAAGGTCGGCACCGTCACCGCGTGGCACGTGGGCGGGCTCATCAGCCTGCCCAGCTTCGCCATCGCGGGCTGGATGCGGAAGTACATCCAGAAGGATCCGACCGGGGGCGAGGAGTCGCCCGCGGACGGCCTGGCCGCGCTGCTCAACGGCATCAAGAAGGCGGGCTCCACCGACCGGGCCAAGATCGTCGAGGGCATGGAGACGATGGGCAAGATCAAGTTCGCGTCCATCCCCTTCGGCTTCGATGCCAAGCGCCACATCAGCAAGGTTCCCGACGACATGATCGTCGTCACCATGGAGCGCGGCGGCACCGGTCCCGCGCCCACCGACCCGAGCTACAAGCTGGGCGCGGAGTGGGGTCAGGGAGTGTTCGAACGCACCCCTGCGGGGCCTGCCCACCTGGTGCGGCCCACGCTCGCAGCCAACAAGCGGGCCCACCCCGACGTGATGGCCGAGGTCCTCGAGAAGGGCTATGGCACCCAATGCACCAAGCACCCCGACGGCTCCCTCGGCAAGGAATGCAAAATCCACTGATCTCACCGCCGGGTTGGTGCACTTGCGGCCATAGTCGCCCCCTCGTGCACCAACCCAGCAATGAAGGGGCGCGATGAACAGCACTGACATCGTGCAGGTCCTCGTCTCGGGGCTGACGGTCGGGTCGGTGCTCGCGCTGGTGGCGCTCGGATACAACCTGGTCTTCTCGACGACTCGCATCGTCAACTTCGCCCAAGGCTCCATGATCGTGATCGCCGGGTTCATCGCCTTTGCGATGACGCGGGCAGGCATCCCCATCTGGATCGCGCTGGTGCTGACGGTGATCGCGTCGGCGGTGGTGGGCGTGCTAGTGGAGCTGGTGGCCATCCGGCCCCTCGGCCGCTTCGACCCCTCGACCAACGTGGCATGGATCCTCACCACGTTCTCGGTCGGGCTCATCTCCATCGACCTGATCCGCATCACCATCGACGCCCAGCCCCATCCGCTGCCCCCGCTGCTCGACTCGGTGTTCGGCTGGACGGGGTCGCGGGTCGCGGGCGTGGCCATCACCCCGACCGACCTGCTCATCATCATCAGCACCCTCGCCCTGATGGTCGGCATCGAAGTGCTGCAGGTCCGCACCATGCTGGGCAAGGCGTTCCGCGCCGTCGCCCAGGACCGCCAGGCCGCGTCGCTGATGGGCATCAACACCTCGGCCGTCGTGCGCATGACGTTCGCGTTGGCCGGCGCGGTCGCAGCCATCGGCGCCGTCCTGCTCGCGCCCAAGCTGTTCGTGAAGCTCGAGAACGGCCTGCTGCTCGGCATCCAGGCCTTCATCGCCGCCGTGCTCGGCGGGCTCGGGTCGACGCGCGGCGCGGTGGTCGGCGGCTACGCCATCGCCTTCACGTCCGCGATCGTCAAGAGCTTCTCGCAGTCCTCGGCCCGCTACGAGCCCATGGTCATCTTCGCCCTGTTCCTCGGCATCCTCGTCATCCGGCCCGCCGGGATCTTCGGCACCCCGGCCCTCGAGAAGGTCTGATGACCACGCCGACCATCCCCGTGCCAACCGCCCCGGACAAGGACGCCGGGCCCAGGTTCGACGTTGCGCCGCGGCAGCGTCGCGACGTGCGCGGGTTCGTGCTGCGCTTCCTTCCGGTCGGCCTGCTGATCGTCGGCATCCTCGTGTTCGGGTCGAGCCAGGGCACCAACGTCAAGTGGATCGACCTGGCCACCGAGGCCCTCTACCTGGGCGCGGCCGCGGTCGGGCTCAACATCCTCCTCGGGTACACCGGGCTGCTGTCGCTGGGCCACGCCGGCTTCCTCATCGCCGGCGGCTACGCGGGCGCGGTGTTCGGTCCCGGGCTGATGCAGGCATCGTGGGTGCCGGCCTTCGTGCAGACCAACAGCGCGTGGTTCGGCGTCCCGTTCGCGTTCGTGATCGGCGCCCTCATGGGCACCGTGCTGGCCCTCATGTGCTGCCACCTCAAGGGCTTTTACCTGACCGTCGTCACCCTCGCCTTCGGCGTGTTCCTTCCGTCGCTCAACGAGGTGGCGCGGGAACAGCTGGGCGGATCGGCGGGCCGCACCGTCGAGCACTATGCCGACACCCGCAACGCCTTCCTCGCCCGCGACAACTCCCGGGCCGGCCTGTACTACTTCGCCGCCCTCTTCCTGCTCGTCACCATCTTCGTCACGTGGAACCTGACGCGGAGTCGCTGGGGACGGGCGTACATGGCGATCCGCGAGTCGGAGCTGGCCGCGCGCGTCAGCGGGGTGAACACGTACTGGGCCAAGGTGTCGTCGTTCGCGCAGTCGGCCGGCATCTGCTCCGTCGCGGGTTGGGTGGCGGCCGAGCGCTACTTGTCGGTGCAGTCGGGCGGAGGCGGCGACGTGCAGAACCAGTCGTTCCGGCTCGTCATCATGGTGGTCGTCGGCGGCATGGGCACCATCGCCGGCCCGATCATCGGCGCTTTTGCCCTCACGTTCTTCTTCGGCCTGGCGTTCGTGCAGGACACGTTCCGCAACTACCTGGGGCTTGTCTTCGGCGTGCTCGGCCTCGTGACGGTGGCGACGGCCCCCGAGGGAACCATGGGCAACATCCGCAAGCTGGTCGACCAGGCCAAGCTCCGGCGCACGAAACGGGGCGAGGCCACCGCGACGAAGCCGATCCCGAGCGTCACCGACGAGATGGGCGAGCCCCGGCCCCGCCAGCACGACGAGGCCCTGCCCACGGACCTGCCCGTTCTCGAAGTCGTCGGCCTCACCAAGCGCTTCGGCGGCCTGACCGCGCTCGCCGACGACGACCTCACGGTGCGGCGGGGCACGTAGCACGCCCTCATCGGCCCCAACGGCTCGGGCAAGTCGACGTTCGTGAACGTGGTGTCTGGGCTGTACGAGGCGTCGGCCGGGCGCATCGACGTCAACGGTGCGGAGATGAACGAGCTCACGCCGTATCGGCGCAACCGGGTCGGCGTGGCCCGCACCTTCCAGAACCTGCAGGTTTGGCGGCGCATGACCGTGCTGGAGAACGTGCTCGTCGGCGCCCATTCGCGCAGCACGGTGGGGCTCACCCGTTCGCTGCTCGGCACCCCCGGCAGCAGGCGGGACGAGGCCGCGCTCCAGGAACGCGCCTGGGGCCTGCTGCACTTCGTGGGACTGGCCGAGCGGGGCTGGGAGGTCGCGGGCGGGCTCGCCTTCGCCGACCAGCGCAGGCTGGAGATCGCCCGTGCACTCGTGAACGACCCCGACCTGCTCCTGCTCGACGAGCCCGCGGCGGGCATGCATCCGTCGGAGATCCGCGACCTCATCGACCTCATCGGCAAGGTCCGTGACGCGGGCATCACCGTCCTGCTGATCGAGCACCACGTGGAGCTGGTGATGGGTCTGTCCGACCGGGTGTCGGTGCTGGACTACGGCCTCAAGATCGCCGAGGGCACACCGGCCGAGGTGCGGACCGACCCGAACGTGGTCAAGGCCTACCTGGGGGACGAGGCCGTGTCGTGAGAGGGCAGCGGCGATCTGGCACGAGCCCGCGATGGGGCGCGGACCTGACGGAGCAACGTGAGCCGGATCCGTGGGGTCCCCAGCGCACCTCAGCGAGCGCAGCTTGCAAGCGAGCGAATGTGACTGTGTCGTGAGCGCCATCCTGGAGGTCCGCGACCTGCGGGTGTACTACGGCGCGGCTCGCGCCCTGCACGGCATCTCCTTCGACGTGGCCGAAGGTGAGGTCGTCACGATCATCGGCGGCAACGGGGCGGGGAAGTCGACCACCCTCAAGACGGTGTCGGGCGTGTCCGAGCTGCTCAAGATGGTGGAGGGTGAGGTCACCTTCATGGGCAAGCGGGTCGAGCACCAGCCCGCTCACCGGCTGGCCCGCATGGGGATGGCGCACGTGCCCGAGGGCCGCAGGGTGTTCCCGGCCTCGAGCGTGGAGGACAACCTCATCCTCGGGGGCTACTGCCGCCGCAAACAGCGCAAGTCGTTCGGCGTCGATCTCGAGGCCATCTACCAGCGCTTCCATGTGCTCGGCGAGCGCCGAGATCAGGCGGCTGGGCTCCTCTCCGGCGGCGAGCAGCAGATGCTCGCCATCGGCCGGGCGCTCATGGCCCGCCCCACCTTCCTCCTCCTCGACGAACCGTCGCTCGGCCTGGCCCCGCTGCTCGTCACCGAGGTCTTTCGCATCATCCGCCAGCTGGCCGATGAGGGGACCACCATCCTTCTTGTCGAGCAGATGGCCAACCAGGCCCTCGCCGTCGCCGACCGGGCCTACGTGCTCGAGTCGGGCAGCATCACGGCCGAGGGCGCGGCGTCCGACGTGCGGGAGGACCCCCGGGTGAAGGCGGCCTACCTGGGCGCCTGAGCGTTCGGGAGGGTTCGGGCCGTGGCCGACGGGGGTAGTGAATCCCCAGATGACCCAAGTTCTCAGTTCGACGACGACGAACTTGTCGTGGCGCCAGCACGCCGCCTGCCGTGGGCTCGAGCCCGAGGTCTTCTACCCGGTCTCCGACGAGCAGACCGAGGAGGCCCGGGCCATCTGCCGTGAGTGTCCCGTGCGTGAGCCGTGCCTGGAGTACGCCCTCGCCAACCGGGAGCGGGACGGCGTCTGGGGTGGGGCGACCGAGCGTGAGCGGCGCCGCATGATCCGCCAGCGCCGCAAGTCGGCCTGAGACTGCCCGGTCAGGAAGGACTTTCCTCGTTTCGGGTGGGTGAGGGGCGGGCATAACGCGGTGGTCAGTACCGTCTTCCCCTTCCGGAGTTCAACAGTGAGCCCTGACGAGACCAAGGACTTCGAGCACGCGGTGAGTCACGCCCGCGAACGCATCGAGAGCCTCAGCGCGCTGCTCGTGGTCGCCAACGACCTCGATCACCAGGCGGACGTCATCCTCGACGACGAGGGGAACCGGGTCTCCTAACTACTGTCTCGGGGATGGACTTCGACCTCCCCGAGGAGCTGGCCGACCTCCAGGCCAGCGTGCGCAGGCTGGCCCAGGACAAGGTGCGGCCGCGCGCCCGCGAGATCGACGAGACGGGCGAGTACCCGCAGGATCTCTTCGAGCTCTTCCGTGACGCGGGCCTGCTCGGCCTCTGCATTCCGACGGAGTACGGCGGGTCGGGCGCGGGCATCCTCGGGCTGACCATCGCCATCGAGGAGGTCGCCAAGTACTCGAACACCGCGGCGTTGATGCTGCTCCTGACCAGGCTGCCCACCGGGCCGGTGATGATCGCCGGCAGCGAGGCCCAGAAGCAGCAGTACCTGCCGGGCATCGCTGACGGCTCGCAGCGCTGCGGGTTCGGCCTGTCCGAACCCCAGGCGGGCAGCGACGTCATGGGCATGCGCACCAAGGCGGTGCGCGACGGCGACGGGTGGGTGCTCAACGGCACCAAGTGCTGGATGTCGGGTGTGGTGCAGGCCGACTGGTACACGGTGTTCGCGAAGACAGCTGACGACGTCACGTCCCGAAAGCACGACTCCATCACCGCCTTCATCGTGGACCGCTCGCTCGACGGCGTGGAGGTCGGCTCGACCGACCGCAAGATGGGTGTGCGGGGCGTCGACACGGGCGAGCTGCTGCTCCACGACGTGCGGGTGGGCGCCGAAAAGGTCATCGGCGAGGTGGGCGGGTTCCGCCTGGCCATGCTCGGCCTCAACTCGATGCGGCCCATCGTGGCGGCGCGGGGCATCGGCCTGGCCGAGGGCGCCCTCATGTACGCGACGGAGTACGTGCAGCAGCGCGAGGCGTTCGGCAAGACCATCGCCGACTTCCAGGGCATCCAGTGGGAGATCGCCAAGCTGGCGACCGAGATCGAGGCGGCCCGCCTGCTGACCTACCGAGCCGCGTGGATGGCCGACCGGGGCCAGTTCACCAAGGAGTGGGTGCCCTACCTGTCGATGGCCAAGTACTACGCCACCGAGCTGGCGGTGAAGGCATCCAACATGGCCCTGCAGATGCTCGGCGCGGCCGGGTACATGAAGGACCACCTCACCGAGCTCTATTACCGCGACGCCAAGCAGCTCACCATCGTCGAGGGCACCACCCAGGTGCAGCTCGGCCTCATCGGCAAGGGCGTGCTCGACCGGGACCTCTGGTGGGACTGAGGCTGTGACACTCTCCATGGCGGAGGTCCTCGTCCGGTTGACGGAGGGGAACGACCTCACCGAGGCCGAGGCCCACGACGTCATGGCGCTCGTCTTGGCGGGGGAGGCCACCCCGGCCCAGATCGCGGGGTTCCTCATCGCCGAGCGGGCCAAGGCGCCGACCACCGAGGAGCTGTGCGGGTTCCTCCGGGCCATGCTCGACGCCAGCGAGCGTGTGGAGCTGGCCAGCGACGCGCTGGACACGTGCGGGACGGGCGGCTCGAGGCAGCGGCGGGAGGCGGCGTTCAACGTGTCCACCGTGGCCGCGCTGGTGGCCGCCGGCGCGGGCGCCAAGGTGTGCAAGCACGGCAACCGGCGGGCGTCGGCGACGAGCAGCTCGGCCGACCTGCTCGAGGCCCTCGGCGTTGCCATCGACCTGGGGCCTGCCGGTGTGGCCCGCTGCGTGGAAGAGGTGGGCATCGGGTTCTGCCTGGCGCCCCGGTTCCACCCGGGCATGCGTCACCCGGGGCCGGTGCGGCGTGAGCTGGGTGTGGCCACCATCTTCAACCTGCTCGGGCCCATGGCCAACCCGGCGCGGGTGAAGCGCCAGGTCATCGGCGTGGTCGACGGCGGCGTGGCCGAGAAGGTCGCCCATGTGCTGCGGGCCAACGGCACCGAGCGGGCCATGGTGGTCTACGGCCACGACGGTCTCGACGAGCTCACCATCGCGGGACCCTCGACAGTGGTCGAGCTGCGCGACGGCGAGATCCACTCCTTCGACGTCGACCCTGCGTCGCTCGGTCTGACGCGTGTGCTGTCTGCACCGGCGGGCGGCGACACCGCGGCCAACGTCGAGCTGGTGAAGCGGCTGCTCGCGGGCGAGACGGGTGCGCACCGCGACATCGTCGTCCTCAATGCGGGAGCGGCGTTGGTCGTGGCGGGGGTGGCGTCGACGCTGGCCGACGGCGTCGA
>JBEEFQ010000275.1:0-6411 GCA_041166245.1 Actinomycetota bacterium | reverse complement strand
GCGCTGCTCGACGACCTCCTGCCCCGGCTCGACCACCCCTTCCTGCTCGACGGGCAGATGGCGCTCATCGACGACTACCTCGAAGTGCGGCCCGAGGCGGCCCCGCTCCTGCACAAGCGCGTCGCGGAGGGGCTGCTGGACATCGGGCCCTGGTACACCCAGCCCGACCAGTTCCAGGTGTCGGGCGAGACCCTCGTGCGGTGCCTCGAGCTCGGGCTGGCGCGGGCGGCCGAGCTGGGCGCGCCGATGGCGGTCGGCTACCTGCCCGACAGCTTCGGCCACGTGGCCCAGATGCCGCAGCTGTTGCGGGCCGCGGGCATCGCCAACGCCGTGGTGTGGCGGGGTGTGCCCGCGGCCGTCGCGTGCAACGCGTTCAAATGGGAGGCGCCCGACGGGTCGGTGGTGCGGGCCGAGTACCTGCCCGTGGGCTACGGGAACGGCGCAGCGCTGCCGTCCGACCCCGAGGCGCTGGTGCGGCGGGTCGCGCTGCACGACGTCGAGCTGAAGGACTGGTGGCTGGGTGACCTGCTGCTGATGGTCGGTACCGATCGGTCGCGCCCCGAACCCGGCCTGCCGGACATCCTCGGCCAGGCGAACGCCCGCCAGTCGGAGTACGAGTTCGTGCTCACCGGACTGGAGGCCTACCTGGCCGGCGCGCCCACCGAGGGGCTGGGCACCTGGGCGGGCGAGCTGCGTTCCGCCGCCCGCGCGCCGGTGCTGGCCGGGGTGCTGTCGAACCGTCTCGACCTCAAGCAGGCCGCCGCCGCCACCGAGCGGGCACTGGAGCGCCGGGCCGAGCCCCTGGCGGCGCTGTTCGGCACAGCCGAGGAATGGCCCGGGCGGGTCCTCGAGCTGGCGTGGCTCGACGTGGTGCGCAACGCGGCCCATGACTCGATCTCCGGGTGCTCGGTCGACGAGGTGGGTGACGCGGTGCTGGCGCGATACGCGTCGGCGCGCCAGGCGGCAGACGCGGTGGCCGACGTCGCCTTGGAGCAATTCGCGGCGACGATGGGCGAGCCCGGACCCGTCGTGGTCAACCTGTCGTCGCGGCCACGGGGTGGGCTGGTCGAGTACGTCGAGCACGGTCCCGCGCAGCGGTCGGATCGGCGCCTCACCGGCGCCGACCTGTCGCAGTTCCTGCAGCGCCGCGAGCCCGACGTCACCGTCTGGGTCGACGGCGTGGAGGTCACCGAGGAGGTGCGCCGTGAGCTGTTCGCACGCGCCCGGGTGGAGCGCGGCACGTCGTTCGGCGTTGTCATCGAGCGGCGGCCTCGGCGCACTGCGCTGGTGCGCGTCGACGCCGTCCCCGGGTACGGCTGGGCCGCGGTGACACCGAGCACTGAGCTTTCCGAGGAACAGGCGGCGTCGGAGGCGCCCGAGGTGGAGGTCGACCCCGCCGACGGGACGGTGACGGTCGACGGCGCAGCCGGCCTCGACCGGCTGGTGGCCGAGGAGGACCTGGGCGACACCTACACCGCGTCGCCCGGCGAGGTCATCTTCGATCGGCCAACCAACGTCGCGGTGATGGTGCTGGAGTACGGGCCGTTGCGGCGGCGGGTCCGTGTCATCCGTGAGCACGACAAGGGGCCGACCGTCACCACCATCGTCGAGACCCGGGCCGGCGAGCGAGTGGTGCGGTTCACGACCACGTTCGACAACCGGCGCAGCGGGCACCGCATCCGCGCCTGGTTCCCGCTGCCGGAGCGAGCGACCCACAGCTCGGCCGAGTGCGCGTTCGCGGTCGTGCGCCGGGGCCTGGTCGCCGAGGGAGGCGAGTACGAGCGGGCCGCGGCCACGTTCCCGTCACGGCGCTTCGTGAGCGCGGGCGGGTTGACGATCGTGCACGACGGGCTCGTCGAGTACGAGCTGGTGGCCGGGGGCCGCGCGTTGGCGTTGACCCTGTTGCGGTCCGTCGACTGGATCTCGCGGCCCGGTAACCCCCATCGTCCGGTGCCCGCCGGTCCCGAAAAGCGGGTGGAGGGCCCGGCTCGGCGGGGGCTGGTGGTGGCGCGCTACGCCGTGCAGATCGGCCCCGTCGACCCGTACGCGCTGGCCGACGACGTGCTGCTGCCCCTCGAGGTGGTACGGGCGGCGGGCGGGGGCTGGCGGGCCGCCACGGGTCAGGTGCTCGATGCAGGGCCGCTCGAGGTCTCGTCGGTGCGACGCACGTTCGAGGGCCTCGAGGTGCGCGTGTTCAATCCGAGTGCAGAGTCCCGCGAGGGGTTAGGACCGTGGGAGATCGCTCGCCGGCTCGTGCAAGCACCGCCGCCATGACCGCCCGCGCCTGCGGCACGAGCTGGCGCAGCGGCCGGTTGCGGTGCAGGCGCACGCCCAGGTCGACCTGGGCGATGGCCTCGACGCCGCACCGCTCCGCCACGTCGATGAGCAGCCCGACGTCCACGCCGTAGCCGTCGTCGAAGGGGATGGACTCGAACACGTCTCGGCGTCCGGCGTACTCGCCGCCGAGGGGCTGCACGATGTGCTCGAGCTCGGGGAAGAGCAACGAGAGCATGGGGCGGGCGACGAGCTCGGTGACGCGGCCCCCTTCGTCGGGCCGGTCGCCCAGCGGCCTGCGGTAGACGGCCTTGACGAACTTGACCGTGTCGCGGCCGATGAGGGGCTCTACGAGGCGGCTGACGAAGTGCGACTCGAACTCGTAGAGATCGGCGTCGCAGAACACGATGACGTCGGCGTCGGTGGCCCGGATGCCGGCCCGCATGGCCTGACCCTTGCCGGGTCCGCCGGGCGAGGTGGTGACCCGCGCGCCGGCGGCGACGGCGAGCTCGCCGGTGCCGTCCACCGAGCCGTCGTCCACCACGAGGACGTCGTCGACGAGCTCGGGCAGGTCGCGGCGGATGGCGTGCACGATGGCGCCGACCGTCTCCGCCTCGTTGCGGGCCGGGAGCACGACGGCGATGGTGGGTCTCGTCTGCGAGGTCACGCCAGCTTCCCGGCTTGCGAGCGCGTGATCAGGCCTTCGTCCGCCATCCACCGCACCGTATCGGCGAATGTCTCGTGGAGCGGACGCGGGGCCAGGCCGAGCTGCTTCCAGGTGTCGGTGTCGTCGGCTCTGGTGTCCCGCGTGAGCGTGGTCGCCGCCTCGTAACCGAAGGGCAGCTTGATGGGGACGGCCCGCTGCAACGCGTCGGCGACGACGCCGCCGGCGTGGACGAGACCGGCCGGGATGGTGCCGACCCGCAGGCGACGGCCGGTCACCTGCCGGAGACCGTCGATGGCCTCCTTGGTGGTCACGTGATGGCCGGCGGTGACGAAGCGTCTTGGGCCGCGGCCGGGCTCGAGCATGGCGAGGTGGGCAGCGGCGACGTCGCGTACGTCGATGATGTGGGTGCCGCCCGGGGGCATGGCCGGGATCACGCCGCGCAGGATGTTGCGCCACGCGTTGGTGCCCTCGCCCAGGTTGGGGTCGTGGGGACCGAGCACCATGGCCGGGTACACGGTGACGACCGGCTTCCCGGCCTTTTGGAGGTCGCGCGCCACCTTCTCGGCCGCCGCCTTGGAGCGGGCGTAGGTGCCGGGGTTGTCGGTGAGGTCGGAGTCGGCGGTGACGGGGTCGTCCACGTCGCCGTGGCGGAGGGCGGCGATGCTCGACACGTGGATGACGGGGTCGAGTCCCCGTTCCACCGCCTGGCCCAGCACGATCTCGGCGCTGACGCGGTTCGTGTCCAGGATGCGGTCGGCGTCCCGGACGTGGAGGGACACCACGCTGGCCGCGTGCAGGACGGCGTCGCAGCCGTCGAGGGCCTGACTCACTGAGGCGGAGTCGGTGACGTCGCCGATGACGTGGTCGACGCCCGCCATCCCCAGCGGACCCAGTCCTGGCTCGATGCGGCGGGACGAGCGCACGAGCAGGCGGACGCTGTGGCCCGCGTGGACCAGCGCTGCAACGGTGTGGGAGCCAACGAACCCGGTCCCGCCCGTGACGAGGACGCGCATCCGCGCAGCGTAGGGGCCACGCGGAGCCGCTCCCGCCGTTGGGTGCACTTGTGGACATATACGCCCCCAAGTGCACCCAATGGAATCCCGGACTCACGCGGCGCGTTGTAGCACTGCACGGACGGCGTTCACCAGGAGGTCGGGCTCCTCGATGAGCTCGTGCCAGTTGGTGCGGATCACCTGGTAGCCAGCAGCGATGAGCAACTTGTCGCGCCGATGGTCGGCCTCCGTCGCGAGCCAGTTGCCGTGGTATTGCTTGCTGTCGGCCTCGATGACAAGGCGGGCCACCCGGTACAGGAAGTCGATCCTGCCAACCGGGGCCGTCGTACCTCCGACCTCGGCCTGGCGCACGGGCAGCTCCAGTCCGGCGGCACGCAGGACGGCCTCGACGAGGTCCTCGAGCTCGCTCTCAGTCACCGGCTTGTCGTCGATCTTCGCCAGGGCGGCACGGAACTCTCGGCTCCCAGGACGAGCGGGCGCGAATGTCTCGGCCAGCGTGACCGCCAGGTCGGAGTAGGTCGTCAGCCGCATGGAGATCACGGTCTTGACCAGTCTGAGCGCTCGTTTAGGAGCGGCATGCGCGCAGAGGTCAAAGGCCGTGCGCTCAGGCGACGTGACGGGAATCCCGTCGACGACCCGCACGTGGTGCTCGGGGAGGAAACGCGAGCTGTGCTCGTGCGCAACTTTGAACCGGCGGCTGGGTCGACGAGGCTGTGTGATCACCACCGGGCCGACTCGGTATCCCGGCAATCGCCAGAGCGCGGCCGCGGCCCGGCCGGAGACTGCGGCGCCCGGCCCGGCCGCCAGCACAGCGATCATGAGTTTCTGTCGCCACGTCTCGACCGAGCCTGTGACGCGGTAGATCCCCCAGCCCGCCCGTTCGATGATCCCGGACCGCAACGCGGTCCTCAACTGGCCGGGTGTGGCACCAAGCCTGATCGCCTCGCCCCTGGTGAACACGCTGTATCGCTTCGCTGCGAACTCGAGCACCTTGCGCATGCCCACCAAGGATGCCGTGAGGGTGTGACAAGAATTCGTTGGGTGCAGTTGTGGACATATACGCCCCCAAGTGCACCCAAGGGGTTGGGGCTCGCTAGGCGCCCAGGTAGGCGGCGCTGAGTTCTTCTTCGAGGTCGGCGGGTTGGCCGACGCTGGTGATACGGCCGTGGAGCATGATGGCGGCGTAGTCGGCGACGCCCAACACGGTGCGGGCGAACTGCTCGACCACGAGGATGGAGACACCCTCCTCGGCGATCTGGGCGACGATCTCGTAGAGCTGCTCGACGATGAGCGGCGCCAGTCCCATGGAGAGCTCGTCGAGCATCAGCAGCGCGGGGTTGACGGCCAGGCCGCGCGCCAGCGAGAGCATCTGCTGCTCGCCGCCCGAGAGCGTGCCCGCCACCTGTGTGCGCCGCTCGCCCAACCGCGGGAACCGTGTGTAGGCGACCGACTCGACCTCTTCCATCTCGATGCCGCCGTACGTCGCCATGCGCAGGTTCTCCCGCACCGTCAGGTTCGGGAAGATGCCCCGCCCCTCGGGGATGGTGCAGACGCCGAGCCGGGCCAGCGAGTCGGCCGACGCGCCATTGACGTGGCTGTCGGCGATGTGCACGCACCCCGCGGTCGGCGTCATCTGCCCGGACGCGACCTTGAGCGTGGTCGTCTTGCCCCCGCCGTTGGGGCCCAGCAGCGCGACCACCGACCCCTCGGGAACGACCAGGTCGACCCCGTGCAGCACCTCGATCTTCCCGTAGGCGGCGCGCACGTCGCGCAGCTCGAGCAGCGGCGCGTGCGCCGAGGCGGCCATCAGGTGCTGGCGCCCAGATAGGCCTCGAGCACCCGCTCGTCCTTCTGGATCTCATCCGGCGTCCCGACCGCGAGGATGGCCCCGAAGTCGAGGACGTGGATCATGGCGCAGACCTTCATGACGAGCTGCACGTCGTGCTCCACCAGCAGGATCGCCATGCCGTCACGCGCCAGCTCGATGAGCAGGTCGGCGAACGCATCGGACTCGCTGTCGTCCAGGCCCGACGCGGGCTCGTCGAGCAGCAGCACCTTGGGCCGCGTCGCCAGCGCCCGACCCAGCTCGACCAGACGGGCGAACCCCGTCGGCATGGAGTCGACCCGCTCCTCGGCAACCGCCCGCACCCCCACCAGGTCGATGATGTCCTCGACGGTGTGGCGGGCGTCCTCCTTGTCGGACGCCCAGCTGTTGCGGATCTCGGCCGCCACCAGGATGTTCTCTCGGGCCGACAGCGAGCCGAACACCTCGAGGCGCTGGAACGTGCGGGCGATCCCCCGCCGGGCGCGGGCGTGGGCCTTGAGCCCGGTGATGTCCTTGCCGTCGAGGAGCACCCGTCCGCTGACGGTCTCCTGGAGGCCGGTGATGACGTTGAAGAGCGTGGTCTTGCCGGCGCCGTTCGGCCCGATCAGCCCGGTGATCTCGCCGATGTCGCA
>JBEEFQ010000274.1:0-3987 GCA_041166245.1 Actinomycetota bacterium | reverse complement strand
CATGAGCTGGGCGTGCAGGCCGCACAGCTCGGACGTGACCTTGACCAGCGAGCGGGCCGGCGCTCGGTCCAGCAGGTGCTGGCCCTGCAGCCGCCACGCGATGCGCTGGGCGCCGGTGACGAGGGTGGTGCTCAACCGAGGGTCGGCAATTCCTGTTCGACGTCGACCAGGGGCGCGAACAGATCGCCGTGCTCGGAGACCCTGGCCAGCACGTCGTCGGCCTCGAACACGACCGTCGACGCGTCACGGCTCTCGTGCAGCTGCTCGACCTCGTCCCACGTGATCGGCGTCGACACGGTGGGCCGTTCACGCGCCCGCAGCGAGTAGACGCCGATCGTCGTCTTGAAGTCGGAGTTCTGGTACCAGTCCACCAGCACCTTGCCCTTGCGCTTCTCCTTGGCCTGCACGCTGACGACCTGCTTCGGGTGCTTCTGCTCGAGCACCTGGGCGACGGCCTGGGAGAAGGCGGACGTGTCGTCGAACGTCGTCGGGGTGTTGAGGGGCAGGTAGAGCTGCAGCCCCTTGGAGCCCGACGTCTTGATGACCGACTGCAGCCCCAGCTGGCTGAACAGGTCGCGGAGCCACAGCGCCACCTGGGCGCAGTCGACCACGTCGGCCGGCGCGCCGGGGTCGAGGTCGAAGACCACGCACGTGGGGCACTGCAGGTCCTCCTCGGTGGCCAGGCCGGGGTGCAGCTCGAGGGCGGCCATGTTGGCGGTCCACACCAGCGCCGCGGGCTCGTCGGCCAGGCAGTACTCGACGATCGTTCCCTTCTGGGCCCGGCTGTTCCATCCCTTGGCCTCGATGGGCAGCGTGCGCATCCAGTCGGGCCGGTGCTTGGGGCAGTTCTTCTCGTAGAAGAACTTGTCGTCCACTCCGTTGGGATAGCGCTTGAGGGTGAGGGGCCGGCCCTCGAGGTGGGGCAGCATCACCGGTGCGATGCGCGCGTAGTAGTCGATGACCTGACCCTTGGTGAAACCGACGGTCGGGTACAGCACCTTGTCGAGATTGGTCAGCGAGAGCGTCCGCCCGTCGACCTCGACCTTGGTGGCCTCGGCGGCCACTACTTCTTGGCGTCGGCCTTGGCGGCGGCCAGGCTCGCTTCGAGGGCGGCCATGAGGTCCACCACCGGCGTGGGAGCTTCGCTCACGGGCTGGGCGACGATCTCCTGGCCTTCGGCCTTCTTCTCGATGAGCTCGATGACCTTCTCGCGGTACTCGTCGCGGAACTTGTCGGGATCGAACTTCTCGCTCAGCGACTCGATGAGCTGCTCGGCCATCCGCAGCTCCCGGTCGGTGAGCTCCACCTCGATGCCGGGGACGTCCAGCTCCTCGATGGGGAGCACCTCGTCGCCGTAGAGGAGGGTGGCCATGACGAGGGCGCCGTCCTTGGCCCGCAGCGCGGTGAGGTACTGCTTGGTGCGCATCACCATGCGGGCGATGCCCACCTTGTTGCTGTTCTCCATGGCCCGCACCAAGAGCGCATAGGGCTTCGACGCCCTGGCGTCGGGCACCAGGTAGTAGGGGTGGTCGAAGAAGATGGGGTCGATCTGGTCGAGGTCGACGAACTCCTCGATGTCGATGGTGTGGGTGGCCACCGGGTCGAGGTTGGCCAGCTCCTCGGGCGTGACGACCACGTACTGCCCGGGTGCGATCTCGTAGCCCTTGACGATTTCGTCGAAGGCCACCTCTTCGCCGTCGGCCGGGCAGAACCGCTTCTGCTGGATGCGGGTGTTGTCGGCCGCGTGCAGCTGGTGGAAGCGCACGTCCTTGGTCGACACGGCCGTCGTCATCTTCACGGGGACGTTGACGAGCCCGAAGCTGATCGATCCACTCCAGATGGCTCTCGGCATACCGACCAGTTTACGGGCCGCCCGCCCGAACTCAGGTCCGGGTGCGGTAGTGGAGGTGGACCACGCCGTTGTCGAAGCGGCGTTCGTCGACCAGCTCGAGGAACAGACGCACATGGTCGGGCAGGGCCCGGTTCCCGCCGCCCACCACCACGGGCGAGACGAACAGGCGGATCTCGTCGACCAGCCCGGCCTCGAACGCCTGGGCCGCGAGGTGCGGACCGCTAACGCTCATGTCCGCCGTCGCCGACGCCTTCAGCGCCCGCACCGCCTCGGGGTTGAAGGTGCGCTCGATCCGGGTCCTGGCGCTGGACGCCGTCGCCAGCGTGGTGGAGTAGACGATCTTCTCCGCCGCCTGCCACACCGCCGCGTAGTCCAGCAGGATGGGCTCCTGGTCGGCGAAGGTCTCCGGCGTCTCCCATGCGACCATCACCTCGTACATCCGGCGCCCATAGAGATAGGTGGCGATCGACCGCTCGAGGTCGTTGACGAAGCTGTGCACCTCCTCGTCGGGCTCGGCCCAGTCGAAGTTGCCGTCCTCGTCGGCGATGTAGCCGTCGAGCGACGTGATCGCCCCGAAGATCAGCTTGGCCACGGGCGGAGCCTAATCACACCCTTGTAAGTTGTCACACCCCCCTGCGATCATGTTCCTGTGACTGCTTCGTCCCTCGAGACCGCCGCGGCCCGGCTGGCCGCGCTGCTCACGGGTGCAGCCGGGGCCGACGCCCTGGCCGACCCGGGCACGGGCGACCTCGAGTTCGAGGCGTCCATCGCCATCCAGCCGCTGGCCCGCACCACTCCCCCCGCCGACGTGTGGGCCGTCGACGGGGGTCAGTCGCTGGTGGCCGACGCCCGCTGCCTGCAGCTCCTCGTCACCCGGGCCTCACGGGTGCGCTTCCGCGACGGCAGTTGCGTGCTCGAAGAAGAAGGTGAGCTGCGGGCCCACCTCCTCGGGCCCGGTGAGCGCCTTGGCGTGCTCGCGTCCCTCGCCCTCGACGGGCTCAACCCCGAGGCCGCGGTCGACGTCAACCTCCTGCGTGACCGGTGGGAGTGGGACGCGGTGCAGCGTTCCATCGACGAGGCCGACGCAGGCGCGCTGGTGCTGGTCGACGGCGACCTGCAGCCCGACTGGCGCATCCCCTCGGCGTGGCTGGCCCGCCTGCTGGCGCACGCCGCGGAACGGGGTGTCACGCTGGCGTCGATCACCAAGCACTCCTCGCTCTCACGTGGCGCCGCCCCGCTGCTCGGCCAGCTCGAGCTCGAGGCCGAGCGCGCCCTCGGTTCCCGGGCCATGTGGTGGGCGCCCGTCGCCCACACCCGAGCCGACGTGGGATATGGCATCCAGGTCGTCGCCGCCCGCCTCGACCCCGACGCCCGCTTCGCGTTCCGCGTCGACCTGCCCGCCGACGCCGACCCCGAGCCCGCGCTGTCAGCCATCAGCGCCCTGTGCGACGACGCCGCCTTTCCGGGCTACCCGTATCCCCTGAGCGTCGCCGACCGTCTGGCCGCGTGCCCGGGATGGCTGCGCCAGGAGGTGCGCTTCCAGCTCGACGACGCGCTGGCCGGCGCCGGCGTCCCCGAAGAGGTCCGCGAGCGCGCCCTCACCGACCGCCACGCGCTGATGGAGCGCTTCTGATGTCGCGCGGCCGCCTGTTCGGCAAGAACGTGCTGGAAGGCACGTTCCGCGCCGCGCCCGACGAGGACCTGTTCCTCGGTGAGCTGCTGGTCGCGGTCGACGAGGCCACCGGCCGGCGCTACCTGTTCCGCATCGTCGACGTCACCTACGGCACCGAGCACCGCGAGCCGGGGTGGGCCGAGCGCGTGGCCGGCACGCTGCTGTCCGACGACGACCGCGGCGACTCGGGTGCCCATCCCCTCTACGACACGGCCAAACGCACCTATCGCGTCGCGTCGTGCCGGTGCCTCGGCTACCTCACGCCCGACGGCAGCGAGTTCCGCAAGCCCAAGTCGCTGCCGACGCAGTTCTCCAAGGTCGTCGCCCCCGAGCCCGCCGACTTCGCCTTCCTGCAAACGCGCATGGGCGACCTGCCCGTCGGCCACCTGCGCAGCGGAGAGACCGAGGTCGACTTCGAGGTCGGCATCCCCGGCAAGACCCTCGCCACCCACGTCGGCATCTT
>JBEEFQ010000273.1:0-5963 GCA_041166245.1 Actinomycetota bacterium | reverse complement strand
CTCGTCTTCCTGCACGGTGGCGCCCAGAACGCCCACACATGGGACACCGTGGCGCTCGCCCTCGGCCGACCGATGGTGTGCGTGGATCTGCCCGGTCATGGCCACTCCGACGGCTATCGGGGTGGGCCGATGGACCTGCGCGCCAATGCCGAGGACGTCGCAGTGACGATCAACGCGCTCGCCCCGCACGCGGCCGGCGTGGTCGGCATGTCGCTCGGCGGCATGACCGCGGTCGCGCTGGCCGCGGCCCACCCCGAGCTCGTGCGGGCACTGGTGCTCGTCGACGTCACGCCGGGCGCGAACGCCGACAAGGCGAGCCCGATCATTGCGTTCGTGCACGGCCCGGAGAGCTTCGACAGCTTCGACGAGCTGCTCGAGCGCACGATCCAGTTCAACCCGACCCGCACGGCCTCGTCGTTGCGGCGCGGGATCCTCCACAACGCCGTGCAGCGTGAGGACGGATCGTGGGTCTGGCGCCATGCACGCCACCGCTCTGCCGATTACGCCACCGGCATCGATGGTGAGTTCAGCGGGCTTTGGAATGCCATCTCTGACCTCGAGATTCCCCTGATGCTGGCCCGAGGGATGCGCGCGCAGTCAGTCGTGGACGACGCCGACGAGGCCGAGCTGCTCCGGCGCTGTCCTGCCGCGCGGGTCGAACGCGTCACCGAGGCGGGGCACAGCCTCCAAGGTGACACGCCGCTGGAACTTGCAGCGCTCATCGACGACTTCGTCCCGCCGCCGTCCTAGGTGCTGTGCCTCGGACCGTTCTGCTGACGGCGTCAACGACGATCTGCAAAGTCATCGGGATCGCGCGTACGGTCGCGCCTCGTGGACGACTTCGAGACGATTCTCTATGACGTGAAGGACGGGGTGGCGACGGTCACGCTGAACCGCCCTGAGGTGCACAACGCGTTCAACCAGCAGATGCAGAAGGAGCTGCACGCCATCTGGCGTGCCCTGCGCCGGGAGGACGAGGTGCGGGTGGTGGTGCTCACTGGCGCGGGCGAGAAGGCGTTCTGCGCCGGTATCGACCGCGAGGAGACCATGGGCGGCTGGGAGTCCGCGGAGGACGTCGGCAAGCAGCGGGGCGAGACCGGCTACGCGTCGGCGACGCCGTGGCATTTCGACGATCCGGGCGAGAACATCGGGCCCAAGACCAACGACCTGTGGAAGCCGATCATCGCCGCGGTCAACGGGATGGCCTGTGCGGGAGCGTTCTACCTGTTGGGCGAGGTCGACGTGATCATTGCGGCCGAGCACGCCACGTTCTTCGACCCCCACGTGACCTTCGGCATGACCGCCTGCTTCGAGTCCATCCACCTGCTCCAGAAGATGCCGTTCCACGAGATCATGCGCATCTCACTCGCCGGCGCCCACGAGCGCATGTCGGCGGCACGGGCGTACGACATCGGGTTCGTCACCGAGGTGGTTCAGGGCGCCGAGCTGGCGGAGGCGGCCCAGCGCTTCGCGGCCATCGTCGCGTCGGCCCCCGCCACCGCCATCCAGGGCACGGTGCGGTCCCTCTGGGCGGCGCGCGAGCTCTCGCGCGCGCAGGCGCTGGACATGGCCAAGGTCATCGTGCGACTGGGCTCGGACCCCGCGTCACTGTTCGAGGGTCAGCAGCGCTTCGCGAAGCAGGGCCGGGTCGAGTGGCGGATGCGCTAGCCAGCGCGTCGCGAGGCCCGACCACGCCCCCTGCGACCGCCCGACAGGGCATCCTTCCTCCCCGCGGGCCAGCATCAGCGCTGGCCATCATCCGACAGGAGCAAACCCCATGGGTCTCTTCGATGCGTTCCGGTACGACGGCAAGCGGGCCCTGGTGGTGGGCGGCGCGACTGGCATGGGCGCTGCCACCGCCGCGCTCGTGCAGGACGCGGGGGCCGAGGTCGTCGTCATGGACTACGCCGACATCACCCTGCCGGGGGCCAAGCCCATCCACGTGAACCTGGCCGAGAAGGAGTCGATTGACGCCGGCATCGACGCGTGCGGCGGCACAATCGACGCCCTCTTCTCGTGTGCCGGGGTCGCTGATGGCACGCCGGGCATCGAGCGCATCAACTTCATCGGCCACCGGTACCTCATCGACAAGTTGCTCGAGCGAGAGATGCTCCCGCGTGGCAGCGCCATTGGCGTGATCTCGTCGGCCGCAGGCCTGGGCTGGGAGGCCAATTTCGCTCTACTGCAGCAGCTGCTGGACACCCACGACTGGGACGCGGCCGTCAAGTGGGTCCACGACAACGGCAAAGCCGACTACTTCCACATGAAGCAGGCCTTGTGCGCGTACGTGGCGAGGGAGGCGTACCCGATGCTCAAGCGCGGCATCCGGATCAACGCCATCTGCCCGGGGCCGACCGACACGCCCCTCGCGCAGGCCAACAAGGAGATGTGGCTCGGATTCGCTTCCGACTACCGCGCCGACGTCGGCACCGAGCCGTCGACGCCCGCCGAGCAGGCCTACCCGCTCGTGTTCCTCTGCAGCGACGCGGCGAGTGCGATCAACGCACAGACGGTCATCTCCGACCAGGGGTACTTCAGCGCCGGGGTCACCGAGGCGTTCCCGGCCGCCACGCCGGTGGTCCAGTTCCTCCTGGGCCGGATGTGAGCGTCGGCTCCGCTACGACGGGGACGCCGACGCCGGCCAGGCCAGCGACTTGATCTCGAGGTACTGGTCAAAGCCGGCAGTGCCGTTCTGGCGTCCGATGCCGCTCTCCTTGTAACCGCCGAACGGCAGGTCGGCGCCGTAGATGATGCCGCCGTTCACGTTCATCGTTCCCGTGCGCACTCGCCGGGCGACGGCCAGCGAACGATCGAACGAGGCGGAGTACACGGCGCCGCTCAGGCCGTAGATGCTGTCGTTGGCGATGCGCACGGCGTCGTCGTCGTCGTCGAACGGAATGACCGCGAGCACTGGGCCGAAGATCTCCTCCTGGGCGATCGTCATGTCGTTGTCGACGTCGGTGAAGATCGTCGGCTCGACGAACCAGCCCTTGTCCAGGTGCTCGGGGCGGCCGCCGCCAAGGGCGAGCGTCGCGCCCTCGGCCACCCCCTTCTCGATGTAGCCGAGCACGCGGGCGCGCTGCTTCTCGGAGATCAGCGGGCCCATGAGGACGTCCGGCCGCTGCGGGTCGCCGTACGGAACTCCGCTCAGGTACTGCGTGAGGAGCTCGACGCCCTCGTCGTAGCGGGAGCGGGGCAGGAGCATGCGCGTCGGGATGGCGCAGCCCTGGCCCGCGTGGGTGCACACCGCGAATCCCATCATCAGCGCGGAGGGGAAGTCGGCGTCATCGAGGACGATGGTCGCCGACTTGCCCCCCAACTCGAGGAAGAGGCGCTTGAGCGTGCCGGCGCCCTTCTCCATGATGCGTTTGCCCACTGCCGTCGAACCGGTGAAGGAGATGAGGTCCACCTTGGGCGACAGCGTCAGCTCCTCACCCACGAGGTGGTCGGAGCTGGTGACCACGTTGACCACGCCCGGCGGGATGTCGGTGCTCTCGGCGATGAGCCGCCCGAGCAGCGTCGCGTTCCAGGGTGTGTCGGGGGCGGGCTTGAGGACCACCGTGTTGCCGGTGGCCAGCGCCTGCCCGAGCTTGTTGATCGTCACCTCGAATGGGAAGTTCCACGGCACGATGGCGCCGACCACGCCGACCGGCTCCCGCACGACGCGCCGGGAGTCGGTGTTGCCCTGCATGTTGACGGCGTCGGGGAGCCGGGTCTCCCACTCGTACGCGTCGATGAGCGTGATCGGGTACCTGAGGCCGTGTTCCAGGGGAACGTCGAGCTGCGGGCCATTGGTCAGCATGCGGGGGGACCCGACCTCGAGGATGATCTGCTCGCGCAGCTCCTCGCGCTCGCCCTCGAGCGCCTCCTGCAGTTGCTCGAGGCAGCGCTTGCGCAGGGCGCGGTTGGTCGACCAGTCGGTGGTGTCGAACGCCTGGCGTGCCGCGTCGATGGCCCGCTGCATCTCGGCCGCGGAGGCGTCGGTGACCTGGCCCAGGAGTTCCTCGGTGGCCGGGTTGTAGTTGGCGAACGTCTTCCCTGAATCGGCCTCGACGAGCTTGCCGTCGATGAGCATCCGTGTCTCCGGGTTGACCTCCGGTGTCTCGGCCACGTCTCTCCCGTCAAGAGCTGTTTGGAATTGCAGATCGCCGTGCTCGGCGAGCTCGGTGACTACATCCCGAACCCTACCTTCGAGGTCGTGGCCCGGCCCGGGGCGCACGAGCTAGAAACGGCGAGCGAACGAGAGGAGCCGCATGGCGTGGGACTTCGAGACCGAACCCGAATACCAGGCAAAGCTCGACTGGGCGGCGGCGTTCGTGCGCGAGAAGGTCGAGCCCCTCGACTACCTCTTCCCTCACCAGCAGTTCGTGCCGCTCGACGAGGCGAAGCGTCGCATCGTCGATCCTCTCAAGGACGAGGTGCGGGCCCAGGGTCTTTGGGCGACCCACCTCGGGCGGGAGCTCGGCGGCCAGGGCCACGGCCAGCTGCAGCTGGCGCTCCTCAACGAGATCCTGGGCCGTTCGTTGTGGGCGTCGATCGTGTTCGGCTGCCAGGCGCCCGACACCGGCAACGCCGAGATCATCGCCCACTACGGCACGCCGGAGCAGAAGGACCGGTACCTGCAGCCGCTGCTCGACGGCGAGATGTTCTCGACCTACTCGATGACCGAACCGCACGCGGGCGCCGACCCGACGATGTTCACGACCCGCGCCACCAGGGACGGGGACGAGTGGGTGATCAGCGGCAGGAAGTACTTCTCCTCCAACGCCAAGACGGCCTCGTTCCTGATCGTCATGGCGGTCACCAACCCCGACGTCAGTCCGTACAAGGGCATGTCGATGTTCCTCGTGCCCTCTGATACACCCGGAGTCACGATCGAACGAAACGTGGGTCTCTGGGGCGAGCCGATGAACGAGGGCTGGCACGCGTTGATCCACTACGACGACGTGCGGGTGCCGTCGGACGCCCTGCTCGGGGGCGAGGGTCAAGCCTTCGTCATCGCCCAGACCCGGCTCGGCGGCGGCCGCATCCACCACGCCATGCGCACCATCGGCATGGCGCAGAAGGCGTTCGACATGATGTGCGAGCGGGCGCTCAGTAGGGAGACTCAGGGAAGCCTGCTGGCCGACAAGCAGTTCGTGCAGGGATACATCGCCGACTCCTACGCCCAGCTCGTGCAGTTCCGGCTGTTCGTGCTCTACACCGCGTGGGAGATCGACAAGTACACCGACTACAAGCGGGTGCGCAAGGACATCGCCGTCGCCAAGGTCGTCATGCCCACCGTGCTGCACGACATCGCCTGGCGTGCCATGCAGGTGCACGGCGCCCTGGGCACCACCAATGAGATGCCCTTCTTCGGGATGATCCACGGCGCCGGCGTGATGGGGCTGGCCGACGGGCCGACGGAGGTTCACAAGATCACCGTTGCCCGCCAGATCCTGCGCGACCACCGCGCCGCCGAGGGCATGTGGCCCAGCGAATGGATCCCCGGCAAGATCGAGGCGGCCAAGGCGCAGTACGGCGACCTCATCGAACTGGAGGTCGGGAATCTGTGATCGACGTCGACCGCCTCGCCCGCTGGTTGGACGAACAGGGACTCCCCGGGAAGGGCGAGGCGGTCGAGCACGACTTCATCGCTGGTGGCTCACAGAACGAGATCTACGAGATCCGTCGTGGCGAGCTCCATGGCGCGTTGCGCATCCCCCCGGTCACGGCGCCCGAGAGCCGCGATGAGGGCATCTGGCGGGAGTGGCGGATCATCGAGGCGCTCGACGCCACCGACGTGCCGCACACGCCGGCGATCGCCGCGTGCAAGGACACGAATGTGCTCGGCCGGGCCTTCTACATCATGGGGTTCGTGGACGGCTGGTCGCCGATGGGCCTCGAGACGGCACCCGACGGCAGCCGGCCCTGGCCGTCGCCGTTCGACACCGACCTCGACGGCCGCAAGGGGCTGGCGTTCC
>JBEEFQ010000272.1:0-4773 GCA_041166245.1 Actinomycetota bacterium | reverse complement strand
GACGTCCGCCACGACGGGGGTTGCGACGGGGACCGCCGCCGCCACCTCCACCGCTGCCTTCGCGGCGGCCACCCTGATCGGCGGGGCCGAGGTCGCCGAACTGGCCGGCGAGCTCCTTCTCGAACGTGTCCTCGAAGGAAACGGTCTCGACGCGGTCACCGCCACCACCACTGCGCTCGCGCGGAGCGTCCTCGCGGTCGCGCCGGGGTGCGTCCTCTCGGTCGCGGCGGGGAGCAGCGCTGCGCTCGCGGGGAGCGTCGCCACCACCGTTGCCACCGTCGTCGCCGCCGTCACCGTCATCGTCGCCGACGAGGCTGAGCGAGACCTTGCCCTGGGGATCGATGTCGTCGACACGCACCTCGATGTCGTCGCCCAGATCCACCACGTCTTCCACCCGGTCGATGCGCTTGCCGCGGCCGAGCTTGGAGATGTGGACCAGACCGTCGCGACCGGGGAGGATGTTGACGAAGGCGCCGAACTTGGTGATGTTGACAACCTTGCCCTGGTACACGGCGCCGACTTCGGCTGCGGGCGGGTCGAGGATGAGCTCGATGCGGCGGCGTGCCTCGGTGACGGCCGCGCCGTCCTTGGAGCCGATGGTCACCGTGCCGACCGAACCGTCGTCGTCGACGTTGATGTTGGCGCCCGTCTCGAGCTGCAGGGCGTTGATGACCTTGCCCTTGGGCCCGATGACCTCGCCGATCTTGTCCATCGGGATCTCGAAGCTGATGATCTTCGGCGCCGTGTCGTTGACCTCGGGGCGGGGCTCGGCGATGGCGCCGGCCATGACTTCGAGGATCTTGAGGCGGGCTTCCTTGGCCTGCTGCAGGGCGGCACCGAGGACATCGGCCGGGAGGCCGTCGATCTTGGTGTCGAGCTGCAGGGCGGTCACGAAGTCGGCCGTGCCGGCGACCTTGAAGTCCATGTCGCCGAACGCGTCTTCAGCACCGAGGATGTCGGTGAGGGTCGTGTACTTGCCCTCGGCGTAGACCAGGCCCATGGCGATGCCGGCGACCGGCGCCTTGATGGGCACGCCCGCGTCCATGAGCGAGAGCGTCGATCCGCAGACCGAGCCCATCGACGTGGAGCCATTGGACGACAGCACCTCGGAGACGAGGCGCAGCGCGTAGGGGAACTCCTCGACGCTCGGGACCACGGGCAGCAGGGCCCGCTCGGCGAGCAGGCCGTGGCCGATCTCGCGGCGCTTCGTGCCACCGATGCGACCCGTCTCACCGTTGGAGTAGGGCGGCATGTTGTAGTGGTGCATGTAGCGCTTCTTCTCGTCGATACCGATGGTGTCGAGGAGCTGGTCCATGCGCGGCATGCCGAGGGTGGTGACGTTGAGCACCTGGGTCTCGCCCCGCTGGAACAGGCCGGAGCCGTGTGCCGTCGGGAGCAGGCCGACCTCGGAGGTGACGGGGCGCAGGTCGGCGGGACCGCGCCCGTCGATGCGGACGCCGTCCGTGACGATGCGGGTGCGCACGACCTGCTTGGTGAGCGACCGGATGGCCTGCTTGATCTCACCTTCGCGGCCCTCGAACTCGCCGGCCACCTTCTCGGTGATCTCGGCGGCAGCCGCGTCGTTGGCTGCGTTGCGCTCGGCCTTGTCCGAGATGCTGTTGGCCTTGGAGAGCAGGTCGGTGCCGACCTCGCTCACCTTGGCGAACACGTCGTCGCCGTAATCGCTGACGGGCTCGTACGGGATGGGGGCGTGAACGCCGGCCTTGGCGACGAGCTCGTTCTGCAGCTCGATCGACTCCTTGATCCACGTCTTGGCCGCTTCGAGGCCGGCCGCGATGGCTTCCTCGGTGACCTTGGGCGCGCCCTCTTCGTAGTAGGTCCACGCCTTCTCGGTGCCGCTGGCCTCGACCATCATGATCGCGACATCGTCACCGACGGCCCGGCCGGCGACGACGAGCTCGAAGGTGGCCTCGTCGCCTTCCTGGTAGGTGGGGTTGGGCTTCCACTCACCCTCGGTGTCGTACGCGAGGCGCACGGCGCCGATGGGGCCCTCGAACGGGATACCCGAGAGCATGAGGGCCGCCGACGCGCCGTTGATGGCGAGCACGTCGTGCGGGTTCTCCTGATCCGCGCTCATCACCGTGGCGACGACCTGGGTCTCGTTGCGATAGCCCTTGGCGAACGACGGGCGCAGGGGCCGGTCGATCAGGCGACAGGTGAGGATGGCGTTGTCGGTCGGACGACCTTCACGCCGGAAGAACGAACCGGGGATCTTCCCGGCCGCGTACATCTTCTCTTCGACGTCGACGGTCAGCGGGAAGAAGTCGATGCCTTCCCTGACCTTCTTCTCGGCGTTGGCCGTGACCAGCACGACCGTCTCGCCGATCTGGGCGACGACTGCGCCCTGGGACTGCTGGGCAAGCTTGCCTGTCTCGAACGACAGGGTTTTGTCGGTCCCGGTGATGGGACCGGCGACGCGGTTGGCGTCGGCCATGTGCACCCTCCTTGGTGCTCGTTGGCGGCGGCGGGGCCAGTTCCCAGTTGTCAACCACCCGCACCCCGGGTGACTCACGACTGGCAGCTGACCCCCAGGCCGCTGCCATATGTGAAGAAGGACGGCCCCTTGGCCGTCCTTCATGCTGCGAAATACCTAGCGGCGTAGACCGAGCCGGGCAATGAGTGCCCGGTATCGTTCGACGTCGTTGTCCATGACGTAGTCGAGCAGGCGACGCCGCTGACCGATCAGCTTCATCAACCCTCGTCGGGTGTGATGATCGCCTTTGTGCAGCTGCAGGTGCTCGGTGAGGCGCTTGATGCGCTCGGTGAGCAGGGCAACCTGTACCTCGGGCGAGCCGGTGTCGGTCTCGTGGAGTCGGTGCTCGGCGATAGTGGTGGACTTCTCAGGCATTTGAACGGGTCATGCTAGCAGGCATGCCTGAAGCGGCTCCCAACCAGCTGCGGGTTTCCTCATCGTGCCAGATCCCCCTCGACGAGCTCACGTGGCGCTTCACGGGCAGCGGCGGGCCGGGCGGCCAGCACGCCAACACGTCGAACACGAGGGCCGAGGTCGTCTTCGACGTGGCAGGGTCGCCCTCCCTCGGGCCCAGGCAGCGGGCCAGGCTGGTGGACAAGCTGGGGCCGGTCGTGCGAGTGGCGGCCTCTGACACCCGCTCCCAGGGCCGCAACAGGGACCTGGCCCTCGAGCGCCTCCGCTCGAAGCTGGCCGACGCCCTCAAGGTCGAGAAGCCCCGGAGGGCCACGAGGCCGTCCAAGGGCGCCAAGGAGCGCCGCCTCTCCGACAAGAAGCGCCAGTCCGAGCGCAAGCGCCAACGCCAGCGCCCCCTGGACGACTGACACCCTTCGTCTCGAGGAAATGGCGTACCGATTCGGTACGCCATTTCCTCGAGACGTGCAGTTAGGCGAGGGCCTGGCGGGTGGCGTCGACGTCGTGGCCCATCTGGGCGATCAGGGCGTCGACGGAGTCGAAGCGCTGTTCGCCCCGCAGGCGGGTGACGAAGCGGACCTTGGCAGCCTCGCCGTAGAGGTCACCCGAGAAGTCGAGGAGGTAGGCCTCGAGCAGGGACTCCTCCGCGTCCTCGTAGAACGTGGGGCGGCGGCCGAGGGAGATGGCAGCCGGGTGCGCGTCGCCGTTGGGGCGCTCGTACCAGCCCGCGTAGATGCCGTCGCCGGGCAGCAGGATGTCGTTGGGGACGGCGACGTTGGCCGTCGGGTAGCCGAGCTCGGGGCCGCCGCGGCCGTCACCGCGCTGCACGACGCCCCGCACCTCGTGATGGCGCCCGAGCAGCTCGGCCGCACCGACCACGTCGCCGTCGATCAGCAGCGCGCGGATGCGCGTCGACGACACCGGCGCGGTGCCTTTGTTGTCGTCGAACAGGGTGAGCCCGAGGACGTCGAAGCCGTGCTCTCGCCCGAGCGTGGTGAGCAGCTCGACGTTGCCCCGCCGGCCGTGGCCGAAGTGGAAGTCGTGGCCGACGACGACGGCACGCGCCCGCAGCACGCCGACCAGCACCTCGTCCACGAACTCCTCGGCCGACTCGTTGGCCCGCTCGGCGTCGAAGTGCACGACCAAGGTGTGGTCGACGCCGGTCTCGGCCAGGAGCTCGAGCTTCTGCTCGAGGTCGGTGAGGAGCTTCGGGGCCGAATCGGGCCTGACCACCATGGCCGGATGGCGGTCGAAGGTGACCACCGCCGTGTCGCAGCCACGCGTCGCCGCCAGCCTGCGCACCTCGTCGATGAGGGCGCGGTGGCCGGTGTGCACGCCGTCGTAGGCGCCGATCGTGACGACCGATCCGTCGGGCAGCGGCGGGGCCGACGCTGCGTCGGTGATCACGTCCATCGAAGCCGAGGCTAGCGACGGCGCGCCTGGGCCACGCGCTCCACGCCCGCCACGTCGAGCCGCACGAGGCGGCGGACGAGCGGTCGCACCAGCCGGCCGATGCGCCACGGCGCACCCTCCAGATGTGCGTAATGCGTGCGGCCCTCACCGACCGGCACCGCAGCCATCCCGACGAGGTAGGTGCGCGACTGCATCCAGCACCACCCGGCCTGGAGCTCGACGTCGAAGTGCACCGGCACGGGCAGCATGAGTTGCTTCGCAACGATGTGCAGCCGATCGCCCTCGCGGCTGACGACGCGCACGGACCGCACGATCGGATCCAACTCGGGTACCGAGTGCTCGAGGTCGTCCCACATGGCGGCGACATCGTCGTAGGGCGCGTCGAGCACCCGCTCGACGAGCGCGGTGCCGGGCAGGGCAGCCGCCATGATCCGCAGGCGGCGGACGGGATCCAA
>JBEEFQ010000271.1:0-3444 GCA_041166245.1 Actinomycetota bacterium | reverse complement strand
TCTCCGGTGAGTACTCGTACCGCACGTCGGTGCCGGGCAGGCGGTCCTCGAGCTTGCGACAGAGCTTGGCGGCGTCCACGGCGATCTGGGTGATGCCGTCCTTGTCCAGCCCGAACACCACTCGACGCTGGAGCACCGACGTCGAGTTGTAGAAGTGGACGATCGCCCGGGGCGCGCCCTGCAGGCACTCGTAGGTGCGCTCGATCAGGTCGGGCCGGCACTGGACGAGCACCTGGATGGTGACGTCGTCGGGGATGCGGTCCTCTTCGACCAGCTTGCGCACGAAGTCGAAATCGGGCTGCGACGCCGACGGGAAGCCGACCTCGATCTCCTTGAAGCCCATCTGCACGAGGGTCTCGAACATCCGCAGCTTGCGCACGGGGTCCATCGGATCGATGAGCGCCTGGTTGCCGTCACGGAGATCGACCGAGCACCACAGCGGAGCCTTGTCGATCTGGCGATTGGGCCAGCTCCGGTCGGGAAGGGCGAGCGGGAGCGGCCGGAACGCCTGGTACTTCTCGAAGGGCATCTTCTTCGGGATCACGGGCTTCGGGGCCATGGAGCATCTCGCTTCTCGGGTCAGATCGGGGGCAAAAGAAAACCTCCTGGCCAGATGGCGCAGGAGGTGGGGGCGCGCACGCGCGCGTGCTCGCCTCAGGTAAGGAGGAGCAGGCTGGCGCGCAGAACCTGGACAGACATGGTCCCGTCATCGTACAGCAGAGCCCCGAACCGTCAACCCCTCGGGACTACGCTCGCCCGGGTGATCAGGCGGACATTCCGCTTGGGGTTGCGGCTCGGACTCCTCGCCGGCCTCGGGTACGCGGTCCTCAAGGTGCTGCAGCGGCGCGAGAACCGCACGGCCAGCGTCGGGGCCCCGACGTGGCCGCCCGTCACGCCCCAACGCCCCGGCCCGTCGCCCGAGCCGGCACCGGCGCCGGCGCCGGCCCGACCGGAGCCGAGCGCGGCACCCGCTCCCCCGCCCCAGCCCACCCCGCCCCCGCAACCCACGCCCGGCGTCGCTTGGGTCGAGCCCTCCAGCGACGGCCTCTGCCCGCAGTCCCATCCCATCAGGGCCAAGCTCTCGAGCAAGATCTTCCACCTGCCCGGCATGTTCGCCTACGAGCGCACCAACCCCGACCGCTGCTACGCAGCCGAGGACGCCGCCGTCGCCGACGGCTTCCGCAAAGCCAAGCGCTGACAACCACGCCAACCCAATCCGCTTTCGCGCGCTGACTGGGGTCCTGGCCCCAGTGAGCGCGCGAAAGCGCAGGGGGCGAGGGATTGGAGGAGCCGCTAGCCGCTGCTGACGGGTTGGGCGGAGAGGACGCCGTCGATGGCGCGCACGGCGTCGACGACCTCGACGGGGACGGACTCGTCGACGGCGATGACCATGAGGGCGGCCTCGCCGGCCGGGGAGCGGCCCAAGTGGATGTCGGAGACGTTGATCGACGCCTCGCCCAACGTCTGCAGCACCGCTGCGGCGCGGCCCGGGCGGTCCTCGTTGCGGACGACCAGCATGTGCCGGGCGGGCGGGATCTCCACGCTGTGCTCGTCGATCATCACCAGGCGGTGCTCGCCCCGCAGCCCGGCCAGCGTGCCGGCGACCGCGTGGTCACCCCCGCGCACGGTGATGAGGTTGACGAAGTCATGCGCCGCGGGCGCCTTGGTTTCGCGCACCTCGACACCGCGCTCCTCCGCCAGCTGCGGCGCGTTCACGTAGGACACCGGCTCTTCCGAACCCGCCCCGAACAAGCCCTTCAGCACCGACAGAGTGAGGATGCGGGTGTCGTAGTCGGCCAGCCCGCCCTGGTACTCGATGTCAAGCACGTTGGGCAGCGACCCGGCCAGCTCGGCGAAGAAGCGGCCCACGCGCTCGGCCAGGGCGAGGAACGGGCGCACCGTCTCCGACGCCTCGCTGGCGGCGACGTTGACGGCGAAGGGCACGAAGTCACCCGCCAGCGCCAGCTGCACCTGCTCGGCGATGGTGACGCCCGCCTTGTCCTGCGCCTCGCGCGTCGACGCGCCGAGGTGGGGCGTGACGATCACGTTGTCGAGCCCGAAGAGCGGCGAGGAGGTGGTGGGCTCTTCGGCGAACACGTCGAGGCCAGCGCCCGCCACGCGGCCCTCGCGCACGGCGTCGGCCAGGGCCTGCTCGTCGACGATGCCGCCCCGGGCCGTGTTCACGATGCGCACGTCGGGCTTCACCTGGGCCAAGAGATCCTTGCCGAACAGCCCCAGCGTCTCGGGCGTCTTGGGCAGGTGGATGGTGATGATGTCGGCCTGGCGCACCAGGTCTTCGAGCGACATGAGCTCGATGCCCATCTGCCGGGCCCGGTCTGCGGAAACGAACGGGTCGTACGCCACGAGGCGCATGCCGAACGCGGAGGCGCGCTGTGCGACAAGCGCGCCGACCCGTCCGAGCCCCACCACCCCGAGGGTCTTGCCGTGCAGCTCCACGCCCTCCCACTTCGAGCGCTCCCACTTGCCGTTCTTCAGCGCGGCGTGGGCCTGGGGCACGTTGCGGGCGACGGCCAACAACAGGGCGACGGTGTGCTCGGCGGCAGAGAGGATGTTGGACTGCGGCGCGTTGACGACCATGACGCCGCGCTTGGTGGCGGCCGCCACGTCGACGTTGTCGAGCCCGATACCGGCCCGGCCGACCACCTGCAGGGCATGGGCTGCCTCGATGACGGGCGCCGTCACCTTGGTCGCCGAGCGGATGATGAGGGCGGCCGCGCCCGGCACCGCCGCGAGCAGCTCCTCGGGTGACAGCCCGAGCTGCACGTCGACCTCGTGGCCCGCGTCGCGCAGTGCCTGCAGACCGGAGTCGGCGATCTCTTCGGTGACGAGGATGCGGGCCATCGGCAGCGAACCTAACGCAGGCCCCTATTCGGCCAGCAGTTTGCCGATCCTCGTCACGCCCTCGACCAGGTCGTCGTCGCCCAGGGCGTAGGAGAGGCGGGCGTAGCCGGGGGTGCCGAACGCCTCACCAGGCACGATGGCGACCCGCGCCTCGTCGAGGAGGACCTCTGCCAGCTCCAGCGTGCTCTCGGGACGACGGCCGCGGATCTCCCGCCCGAGCACGCCCGTGAACGAGGGGTAGGCGTAGAACGCCCCCTCGGGCTCGATGCACCGCACGCCGGGAATGTCGTTGAGCAGCTCCCACATGCGAACCCGACGGCGGTCGAAGGCGGTGCGCATCTCCGCGACGCACGTCAGGTCACCGACTACCGCCGCGAGCGCAGCCCGCTGGCTCACGTTGGCCACGTTGGACGTGGCGTGGGACTGGTAGTTGGTCGCGCCCTTCACGACGTCGGGCGGGCCGATGAGCCACCCCACCCGCCACCCGGTCATGGCGTAGGTCTTGGCCACGCCGTTGACGACGATGCACGTGTCGGCCAACTCGGGGACGACCACGGGCATCGACGCCGCGGTGCGACCGCC
>JBEEFQ010000270.1:0-51418 GCA_041166245.1 Actinomycetota bacterium | reverse complement strand
TATTTCCTCGAGACCGCAGAAGATCGCAGCGGGGGTCCTCGGGGCGTGGGTGGTGTGGTTGGTGGCGGGGGCGGTCATGCCCCGCGGGATACCGCTGGCCATCGTGGTGGTCGGGGCGGTGTTGGGGACGGTGACCGCGCTGCTGGCGATGGGGCTCATCCTCATCTACCGCACCAACCGCATCATCAACTTCGCCTACGGGTCGATGGGCGGCGTGGCGGGCATCCTCGCCGTCGACCTCTTCTACGAGAAGGGGTGGAACTACTGGCTGGCCATGGGCCTCGGGCTGGTGCTCGGCGTCGTCATCGGCGGGCTCACGGAGTTCCTGGTCATCCGCCGTTTCGCCAACGCGTCGCGGCTGGTGCTCACCGTCGCCACCATCGGGCTGGCCCAGGTGTTCGGCGGCTTCGAGCTGCTCATCCCCCGCTGGCTGCACGCTCCGCCGTTTCTCGGCGCGTTCGAGACACCCATCGACGTGTCGTTCACGATCGAGCCGATCATCTTCCAGGGCAAGCACTTCGCCATCCTCGCCGTCGTGCCCCTCGTCATCAGCGGCCTGGCCTGGTTCCTGCTGCGCACCGACGCGGGTATCGCGGTGCGAGCCGCAGCCGAGAACACCGAGCGGGCCCTGCTCCTCGGCATCCCCATCCGCCGCCTCTCCACCATCCTGTGGATGGTCGCGGGCGGGCTGGCGACGTTGACCTTCATCCTCAAGGCGCCGTTCGCAGGGACGACGTCGGGCGCACTCACCGGACCCGGCATCCTGCTGCCGGCGCTGGCCGCCGCGGTGGTGGCGCGCATGGAGAGCCTGCCCGTCGCCTTCGGCGCGGGCGTGGCGCTCGGCATCCTCGAGCAGGTCGTCCTGTGGAACTACCCGCCGTCGTCGGTGGACGTGGCCTTCCTCGCCGTCATCCTCCTTGCGCTCCTCCTCCGGCGCGACCGGCTCACCCGCGCCCAGGACGCGAGCGCGTCGTCGTGGTCGGACACGGGTGTAGCGCGCGCCATCCCGCGGGAGCTCGCCCACCTGCCCGAGGTGCGCGGCGTGAAGGTGGGCCTGGCGCTGGTCGTGCTGGCCGTCGGGCTGCTGATCCCCGTCGTCTACGCCGATCGTCCGAGCGTCGTCGACCTCATCAGCTTCGCCCTGGTGTGGGGCATGGTCGCCATCTCCCTCGTGATCCTCACGGGATGGGGCGGGCACATCAGCCTGGGCCAGTTCGCCATCGTGGGGATTGGCGCGGTGGTCACCGGCAACATCCTGGAGAACTGGAACGTCGACCTGTTCACCGCCCTGCTGGCCGCGGGCGCGGCGGGCGGGTTCGTCGCCATTCTGCTGGGCCTGCCCGCGCTGAGGATCCGCGGGCCGTTCCTCGCGGTGTCCACGCTGGCCTTCGCGGTCGCCCTCGACAGCTACGTGCTCAACCCCAACGTGTTCGCGGGGCTGACGCCTGACATCGGCGACCGACCCGTGCTGTGGGGGCGCTTCCCGATGGAGCGGGCCCGCGTCACCTACTACGTCTGTCTCGCCATGCTCGGGCTGACCATCGTGATCGCGCGCGGCGTGCGCCGATCGCGCACGGGCCGGGTGCTCATCGCCACCAAGGAGAACGAGCGGGCCGCGGCCGCGGCCGCGGTGCCGACGACGGCGGCCAAGCTGACGGGCTTCATCCTCGCGGGCGTGATCGCGGGCGTGGCCGGCGGCCTGCACGTGGTCGTCCTGCACCACGCCGGCTCCGGCACCTACCAGCCGACGCTCTCCCTCGAGGTGTTCTCCATGGCCGTGATCGGCGGCCTCGGTTCGATCGGCGGCGCGCTGCTCGGCGTCTTCGGCCTGCGCCTGCTCGAGCAGATCGTGAGCGGACCCGTGCGCCTGCTGGTGACAGGTGCGGGCCTGCTGTTCATCCTGCTGTTCATGCGGGGCGGGCTGGCCCAGGCCCTCGTCACCGTGCGCAACGCCGCGCTGCGCCAGGTCGCGGCCCGGCGGGGCATCGTCGTGCCCAGCCTGTTGGCCGACGTGCGCACCGAGGAAGTCGCACCCGACGAGGACCATCCCGAGGACGAGGTCGACCTCCTCGCCACCGCGCTGAGCGACGAGCCCGAGAAGGTCGACGCGTGAGCGCAATCCTCCGCTGCAAGGACCTCGACGTCTCCTACGGGCCGGTGCAGGTGCTCTTCGGCGTCGACCTGGAGGTGACCGAGGGCGAGATCGTCGCCCTGCTCGGCACCAACGGAGCGGGCAAGTCCACGCTGCTCAAGGCCGTCACCGGTCTCGTGAAGCCGACCCACGGCACCGTCGAGTTCCAGGGATCCGAGATCACCGGCAAGCCGGCCGACGTGGTGACCCGGGTCGGTATCTCCCTCATGCCCGGCGGCAAGGGCGTGTTCCCGACGCTCTCCGTCGAGGAGAACCTGCGGCTCGCGGGCTGGCTGCTGCGCAACGACCCGAGCGCGGTGGCCGAGGCGCGGGCGCGTGTGCTCGATCTGTTCCCGATCCTCGAGAAGCGCATCAACGAGATGGCGGGCAACCTCTCGGGCGGCGAGCAGCAGATGCTGGCGCTCGCGCAGTCGTTCATCTGCCGGCCGTCGCTGCTCATGATCGACGAGCTGTCGCTCGGGTTGGCGCCGACCGTCGTCGGCCAGCTCCTCGATGTCGTGCGCCGCATCCACGAGCTGGGCACCACCATCGTGCTCGTCGAGCAGTCGGTGAACGTGGCCCTCACCCTCGCCCAGCGAGCCCTGTTCATGGAGAAGGGGGAGGTTCGCTTCGAGGGCCCCACCGTCGAGCTCCTCGACCGCCCCGACATCCTCCGCTCCGTCTTCATCGCCGGCGCCAACGCCCGCGACAACAACGGCAAGACCAAGAAGTCAGCGGACTCGCCCGGTTCATCCCCGAATACCGGGACCAACCGGGCGAGTTCGCTGGGGGACACGCAGGTCGTGCTCGAGTGCCGAGAGGTGACCAAGCGGTTCGGGGGGATCCGAGCGGTCGACGGGGTGGACATCGAGCTGCACAAGGGGCGGATCCTCGGGCTCATCGGTCAGAACGGGGCGGGCAAGACCACGCTGCTGGACTGCGTGTCGGGGTTCCTCACCATCGACGGCGGCCGGGTGCTGCTGCGAGGCCACGACATCAGCGACTGGCCCGCGTACGACCGGGCCGCCAACGGCCTCGGCCGCTCGTTCCAGGACGCCAGGCTGTTCCCGTCGCTCACCGTGGCGGAGACGATCGCGGTCGCGCTCGAGCGCCACCTGCAGTCGCGCGACGTGGTGGCCGCCGCATTGCACCTGCCCGCGGCCTACGAGTCAGAGCTGGCCGCCAACGAGCGGGTGGAGGAGCTCATCGAGCTGATGGGACTGGGCGCCTTCCGCGAGAAGCTGGTGAGCGAGCTCTCCACCGGGAGCCGCCGCATCGTCGACCTGGCCTGCATCCTGGCCCAGGACCCCAGTGTGCTCCTGCTCGACGAGCCGTCGTCGGGCGTGGCCCTGCGCGAGTCCGAGGCGCTGGCGCCGCTGCTCCTGCGCGTGCGCGACCACACGGGCTGTTCGCTGCTGGTGATCGAGCACGACATGCCGCTGCTGTCGTCGATCTGCGACGAGATGGTCGCCCTCGAGCTCGGGGGCGTCATCGCCCGCGGCACACCCACCGAGGTGCTCGAGCACCCCCGGGTGATCGAGTCCTACCTCGGCACCGACGAGTCGGTCATCCGCCGTTCTGGAAAGCAGAGTCGCCGCCGGCCAACGCGTGCGCGGCGCGCCGGCTGACGTCGACCACGACGCGACCCTTGCCCGCGGACTTGGCGCGGTACATGGCAGCGTCGGCCGCGGCGACGGCCTGATCAGCTCCTGACCAGATCCCGATGGCCATGCCCACGCTGGCGGCGACCGCTACCTGCTCGGTGCCGACGCGGAACGGGTCGGTGAGGGCGGCGAGCAATCGGTGGCCGAGCTCCTCGGGCGGCCGCCCGTCGTCTGCCTCCACCACCACACCGAACTCGTCGCCGCCGAGTCGGGCCAGTGTGTCGGCCGGACGCACGCAGGTCTCGAGCCGCTCGGCCACGCCGGCGAGGATCATGTCGCCGACCAGGTGGCCGTACCGGTCGTTGATCGCCTTGAAGCCGTCCAGGTCGAGGTAGATCACGGCGACGGGACGGTGGTCGCGTTCGGCGCGGGCGACGGCATGGCCGAGCCTGTCCCAGAAGAGCGCCCGGTTGGCCATGCCCGTGAGGGCGTCGTGGAACGCCTGGTACTCGAGCTGATCCTCCCGGCCTCGTAGCTCACCGATGGCCCGGCCCAGGCGACCAGCCAGGCTGCGGTTGTCGAGGACGACGATGAGCTGGCGAATCAGCACCAAGAGGGCGACGACGCCGAGGTCCCACGCCAAGAAGGGTCCGATGCCGGCGCCCGCACTCACCCGGCCGAGCAGCAGCCCGGCGGCGAGCACGAGCGGGACGTACGGCAACAGCACGGCGCGCAGGCTCTCGCTCGCGTCGTCGGACACCATGCGGTCGGCGGTGGACGCCGTCGCGGCCGGGTGCAGCGCAGCGAGGGCGACGAGCAGCCACCCCGCGAACCAACCCACGCCGGTGAGATCGGCGCCGTAGACGCCCTTGTCGGTGAAGTAGGCAAAGGCGCTGTCGCTGACTGCGATGGCCGAGAGCCCTGCGCCGACGAGCAGCAGTGGACCCCACATGCGCCGGTCGGCGGATGCGATGACGAGCAGCACGATCGTGAGGATGGCCACGTCGCCCACCGGATAGGCGAGGGCGATCACCGTCGCCAACAGACGATCCTCGGGCGCGCTCCACAGCGGCCCCAGCACCAGGGCCCAGCTGACGAAGAGCAGGGAGGCGGCGATGACGCCCCCGTCGAGGGCGGCGCGCAGGCGGTGCGACACGTCATGGAAGGCGCCGGGCCACAGCAGCATGCCGAGTGCAGCCAGGGGAACAGCGGCGAGGAACCCGGCGTCGGCGACGGACGGGAACGGGACGTCCCTGTCCCGGACGACCTCCTGGTGGGCCCACCACAGCTCGCCCAGTCCCCAGGCCAGCGCGGCCAGGCCCAGCAAGCTCCACCCGGTGCGGGCCTTGGCGTCAGACCGGTGGGCGGCCCAGAAGCAGGCGCTGGCGGCGACGAGGGCGGCCGCCGCTTCGCCGTAGTCGTCCACGGCCGTGGTGACGCGCTCGCCACCGAATCCGAACTGGAGCCAGGCCACGAAGACGACGGTGAGCGTCGCGGCGACAGCACACAGTGATCGGAAGGTGACTCGCTCGCCTGCGGTCGCCATCGGAGAGACCCCCCGCTCCGGTGCTGCGTGCCCTGCCCTCATCGGCAGCCAGGGCCGAAACCTTGAGCGATTTCTTCGGAAAACTTCGAAAATCAGTCCTCGCCCAGCGCGAGCAGCCTGGGGAGCATGCCCATGAGCTCGCCGAGGACGTCGAACTGAGGTGCGTGGCGCAGGATCGCATCGTTGAGGTAGAGCGCGTTCTTCACGAAGAGGGTCAGCTCGGGCGGCACCCGAAAGCCACTGGCGTGCAGGGCGGCGATGATCTGGCCGAGGCGGTCCTCCATGAGCGTCGGGTTGGCGATGAAGGCCCGGCGCTCGTCCATCGTCGGCGGCTCGGGCAGCAGGGCGGACAGAGCGCTCGTATCGGCGTCGCGCGGAAGGGCCCCGAAGTCCTTGAGGGCGTCGAGCACGCCGACCTGGTCCTCGGCCATCCCGGCGGTGATGAGTCGAATGAGGCTGCGCCGCTGGATGGGGGTCAGGCGGCCGACGATGCCGAAGTCGAGCAGCGCCAGCCCCCGCTCGGTGACGAAGACGTTGCCGGGGTGGAGGTCGCCGTGGAAGATCCCGTCCACGAAGGTGGTCTCGAGCACGGCGACGATGGCGAGTCGGACGAGGTCCTCAGCCACGTGGCCGTACGCCGCCACCCCGTCCATGTCGGCGCTCGACACGCCGTCGACGCGCTCCATCACCAGCGCTCGCTTGGTGACGAGGCCGGGGATGGGCGCGGGCACGTGCACGTCGAGGCCGGCCCGTTCGAAGGCCAGCGCCATCTCCACGATGTTGGTCGCCTCCAACCGCAGGTCGACCTCCTGGGCGAACAGGCGGATCATGAGCTCGACGAGTCCGCGCAGGTTGGCCAGGCGCAGCCGCTCGTTCGTCAGCTCCGCGACCATCAGCGCGGGCAGCAGGTAGGACGCGTCCGCGGCGACGGTGCCCACCACGCCAGGCCGCCGCACCTTGACGACCACGTCGGTGCCGTCGGTGAGCACCGCGGCGTGCACCTGTGCCACCGACGCGGAGGCGATGGGCTTGGGGTCCCACGATCGGAGACGGCGGTCGATGCCCGAGCGACGCAGGACGCCGGCGATGGCAAGGGTCGACGCGGGCGGCACCGCGTCGCGGCACCCGGCGAACGGCTCGGCGATCCAGTCCGGCACCAGCCCTTTGGTGGTCGAGATGAGCTGGCCGAGCTTCACGTAGGTGGGGCCGCCCTTGAGCGCGGCCTGGGCCAGGGCGCGCACCGCGGCCTCGCCGTCGCGCGCCGCGATGGCGGGAACGAGGCTGGGCGCGGTCTGCGACGCGAGCTGACCGAGACGGAGGAGCCCGCCCGTGCCGAGGCTCGGACGCAACAGGCTGCGAGCCCGCTTGTCGGCCGACGCGATGCGCCGGTCGCGTTCGCCGAGCCACTGCTCGGCTGCCGCGTCCAGGCCAGGGCGCCGTGCGATCCACGAGCTGGATGCAAGTTGACCCACAGGTTGACCCCTTCTGGGAAGGCCCGTACAGTTTGGTCGTGGTCGATACGACCGTGCCCATTCCGACCAGAATCCTCGTGATGGGCATGGCCCACGAGGACGGCACCATCCTTGCCTCCGAGCTCTACCCAGTTGCGGAGGCCTGCGGACAGACGCCCGATCAGATCCGCTCCTGCCTGCGCAGGTTGGTGACCGAGGGTCTCTTCTCCCGGGACGGCGCCGGGCGTGATGCTGTCTACCGAGCAACCCAACATGGGTTGGGTGGGCTCGGGTCCTACGTCGAGCGCACCCGCCTCGCCTACGTGCAGGATGCGGCAGGCCGGGGCTGGGACCGGCACTGGCACCTGGTGGCGTTCGCCGTCCCCGAGACGAAGCGGGCGGCGCGCGACGCGCTGCGCGATCACCTGCTGGCCGTCGGGGGCGCGGCGGTGCAGGGCGGGCTGTACGTGTCACCGCATCCGTGGGGAAAGGACGTGCGGGCGACGGCCGAGCGCCTCGGCATCGGCGACGCCGTCACCCTGGCCAGCACCGACGACCTCGACGTGGGCGGGGAGAAGGACCCGCGCGAGCTGGCCCGCACGCTGTGGCCGGTGGACGACCTGGCCGGGCGTTACGAGCGCTTCATCCGGCAGTTCAAGGCCGTGCTCGAGCTGCTCGAGGACATGCGCCAGCGCCGCCAGCGCCTGGCCGAGGAGAACTTCCTGCCCGGCGCGTTCGCCATGGCCATCAGTTATATGGACTGCTTCGACAGCGACCCCCTGCTGCCGCCCGAGCTGTTACCGCGGCCGTGGCCGGGGCGCACCGCCCGCGACCTCGCGGTCCGCGCCAGGCGGCTGGCCCTCGGCCTGCGCCAGGGGCCGCGTCCCGCGCTGTTCCACCTCTTCGACGAGGCCCTCGAGGCGATCTCCTAGAAACGACGCGGAGACGCACAGTGGCGTGGTCGCGCCGCACTACATTCTTCAGCCTGGCCTACCAGGAGGATCGATGAATCGCCGAGAGCTCGTGAACGCTGTTGCTGCCCAGACCGGGCAGGAGCCCCGCAGCGTCGATGAAACGATCAAGGGTTTCACTGACGTCGTGACCGCCGTCGTGGCCAAGGGCGAACCCGTCGCCATCACCGGCTTCCTCAAGCTGGCGAAGGTCTCACGTCCGGCCCGCATGGGCCGCAACCCCGCCACCGGCGAGGCCATCAAGATCAAGGCCTCCAAGAAGGTGCGCGTGACCGCCCTCAAGGCGTTCAAGGACGCGGTGATGGCCGGCAAGGCCGCTCCGGCCAAGAAGGCCGCCCCCGCCAAGAAGGCCCCGGCTGCGAAGAAGGCCCCGGCCAAGCGCGCCCCGGCCAAGAAGGCCACCGTTGCACGCAAGGCCCCCGCCAAGAAGGCCACCCGCCGCTAGGCGGACTGGCACACGCATCTCGTTCTTTGGCGCGTAAGCCCGGATATATGGGGCCTACGCGCTAAAGAACGAATCAGTCTTTGGTCTCGCGCTCGCGCAGGTCGCGCTTGAGGACCTTGCCGGTGGTGTTGCGGGGGAGCTCGTCGACGAAGGTGACCTCGCGGGGGATCTTGTAGCGGGCCAGGTGCTCGCGCACGTAGGCCTTCACGTCGTCCTCGGTGAGCGACGAACCGTCGCGCGTGACGACGAACGCCTTGAGGCGCTGGCCGTACTGCTCGTCGTCCACGCCGATGACGGCTACCTCCTCGACCGCGTCGTGCCCGCCGATGAGGTCCTCGACCTCGGCCGGGAACACGTTCTCCCCACCCGACACGATCATGTCGTCGTCGCGGCCTTCGACGAACAGGCGCCCCTCGTCATCGAGGTGGCCCACGTCGCCCGAGCTCATGAGCCCGTCGATGAACTCCTTGTTCCCGCCGCCGGTGTAGCCCTCGAACAGCATGTCGTTGCCGACGAAGATGCGGCCCGTCTCGCCGATGGGCAGCTCCTTGCCGTCGTTGTCGAAGATCTTCACGACGGTGCCGACGGGCGGCTTGCCCGCGGTGTCGGGCGCGGCCCGCATGTCCTCGGGGATGGCGATGGACGCCCACGCCACTTCGGTGGAGCCGTAGAGGTTGTAGAGGATGTCGCCGAAGGAGTCCATGGTGCGGGTGGCGAGCTTGCCGCTGAGGGCCGACCCGCTGGCCGCGATGACGCGCAGCGACGACGTGTCGTACTTGGCCCGCACGCCTTGGGGCAGGTCGAGGATGCGCTGCAGCATGACCGGCACGACGGCCAGCACCGTGGGCTTGTACTTGTCGATGGCCTCGAGCGTCTCCTCCGGGTCGAACTTGCGGCGGATCGAGACGGACGAGCCCAGCCCCTGGGCGATGGTGAGGTGCGCCATCCCCCACGAGTGGAACAGGGGCGCGGCGATGTGGGTCATCTCGCCGGTGCGCAGGGGGATCTTGGACAAGAACGACACCAGGGGCCCCAGGCCCTTGACCGACTTGCGGGGTGCGCCCTTGGGCGTGCCCGTCGTCCCCGACGTGAGGATGACGATGCGGCCCTCCTTCTCGGGCTTGGACGGCTCGTCGGTGCTGCCCTTCTCGATGAGCGCCTCGAGCGTCGGGTCGTCGTTGCCCGCCTCGTCGTCGACCCAGGCCACGATGCGGTGGTCGGTCTTGACCTTGTCGAGGAGCTTGGCGAACTCCTGGTCGTAGATGAGCCCGACCGCGCCCTCGCGCTCCATGACATCGGCCAGCTGGGGCGCGGCGAACCCGGTGTTGAGGTACAGCGTGTCGGCGCCGATCTTGGCCAGGGCCACGCTGGCGTCGATGAAGCCGCGGTGGTCGCGGCACATGACGCCCACGCCCTGGCCCGGCTGCACGCCCAACTCGACGAGGGCGTTGGCCAGCCGGTTGGTGCGGTCGTGCACCTCGCCATAGGACAGCTCACCGATCTCGTCCACCAGCGCGACCTTGTCGGGATGGCGCCTGGCCCCGGCCGCGAACCCGACCGCGGGCGTGAGCCCCCACTTGCGGGCGGCCAGACCCATGTTGATGAGGAGGCCGGGGTTCATCATCCCCGTCTCGGCCAGGGTGCGGAGGGTGACAGTGATGGGAACGCCGGCCAACGCAGCTACCTCGGTGTTTTCTGGATGAACTCGACGACGACCGCGGCCAACTCCTCGCCGCGGTCCTCCTGGATGAAGTGGCCGCCACCTTCGATGGTGGTGTGGGGCTGACCCTCGGCCCCGGGGATGAGCTTCTGGATGACGCGCTCGCCCCCGCGCGTGATCGGGTCACTGTCGCCGAAGGCGGTCAGGACCGGCTTCTTGAAGGCGCCCAGCGACTCCCACGCCTTGCGGTTGGGCGCGGCGGCGGGGTCGTCGGGCGACGTGGGGACGAGCAACGGGAACTGGCGCGCCCCTTCCTTGTAGGTCTCGTCGGGGAACGGAGCGTCGTAGGCCGCGATCACTTCGGCCGAGAGGTCGGTGGCGCTCCCGCCGTTGATGATGCCGCCGATCGGCATCTCCGGCACCTCCTGGGAGAACTTCTGCCACGCGAGGAACGCCTCGCCCGGCGGGTTGTCACCCGTGGGCAGGAACCCGTTGGCGATGACCATGCGCGCGAAGTCATCGGGATGCTCGGCAAGCAGCCGCATCCCGATGAGGCTGCCCCAGTCCTGGCCGATCAGCGTCATGTCCTTGACACCAATCCTCTCCACGGCCTCCCAGGTCCAATCGACGTGTCGTTGGTACGTGTACTCCGTTCGGGGCGTGGGCTTGTCCGACCGGCCGAACCCGACGAGGTCCGGTGCGATCGACCGCAGTCCCGCGGCGGTGAAGACCGGGATCATCTTGCGGTAGAGGTACGACCAGCTCGGCTCCCCGTGCAACATGAGCACGACCTCGCCGTCACGCGGCCCTTCGTCGACGTAGTGCACGCGCAGCCCGTCGGCGATCTCGACGTAGTTGGGCTCGAACGGGTAGCCGGGCAGGTCGGCGAAGCGCTCGTCGGGCGTCCGCAGGATCTCCATCAGTTCACCTTTGCGATCACGTTGTCGGCGAAGTTGCCGAGCTGGGCCTTGAGGGTCTCGACATCGAACCCGAGGGGCGGGATGACGATGCGGCTGACGCCGAGGTCGGCGAAGCGTTTGATGCCGTCGACGTCCATCGATCCACCGGCGGTCACCTCGATGGCGTCGCCGTCGCGTCCCGCGTCCTTGGCCGCCTTGCGCATCTCGTCGAGCAGGTCGGCCAGCTCGTCGGGCGACGTCTTGGCCGGGAAGAAGCCGTCGCCCAGGCGGCCGGCCCGGCGGGCGGCGGGCTTGGTGTGGCCACCGACGACGATGGGCACCGTGCCGCGGACGGGCTTGGGGAAGCTCTTGGCCCGCTCGAAGGACGTGAACTGCCCCTTGAAGGTGGCCTCGTCCTCGGTCCACAGGGCGCGCATCGCCGCGACGTACTCGTCAGTGCGCGCACCGCGCTCCTCGAAGGGGACGCCGATGGCGTCGAACTCCTCGCGCAGCCACCCCACCCCGACGCCGAGCATGACGCGACCGCCGGACAGCACGTCCAGCGTCGCCACTTCCTTGGCCAGGACCAGCGGGTTGCGTTGGGGGAGGATGAGCACGCCCGTCGCCAACTTGATGCGCTTGGTGACAGCGCCGACGTAGGTCAGCCACACCAGCGGGTCGGGAATCGGCGACTCCTCGGGGCCCGGCATCTTCCCGTTCGGCGAGTACGGGTACTCCGAGGTGTAGTCAGCGGGCACGAGCACGTGCTCGACGGTCCACAGCGAGTCGAAGCCGTTCTCCTCGGCCAGTTGGGCCAGCGCCGCCGCGTGCTCGGGCTGCACCGCAGGGCCGACGTTGGCGAAGATGATGCCGAAGTCCATGGTCAGGCATCGTAGGCAGGGCGCGTGTCGTGCCGTCTGGCCGCACCCGAGCACCTGCGCCGGACCGATGGTAGGCATGGCGCCGTGGCTGACGTCCTGGAGCTGGCCGAGCAGCTGTGGCGGGGTGAGAAGTCGACCACCGACGTGAACCCCATCACCTTCATGGGCGACCTGGTCGAGGTGATGGACCGCACCGCCTTCGTGCCCTCGTTCGCCAACGTGGCCGCGTTCGCGACCGAGGACGGGCTCGTGCTCGTCGACACCGGCAGCCAGTTCATGGCCAAGACCGTGCACGGCCAGCTGCGGTCGTGGAACGACCGGCCGTTGCACACCGCGGTGTACTCCCACGGCCACATCGACCACGTCTTCGGGGTGCCCGTGTTCGAGGAGGAGGCGTCCGCGAACGGATGGGCCATGCCGCGGGTCATCGCCCACGAGGCCCTCCCGCCGCGCTTCGACAGGTACATCCTCACCGCCGGGTACAACGGCGTGATCAACCAGCGCCAGTTCCGGGCGCCCAACCTGCACTGGCCGACGGAGTACCGCTACCCGGACGAGACCTACCGCGACCTGCTGCGCGTCGAGGTCGGTGGCGAGACGTTCGAACTGCACCACGCCCGCGGCGAGACCGACGACCACACGTGGACGTGGGTGCCCGAGCGCAAGGTGCTGTGCTGCGGCGACCTCTTCATCTGGGCCTCGCCCAACGCCGGCAACCCCCAGAAGGTGCAGCGCTACCCGAAGGAGTGGGCCGACGCGCTGCGGGTCATGGTGGGGCTGGGCGCCGAGGTGATGCTGTCGGGCCACGGTCTGCCGATCATCGGTGCCGACCGCATCGTCCAGGCGCTCACCGACACGGCCGACCTCCTCGACTCCCTCCACGACCAGACCGTGGAGATGATGAACCAGGGCGCCCGCCTCGACGAGATCATCCACACCGTGCGGGCCCCCGACGGCCTGCTCGACAAGCCCTATCTGCGGCCCGTCTACGACGAGCCCGAGTTCGTCGTGCGCAACGTCTGGCGACTGTACGGCGGCTGGTACGACGGGAACCCTGCCCACCTCAAGCCCGCTCCGGAAGCGGAGCTGGCCCGCGAGCTGGCCGAGCTGGCGGGCGGCGCGGCCGTGCTGGCCGAACGGGCCTCCGCCCTCGCGGCCGAGGGGAACCTGCGCCTCGCCTGCCACCTGGCCGAGCTGGCGGCACAGGCCGCACCGGAAGACGGCGGCGTCCACGCGGCGCGCGCCGAAGTGTTCAAGGCCCGCACCGAGTCCGAGCTCTCCGTCATGTCGAGAGGCATCTACAGCTGGGCCGCGGCCGAGTCCGAGACCAAGACCTGACGTCTCGAGGAAGACGCGGGGTCTAGCGGTGGCTCTGCTCGCCGGGACGGGCGGGGCGGAGGAGCGCGTGGTCGAGCGGCACCGCGAGATCGACCTGCTCGGGTTCGCCCGGCGCGGGGGCCACCGGCGAGGGCGGCGCGGGCGCAACCGACGGCGCGGGCGGGGTGGCGCGGGCGGGAGCGGGCGACCCCCCGTTCGGTCGGGTCTGCTCAGGCCGCGCCTGGCGCGGGGGCTGCTGCGGCCGGCGGTCGGCCTGCGGCTGCTTGGCCTGCGGCTGCTTGGCCTGCTGCTGCTTGGCCTGCGGCTGCTTGGCCGGCTGCTGCGACCCGCGATCGGCAGAGGGCGGCGTGGGCGGAGGCTGCTCGACCATGCGCTGCTGCACCGGCGGCGCGGACGGCGCGGCCCGGTCGGCAGCGAGCTTCTGCAGCTCCTGGTGCTGGGTGACGACCGCGGACGTGAGCTTCTCGAGCTGGTGCATGACCGACGCCAGGTCCGTACGAAGGGAGTCGACCTGCACGTCGTCGAGCCGGCGCACGACCGTGAGCAGCTCGGCCCGCAAGGCGTCGACGAGCGTCGCTGCTTCCTCGCCGATGAGCGGCGGTTGTCCCGCGTCTGCCTCGTCGGCGGGTGCCACCTCGGCCGTCGCCGCGGTCGGTGTCGTACGCCGCTGGGTCACGCCGCGGACGGCGTTGACCTTGCGGGGGCCGGCAGCCCAGACCGCCGCGCACCCGGAGAAGCGGCCGGTGCAGACCACGCCGCACGTCGTGCACTTGCACGACTTCGTATCGGCGACCATCGGGTGACCACAGTCGGCGTTGATATCCGGCCCGAACTCGTGACACCAACCCATGAGCTCACGATACCTGGCGCCACCTCGCGCCCCGCTCACCCGCAGCGGCTGGGACGACCTGGGATCAGGCGGTTGCGCTACGCCGGCGGAGGGTGCGGTGGAGGCTGATCTGCACGGCGACGAACGCCACGGCCACACCGGCAGCCGCCAGCTCGCTGGCATTCGGATCGGCCTGCGACCCGGCTCCGCTCTGCGCCACCCGCAGGTTCATGATCGCCTGCAGGCTCTGCTGTTCGGGCACCTGCGACGCGGCGGCGTCGTCGTCTGCCACCGCGGCCGGCTCCGTGCCGCCACCCGCACCGGCGATCTGGCCGAGCGCCGGCGCCGTCGCCAGCACGACGAGCGCAGCGATCCCCAGCAGCGTGAGCAAGGCCTTGCGAGTCATCCAGCGTCCTCGTGCAGTTGCAACTCGTCGACGATCACTTGAACACCCTCAGTCCAACACTCTCGGTACCGATTTCCAGCATTTCCCAACGGACGCGTAAACGACAGCGTTCCATATGGGACCCCCAATGTCCATCACCTGACAGCGTCCTCAACCTACCAGCTTGTCCCAAATGTTGAGCACGCCCGCGCGCTCGAGACGGACACCCACTCGAGTGTCCGATTGGAGCGACGTCGTCAGTCGCACCTCGCGGTCACCCACCAGCCGAAGCCCCAGTGTATCGGTGATCTTCCACCCCCCCGGCACCGAGATGCGCACGTCGACGTCGTCCGCGTGCACCGTGGGCTGTCGAACGATGTCGAGGTAGTACCACCCGTTCTCCAAGGGGACGCGTCCGTCGAGATCCAGGTGGACGGCCGAGGTCGTCGCCGACGGCATGTCCAGCACGCCGGCGTGCACGAAACGCCCGAGCTCGGGCTTCGACGTGAGCCTGAACGCCTCGCTCCCGACGGTCGCGCGCCGCACGATCATGGGTGAGTAGATCGAGAGCAGCGAGAGGTTCTGGCCCGCCTCGAAGCGTTCGTCGAAGGGACCGATGACTCCATCGGGCAAGCCCGACGACGGAGCCTCGTTGCGGAAGGTGAGGTCGAGGTCGGCATCCACCCTCGCCTCGTCGCCATCCGGTCGGAGGCGCACGTCGTACCGGAACCGGCGCGTGAGGTAGTAGTCGGTCTTGTTCCCGCCGCCGTTGTGGTTCAGCACCAGCAGCGAGTCACTGGCCAACGGCGGCGTGCGACCGCTCGCGCCGATCTCCTCGAGCAGGTCGTTCTCGGTCGGCCGCGAGAGGAAGAGCTGCAGGTGACGCTGACGGACGACGCCGCTCGTCGCGCTGATGATCCGCTCCGGCCGCCCGAGGTCGGCGGTCACGAACCCCGTCCATGTCGCCTGGCCGACGTCGCCGAGGAAATCCTCCCTGCGGGCTCGGCCGCCCCGGTCGCCGGTGCCCTCGAAGCGGACATACTGGTCCCGGAGCGTGACGTCCACCACGTTCTTGGCCGTGATCGGCTCGGGCCAGCCCGCCACCGTGATGGGACCGGTGAGCTCGAGCAGCGCGGCCAGGCCCTGCGGGTCCACCGCGATGACGCCGTCGACGCGGCGCCCTCCCGACCGTGGGTAGAGCTCCGCCATCAGGCGCGCCGCGGTCGGGAAGTCGGGACTGCTGTTGATGTGACCCCAGCTCACGAGCCCGTCGGCCGCGAGCTCCTCGCGGCGCTGGAACTCCGTCGGGAGATCGAGCTTCTGCGCCGCGAGCGGTAACGCGTCCCTGAGCTCGCTGAACCGGCCGAACCGCTCGAGACGAAGGCGGCCGTCGACGGCGGTGACTTCACCGAAGTTGCCGATGAAGCCACCGGTGCCTCGGAGCTCCGCGTTGTTCTGGATGGCGAGGAGGTACCGGCGGGTGCCTTGCCCGCCCAGGATGGCGGGTACGAGGCGGGCCGCTTCCGCGGCCCGGTCGGCGGTCACGGTCGCGGTCGCCAGGCGCTGGAGGAGGCGCTCCACCGCCCGGTTGAGCGGCGGCACCAGGTAGGGCTGGCGCGCGGCACGGACGCGCGTGGCGCCGTCGCGCAGGGTGTCCGCCGCGCTCGCCAGTGCGGGAGCAGCCCGCCGCACCTCGTCGAGCGCGACCTGGCCGCCCGAGACGCGCAGCCGACCGGGATCGACGCCCCGCACCACTTGCGATCCGCTGGCCACGAGGTCAGCGGAGACGTCGACGACCGTGCGGGAGGAGCGCAGGTTGGTGTTGAGCACCGGGACGGCAAGGGCGAGGTCGGCAAGCGGACCATGAAGGCGACGGTCGGCCAGTTGGAGCGAGCGGTTGGCCTGCGCGAACGCGGCGGCCGCCCCGTCCCGGTCGCCGGCGTAGAGAGCCGTGAGCCCGACCCGCGCCTGCTGGGCCCCGAGGGTGGCGGGGTTGCGCGCCGCCGTCATCGCCAGCGCCGCGGGGACGACGAGCACGAGCAGCACGACGCCGGCGAGGACCGCGAGCACCGCGGGCCGCACGGGCAGACCGACGACCTCTTCCTCGTAGACCTCGGCCGAGGCCGTCGCGAGCGAGAGGGCACCGATCACGACGAGAGCCCCGAGTGCCACCAGCGGCAGGGGGACGATCGCCCGACCGGCCACGACGGCGAGCAGGCCGAGGATGACCTCCGCGAGCAGCAGCGTGCCGACCGCGGCCCGCGACGTCAGACCCCGCTTCACCAGGCGGTGGGACAGATGGTCCTTGCCTCCGTCGGACACCCGGCGGCCGCGGCGCATGCGGGCGAAGATCACCGTCGTCGTGTCCAGCACGGGGAGGGCCAGCAGGCAGAGGGGGACGAGGAAGGTGGCCGGGGGGCTGAGCCCCGGATCCACCTCGAGCACCACGACGGCCAGCACGAAGCCGAGGAACAGGCTGCCGGCGTCGCCCATGAAGATGGTGGCCGGCGGCCGGTTGTAGAACAGGAACCCCAGACACGCGCCGCTGAGGGCGGCGGCCAGGCGGGCCACGCTCAGCTGGTCCCCCGCCAGAGCGAGCACGGCGACTGCTCCTCCCGCCACGGTGGCGGTGCCACCCGCGAGCCCGTCCATGTTGTCCAGCAGGTTGATGGCGTTCGTGATGCCCACGATCCACACCACCGTGAGGAGGCTGTCGACGACCTCGACGTCGGTGACGTGGGCCTGCACGCCGGCGCCGAGGGCGACGCACGCCGCCAGCGCCTGGTAGAGCAGGCGGTGGCGGGGAGGAAGGTCGCGATCGTCGTCGAGGAGGCCGACGATGCCCAGGCCGGCCGCGGCCATGGCGGCCACGCCCATGCGCACGCTGACGCTGCCGCCTATCAACAGCCCCAGGAGCACGGCGGCGCTGATGGCGATGCCGCCGAGGTACGGCACGGGCTGGGTGTGGCTCTTGCGGTCGGCGGGGCGGTCCACGAACCCGCTTGTCTCTGCGACTCTGCGGACCCACGGGACGCTGAAAAGCGACACCACTGCCGCGGTGAGAAAAGCCACCGCGGCCACCATGGTCAGCGCTTAGCCGCGGCGGATGGCGGGCTCGGCCAGCTCGATCGCCGCCTCGGCGATCGTCTCCGAGAGGATGACTTCGAGATCCCGCTTGGCTTCCCAGCCGACGAGCTTGTTGATGCGACTCGTGTCGGGGACCCGGCGCTGCATGTCCTCGAAGCCCGTCTCGTAGGCCTGCTCGTAGGGCACGAGCTGGATGGCGGACCGCCCGCCAGTGCGCTCCGCGATCTTCTCGGCCAACGCCAGGATCGAGATCTCCTCGGGCGAGCCGACGTTGAAGACCTCGCCGATGGCGTCGGGATGATCCAGCAGGCGGATCAGCGCGTCCACCACATCGGTGACGTGGCAGAAGCAGCGCGTCTGGGTGCCGTCGCCGTAGACGGTGAGCGGCTCACCCGAGAGCGCCTGGCGCACGAGCCGCGGAATCACCATCCCGTAGGCCGGGCTCTGTCGGGGCCCGACGGTGTTGAACAGGCGCACGACGATGCTCGGGAGGCCCCGCTCCTTGTGGTACGCGTACGCGAGGATCTCGTCGACCGACTTGGCGGTGCTGTAGGCCCACCGTGCCACGTGGTTCGACCCGAGGATCCGGTCGGACTCCTCGTGCAGCGGCCCTCCGGAGTTCTTGCCGTAGATCTCCGACGTGCTCGCGAGCAGGATCTTGCTGCGATACCGGTGGGCGGCCTCGATGACGATCTCGGATCCCCTGATGTTCGTCGTGAGCGAACGCAGCGGCTGGTCGACGATGAGCTTCACGCCGACAGCGGCCGCCAGGTGCACGACGATCTCGCTCTGGTGCACGAGCTCGTCGACGACCAGCTCGTCCAGCACCGAACCCTGGACGAACCGGAAGTTGGGGTGACCGCCGACGGCATCGAGGTTCTGCAGACGTCCGGTCGACAGGTTGTCGAGGGCGATCACCCTGTCTCCTCGATCGAGGAGCGCCTGGGTCAGGTGGGAGCCGATGAAGCCGGCGCCACCCGTGATCAGAACGGAGGCCATGGGCACCAGATGCTACACACCGCACCGCGGCGCGGTCGTGACTCGCCGGGAGCCGCGACGGCACAAGATATTGCCGCAGTTCGACGGAGCAGCCAGCACGATCCAGGCGACGACCGGCCCCGCCGGGGCGGCGTGTCAGACGCTGTAGCGGCCGGTTTCGAGGTGGGCGAGGTGCTCGCGCACCCAGTCCGACGTGCGCCGCAGCCCCTCTTCCAGAGGGACCTCTGGCTTCCACCCCGCCCATTCCCGCGCCCGGGTGTTGTCGGCGAGGAGACGCTCGACCTCGCTGCCTCCGGGCCGGATGCGTTGTTCGTCGGTGACGATGCGCGCGTCGGTGCCGGTGATCTCCTTGCACAGCTCGACGAGGTCACCGACGGAGATCTCGCGGCCTGAGCCAACGTTGACGACGTGGCCGAGGGCCTGGTCGCAGTTCGCCACGGCCATGAACCCCGACGCGGTGTCGGTGGCATAGTTGAAGTCTCGGGTGGGCGAGGTCGTGCCGAGCTTGATCTCCTTGGCCCCCGCGTGGAGCTGGGCGAGGATCGTGGGGATGACGGCACGCGTGGACTGCCGCGGTCCGTAGGTGTTGAACGGCCGCACGACCGCGACCGGCAGCTCGAAGGCGTGCCAGAACGACAGCGCCATCATGTCGCCGCCGATCTTCGACGCCGAGTACGGCGACTGCGGCTGCAACGGGTGCTCCTCGTCGATGGGCACGCGGATGGCGGTGCCGTACACCTCGCTGGTGGAGGTGTGTACCAGGCGGCCCACGCCAGCCCGTCGACAGGCATTGGCCACGTTGTAGGTGCCCTGCACGTTCGTCTGCACGTAGCTCTCGGGCGCCTCGTAGCTGTACGGAATCCCGATGAGGGCGGCGAGGTGGAACACCACGTCGCGTCCCTGCACCGCCTGGGTCACCCGGTCGGCGTCGCGCACGTCGCCCGGCAGCACCTCGACGTCGAGGTCGAGGGCGTCGAGCCATCCCCGGTTGCCGAAGGCGTTGTAATAGGAGAGCACCCGCACCTCGGCGCCCGCGTCGAGCAGCGCCTCCACCAGGTGACTGCCGATGAAGCCCTCGCCGCCGGTGACGAGCACCTTGCGACCCGACCAGCCGACACTCGCCGCAGCCATGTGAGCTAACCCTCCTCGCCCGTCGCGAACGCGAGCAGGACCTTCTCGAACTCCTCGGGACTGCCGATGTCGAACCAGCTGCCGAGCATGGGGAACACGTGCACGGGCAAGCCCTGCTTGATCACCGAGTCGATGAGCTCGGGCATGCCCATGTGGGTGTCGGGCGGGATGAAGCGCAGGGTCTCGGGCTGCAGCATGTACATCCCCGCGCTCACGAAATCGGTGCGGCTCGGCTTCTCGTCGATCGACAGGAGGTGGTGCTCGACGGTGCGCAGGACGCCGTAGGGCACGTAGGTGTGGTGCTCGGCGCCGCACACGGTGATGGCGCCGCCATGGTGCCAGTGGAAGTCGAACAGGCTGCGCAGGTCGACGGTGGTGATGATGTCGCCGTTGGTGACGAACAACGGGCCATCGGGAATCTCGGGGAGCAGGGAAAGCGCGCCGGCCGTGTGCAGCGGCTTGCGCTCCCTGACGTACACCAGCTCGACGCCGAGCCGCGTGCCGTCGCCCAGCGCGTCCTCGAAGGCCTCGGCCTTGTAGTTGACGGCCAGGTACACCGTGCGCACACCCGCCTCGGCCGCGGCGCGGATGATGCGCTCCACGATGGGCACCCCGCCCACCTTCAGCAGCGGCTTGGGCACCTTGTCGGTGTAGGGCCGAAGGCGCTCGCCCCGCCCGCCCACCATGATCACGGCGACGGGAGGCGCCGGTCCTGTCTTGGCGTCCTGCAGGGTCTTGAGCCCCACGAGGCGGCCCTTGTCGACGACGGGCACGGCCCGCATGCGGTAGGCGGTGAGGAGCTCGCCGATGTCCTTGGCGCGCGCGCCCGGGGCCACGGTGACGGGCTGGTCCGTCATCACCTCGGCGACGGGATGCTCGAGCCGGCCGCCGGCCAGCACCGCCCGTCGGATCTGGTCGTCGGTGATGGTGCCCGCGACGCGTCCCGAGCGGGTGACGACGGCGAGGCCGACGCCACCGGCGGCGATGACGGCCAGCGCGGTCTGCAACGTGTCCGTCGGCTTGACCGTCGGGTGCTGCTCCTTCTGCTTGCGCGTCGCGGGAGCCTTAGCCACGCCCGAGCTCCAGCACCCAGGCGGCCAGCTCCTCGGCCGCGTGCGGCCTGGCGACCTTGGCCGTCGCCCGTCTCATCTCGGCCAGCCGGGCGGGGTCGTCGAGCAGCTCCTCGACCAAGGGCGCCAACCGGTCGGCGGTGGCCTCGTCGTCGCGCACCAGCAGCGCGGCGCCCGCCTTCGTCAGCACCGCGGCGTTGACCGTCTGGTGGTCGTCCATGGCGTAGGGGTACGGGACCAGGATCGACGGCAGGCCGACGGCTGCCAGCTCGGCGACGGTGCCCGCGCCGGCGCGGGAGACCATGAGGTCGGCGGCCGCGTAGGCGTGATCCATGCGGTCGAAGAACGAGACGAGCTGGGTGACGCGCTCACCGCCGTTCTCACGAAGGCGGCGGGCCACGTCGTCCGCGTTCTTCGTGCCGGCCTTCAGCACGATGCGCACGTCGTCACTCTCCTTCCACCGACCGGCCATTCCCACCGCCGCCTCGTTCAGCCGGGCCGAGCCCTGGCTCCCCCCGCTCACGAGCACCATGGTGACGCCATCGGGGAGCCCGAACGCGGCACGCGCGCCGGCGCGCAGCGCGTCACGGTCGAAGTCGGCGATCTGGGGGTTGAGGGGCATGCCGACGGTGCGGGCCCGACTGTTGAACTGGTGGGCGGCCTCGTCGAACGCCAGCGCCACGTTGTGGGTGAGCTTGGCGGCGACGCGATTGGCCCGGCCCGCGATGGCGCCCGACTCGTGGATGATCGCGGGCACGCCCGCCAGGCGGGCACCGACGATGAGCGGGATGCTGGCGTAGCCGCCCATCCCGACGGCAACGTCGGCCCGCTCCACCTTGAGCAGCTTGCGTGATTGCAACGCGGCGCGCAGCAGCGCGAACGGCAGCGTGACCTTGCCGATCCCGGTGAACGGCACCATGTCCACCGTACGCAGCGGGTAGCCCGCCTCGGGGATGAGCCGCTTCTCGAGGCCGCGCTCGGTGCCGACGAAGGTGACCCGGGTGTCGGGGGCGACGCGCTTGAGGGCGTCGGCCAGGGCCAGACCGGGGAAGATGTGGCCACCGGTCCCACCCGCGGCGATGACGGCGTTCACGGCGCGGCGACCGTACCAGTGCCCGCCCCGACCAGCCGGACAACCGTGTCGAGGCCCCGCGGTCCGTCGGGCGGCGCGAGCGGGAGCAGGTAGGTGGCGATGCCGGCCCCGACCGCGCCGCCGTCGGGGATCGGTGTGTCGCCCACCATCAGCGCTCGCGCGGGCTCGACGCCGAGCTCCTTGCACGGCCGCAGGAACATCTCGGGGTCCGGCTTGATGACCCCGATCTCGTAGGACAGGGCGTACGCGTCGACCAGCTCGTGGATCCCGGCGGCAACGAACTGGATGCGCACGTCCCATCCTGCGTTGCTCACCACGCCGACCTTGACCCCTGCGGCGCGCAACGCCTCGAGGGTGGAGCGAGTGTCGGTGAACGGCACCCACCCGCCCGGGCCCATCTCGTGGGTGTACATGGCCGCGCCGATCCCTGCACCGAGCTGGTCGAAGGCGGCGTAGAGCGCGAGCCACTCCCGGTCGTGCGCGTCGCGGGAGAGGTCGCGGCCCTTGGCCATCGCCTCCGGCGTACGGGCGTCGAGCTGGACCTGGTCCCACAACGCCTGGGCCGTGTCGTCCGACACGGCGGCGCCGGCGGCTCGGGCCAGCTCCACCAGCCGAGCCGGTCCACCGGCGCGGTAGAAGAGCGTGTCGCCGAAGTCGAACAACACTGCATCAAAGCGCGTCATCCCGAGATGAAGCTGAGGCGGACGGTGCGGTGCGGGTTGTCGTCGTTGGGGTCGACGAGCACGACGCTCTGCCACGTACCCAGGGCCAGGCGGCCGTCGATGACGGGCAGCACGAGCGACGGGCTCACGAGCACCGGGGGCACGTGGTCGGCCCCGTGCCCGGGCGAGCCGTGGCGGTGGGTGTAGCGGTCATCCCTGGGCAGGAGGCGCGCGAGCATCTCCTCCACGTCGGGCTCGGAGCCCGCACCCAGCTCCATGAGCGCCAGGCCGGCGGTGGCGTGGGGCGCGAAGACATGCACCAGGCCGTCGCCCTCACCGCGACAGAACTCCGCGACCTCGCCCGTCACGTCGACGAGATGGGTCCTGCCCGTATCGAGCTGGATCTCGATCGTCTTCAAGAGTTGAAGGAGCCGTGGCGGCCGGCGCCGTCGGCGAAGCGGGCCGCGCCCTGCTGCGTCTCGCCCGAGCGCAGCACCTCGACCCCGAGCTCGCGCTCACGCGCCAGGGCGGCGTCGAGGGGCATGCCCCACTGCTCGTAGGACGAGCGCCGGTCGGCCCGCAGGCAGTTGGGAGGGAAGGCGGCCAGCTGGTGAGCCATGGTGATGGCCTCCGGCAGCGCCTGACCGGGGTCGACCAGGCGGTTGGCCAGTCCCATCATGCGGGCCTCGTCGCCCGAGACCCCCCGCCCGGTGAGGATGAGGTCGAGAGCGTGGCCGTGGCCGAGCATGCGGGAGAGCCGCACGGTGCCGCCGTCGATGAGGGGCACGCCCCAGCGCCGGCAGTACACGCCGAAGACGGCGTCGGTGGCCGCGACCCGCAGGTCGCACCAGACGGCGAGCTCGAGGCCGCCGGCCACGCAGTGGCCCTCGACCGCGGCGATCACCGGCTTGTTCAGCAGCAGGTGGGTCGGGCCCATCGGCGCCTCGTCCGGCTCGAGCTTGCGCACCGGCCGGCCGCCCGCGACCTGCTTGAGGTCGGCTCCCGCGCAGAACGTGCCCTCGGCGCCGGTGAGGACGGCGGCGGCCAGCGATTCGTCGGCGTCGAACGCCTTGAAGGCGCGGTAGAGGGCGCTGGCGGTGTCGCCGTCGACCGCGTTGCGCACCTGCGGGCGGTCGATGGTGACGACGAGGACGTCGCCGTCGACCTCCGTTCGTAGTCTCACGGTGCCCCCGACTCGATGGGGCGGCCCTCGCCCTTCCAGGCGTTGGTGCCACCCGCCACGTTGAAGGCGTCGATGCCGGCCTGGCGCAGCGCAGTGGCCGCCTTCATGCTGCGGCCGCCGACCGCGCAGATGACGTACACGGGCCCGTCGCCGGGAATCTCCTCCCACCGCTGCTGGAACTCCGACAGGGGGATGAGGCGCACGCCGGGCACGTGGGCTTCGGCGTACTCGTCCACCTCGCGGACGTCGACCACGACCGCCCCCTCGTCGATGGCCTTGGCCAGCTCGTCGAGCCCAACTTCAGGGGCGGGGGGCGGCGTGTCGCTCATAGGGAGAAGCTACGTCAGGGCGCGAGGAGGTCGTGGCGCCAGGCGTCGCCGTCGCGGGTGAAGCGCTGGCGGTCGTGGAGACGGTTGTCGCGATGGGTCCAGAGCTCGACGACGTCGGGGGCGAGCCAGTACCCGCCCCACCAGGGCGGGCGGGGGACGGCGTCGGGGTAGCGCCGGCTCAGCTCGGCCACTGCGTCGTCCAGGACGGCGCGGTCGGTGATGATCTCGCTCTGGGGCGAAGCCCACGCGCTGAGCTGACTGCCTCGGGCCCGGGCCGCGAAGTAGGCGTCGGATGTGGCGTCGTCGGCCTCGGTGACCCTGCCGGTCACCCGGACCTGGCGTCCAAGGGCCTGCCAGTGCAGGACGGCCGCGGCGCGGGGGTTGGCGGCGAGCTCGCGTCCCTTGGCGCTGCGCCGGTTCGTGTAGAAGACGAGGCCGCGGTCGTCGAGGCCCCGCAGCAGCACCATGCGGGCCGAGACGTCGCCGTCTGGCGTGGCGGTGGCGAGCGTCATCGCGGACGGCTCCTCGATGCCCGCCGCGACGGCCTCGTCGAGCCATTGCTGCACCGTGCCGAGGGGGTCCACCCTCACTTGCTACCGCAGGAACTCGATGAGCGAGCGCGGCAGCGGCGCCTCGGTGCGGCGGCGCACTTCGTCCGCCGTCAGCTCGCTGAGGTCGCGATCGACGGGAAGCTCCTCGTCCTCCTCGGACGGTTCGTCAGGTCCGTTCACGGCGCACCGGCCGCGGCCCGCTCGCAGCGGGCGCTGAGCTCGGCCACCTGGTCGGCGGCGCGGAGCAGGGCGTCGCGGTGGCGCTCGAAGATCCCTGACCACGGCGCGGGCGCGGCCGTCGCCAGGTCCCGCAGGGTGGTCGGGTGCTCGATGCCGAGGTCATTGGCGGCAGCGGCCACCGCGATGGCCCGGTCGAGCTCGGCCCGGCGCAGCTCACTGCGCACGAGGGCGACCTCGCGGGTGGCCCGGTGCAGCCAGCGCTGGTGACCGGCCTCGGCGAGCAGGCGCTCCTCCTCGAGCTTGAACTCGAGCACCTCGAGGAGGCGTCGCTCCCGCCACAGGACGTCGGAGACCTCGCGCAACGGCATGACGTCTTCTGATCGGCCGCGTCACCCCGGACGTGAGCCGTTCGACCTATCCCAACAGCCCCAAAGCCACCGCCCGGGCCAGCGCCTCCTGGCGGCTGCCCACGCCGAGCTTGGCGTAGATGTTCGACAAATGGGTCTTCACGGTCGCGGGCGTGACGAACATGGCCTCGGCGATCTGCTGGTTGGAGCGGCCTTCGGCCAACCGGGCCAGCACCTCCTGCTCCTTGGTGGTGAGCGGACCGGCGTCGGCCGCGCCGCCCTGGAGACCGTCCATCACTGCGCCCAGCAAGGCGGGCGCCACCACCCGCTCACCGGCCCGCATGCGGACGATGGCGTCGCGCACCTCCTCGGCGCCGGCCGACCGCACGAGCACGCCGTCGGGAGCCGATTCCATCAGTTCCCTCAGATCGGCGGGGACCATTGCCGATACGAGGACCAGCACCTGCGGCCGCACCGGCAGCTGACGTGCCTGGTTGACCGCCTCCGCCATGGAGAGGTCAGCCATGGCGCCCAGCACCAGCAGGCTCGGTTCGAGGGTGCGGGCGCGCAGCAGACCATCACGACCAGCGGCCTCCTCGGCCACCACCTCGATCCCCTCCGACTGCAGCACGGCGGTGATCCCCAGGCGGACGAGGGCCCACTGGTCGACGACCACAGCCACCTCGTCGCCCACGAGGCCATCGTAGGGGGACTAGTCCCCGCGACCAGGCAGTCACCGTTCGACCGGGTTGTCCAGGTGCGGGCGGATCGCCCGCCCGGCCGATACGGAAGCGCGGCCGTCGCGCCGATGGTCCATGCGATGGATGGGGCACAGGGGACCAGGGGGGCGGAGGACGCTCTCGTGCGCGCCCACATGCCGCTCGTGCACTACCTGGTGGCGGAGATGTCCCAGCGCATCCCGTCCTACGTGAGCCGCGATGACCTCGAGTCGGCGGGCATGGCGGGGCTGGCCCAGGCGGCCCGTGGCTTCGATGAGGAGCGTGGCGTTCCGTTCGACCGCTTCGCCAGCCGGCGCATCCGGGGTGCCCTGCTCGACGAGCTGCGCTCGCGCGACTGGGCCACCCGCTCGGTGCGGGCCTCGGCCCGCGCCGCCCACAAGGCAGGCGAGGAGCTGACCGCCCTTCTCGGACGGGCACCCTCCCCCGCCGAGGTGGCGGAGAAGCTGGGCTGCGACGTGTCCGATCTCCACGCGGTGGCCGCGGGCGTGGCCCAGGCCAACGTCGTCAACTACGAGTCACTGTTCGAGGACGGATCGGGCGACGACCTCCTGCCGGTCGACGAGGGCAGCGCCCCCGACGCCTGCCTGCTCGAGCGGGAACGGCAGGCCTACCTGGTCGACGCCGTCGCCGCCCTGCCGGCCCGGCTGCAAAAGGTCGTCATCGGGTACTTCTTCGAGGAGCGGTCGATGCACGAGCTCGGGGAAGAGCTCGGCGTCACCGACAGCCGCATCTCCCAGATGCGGGCCGAGGCGCTCACGCTGCTGCGCGAAGGCCTCGATGCCCACCTGCAGCCCGACACCGCGCCGGCCGTGGCCCGCCCCGGCGGTCGCGTCGCCCGCCGCAAGGACGCCTACTTCGCCGCCATCGGCGACCGCCGCGGCACGCTCGAGCGCCTGGCCCGACCCGCCTCGCTCGGCGACCTCCTCCCCGCCTGAGCTAGCCCCAAATCGACTTTTACGCGATTCGGTGCGCGCTCCAGGCACGGGCCTGACGAAAAGTCGGCTACAACCCGGCGTGTGGAACGCCGCTTGATCAGCTCCGGGTCGCCCTTCGAGCCGACCATCGGCTTCAGCCGAGCCGTGCGCGTGGGCAACCGCGTGGTGGTGTCGGGCACCGCGCCGGTGTGGCCCGACGGGTCGTGCGCGGCCGACGCCGAGACCCAGGCCCGTCGCTGCCTGGAGATCATCGAGGCTGCACTCGCGGAAGCGGGCGCGACCGCGAACGACGTCGTGCGCACCCGCATGTTCCTCACCGACGCGGCTGACGGCGACGTCGTCGGCCGGGTCCACGGCGACGTCTTCGGCCAGATCCGCCCCGCCGCCACCATGGTGGTGGTCGCGGCCCTGCTCGACCCACGGTGGAAGGTCGAGATCGAGGCCGAAGCGGTTCTCGGCCCCTGACTTTTTCTGCGATTCAGGGCGTATAGCGCCCCGAATCGCGAAAAAGTCAGACGGGGGCGGTGGCCAGGGCGTCGGGGAGGGGCTCGGCGTGGACGATGGTCAGTGAGCGGGTGGGGCGGGTGAGGGCGACGAAGAGGGCGCGCAGGCCCTGGGGCGCCTCACGCACGAGCCGGGACGGCTCGACCACGACGACTTGGTCGAACTCGAGGCCCTTGGCGGTGGTGAGCGGGAGCAGCGTGACGTGGGCGTCGAGGCCTGAGCTGGCGGGATCGCCGTAGGCGACACCGCCGGCGTCGAAGGCCCGACCGACGGCATCGGACAGCGACGGCGGGGCGATGACGGCGACGGTGCCCGGCTCGTCGGCGAGAGCGCGGACGACCTCGGCGACGCGGCTGGCCAGGTCCTCGCCCGCCTGCACGACGCGCGGCCCCTCGCCCGTGCGCCGCACCGACCGGGGCGGACGCACCCCGGGTGCGGCTTCCGGCAGCAGCCGCGTGGCCAGGTCCATGATCTCGCCCGGCGTGCGGTAGTTGACGGTGAGCTCGACCAGGTGGGCGTCGGCGCGAGCCGGCAGGTGCTCGAGCACCTGCTCCCAGCGGTCGGGCGCCCAGTGGCCGGTGCCTTGGGCGATGTCGCCCACGACGGTCATCGAGCCCGCGAGCGAGCGGCGGGCCAGCACTCGCAGCTGCATGGGCGAGAGGTCCTGGGCCTCGTCCACGACGATGTGCCCGTAGGTGCGGACCTCGTGATCGGTGGCGCGCCGGCGACGGGCGCCCAGCAGCACGCGCGCCTCGTCGAGCAGCCCGAGGTCGGCCGACGTCCACGGCACTTCGTCGAACGAGGCGCTCCGAGGCCGGTGCAGGGCGGCGATCTCCTCGGCCGAGAGGACGTCGCGCCCGGCCAGCTGCAGGAGGGCGGGAGCGCCGAACAGGTCGTGCAGCAGCTCCTGGGGGGTGAGGACGGGCCACATGCGGTCGAGCAAGGGGACGAGGGCGCCGTCGAGCCTGAGGTCCCGCGCGAACTCGGCCTCGTCGGTGAGTCCGACCTCCTCAGCGCCCACCCGCACGTTGGTGCGGCGAGTGCGCTCGACGGCGGCGCGGTACTGCCGGTAGAGGCGCTCGATGACGAGCGTCTCGGCCTGGCGGCGCCGGGGGTTGTGGGCGCCGCCCCGTCGCTTCGCGGTCTGCACGACCGCGGCCGAGTCGGCGCGGGTCAGTCGCAGGATGTAGGGGCCGTACGGGATCTCGACGTCGGCCGGCAGCGCCCGCTCGCGGTCGCGCACGGCACGGGCGAGGAACTGCACCATGCGCACGTCGCCTTTGAGGCGGGCGGCCGCGGGCGGGTCGGTGCCTCTGGCGTGGATGTCGACCAGCCCGTCGATGGTGGTCAGCGAGACGCCGGTCTCGCCCAGCGACGGCAGGACCTGCTCGATGTAGCGGAGGAACACCGGATTGGGCCCGACCACGAGCACGCCCTGGGTCTCGAGCGGGAAGCGGTGGGTGTAGAGCAGGTAGGCGGCCCGGTGGAGGGCGACAGCCGTTTTTCCCGTCCCAGGGCCACCCTGCACGACGAGGGCGCCCCGGAGCGGGGCCCGGATGATCTCGTCCTGCTCACGCTGGACGGTGGCGACGATGTCGCGCATGCGCCCCGAGCGCGACCGTTCGAGGGCGGCCAGCAGGGCGCCCGGCCCCGCCACCTCGATATCGCCGTTGCCCTCGACCGTTCCGTCCGCGCTGAAGACCTCGTCCTCGATGCCGGTGATGCGGGGGCCGTCGGTGGCGAAGTGGCGCCGGCGGCGCAGGCCCATGGGGTGGCGCCCGGTGGCCCGATAGAAGGGCTCGGCGATGGGCGCCCGCCAGTCCACGACCAGGGGCTCCTGGTCGACGTCGGAGACGGCCAAGCGTCCGATGTAGAAGGTGTCGGCGCCGTGGCCGTTGTCCGGCAGCTCGTCGATGCGGCCGAAGCAGAGCGGTTCGCGCCCGATGTCCAGCTGCTCGAGGCGGTGCAGGGCCGAGCGCACGACGATGTCCCGCTCGGTGCGCGCCTGGAACGTGCCGCCCTTGCCCTGGACGAGGGCCGCATCCCGGCGATCAGCCGCCGCCTGCCGCATGGCCTCCAGCCGCCCGTAGGCCTTGTCGATGTAGGCCTGCTCGTCCTGGAGATCGGGATGTGTCGCCAACCTGCGCCCCCTGCCCCCCAACGGGGGAATCGACGATTGTAGCCCTCGACCGGCCCGTTCGGAACACGTCCCGGTACCGTTTCGGTATGGCCACCGGCGCCGACGCACCCCGGCTGGGCGAGGTCGTCGAGCACGTGGGCGGGGGGATCATCGACGTCGTCGCCGCGCCGAAGGGCCTCGACGTGGCTGTGGGCGAATCGGTCATCCTCGATCCGGCCGAGGACTGGGTGGGTGCGCCCGACGACGTGCTGCTGGCCGTGGGTGTCGATCCCCGGCAGCCCCAGGCCGCCGACCTGGTGCGCCGGGCCGGCGCGGCCGGGGTGGCCGCCGTCGTGCTCAAGTCGAGGGCGGCCAACGACGTGGGCGACCTGGGCGATGCGGCGCGGGAGGCGGGCGTGGCCCTGCTCGTGGCCACCGCCGAGGTGGCCTGGGGGCAGCTGCACGCCCTGCTGCGGACGGCGACGGCGGCCGCGGGGCTTCCCCCCGACCGGGCGCCGGGTGGGGTGCCCATCGGCGATCTCTTCGCCCTGGCCAACGCGGTGGCGGCGATGGTCGGTGGTCCGGTCACCATCGAGGACCCCCGCTCGACCGTGCTCGCCTACTCGAGCCATGACGACGAGATCGACGAGGGGCGGCGGGCCACCATTCTCGGCCGGCGGGTCCCCGACGAGTGGATCGCCCGGTTGCAGGCCGATGGCGTCTTCCGGCGCCTGGCACGCGAGGCCGGCGTGGTGCGAGTCGACTACGCCGAGCTCGGCATCCGTCCCCGGCTGGCGACGTCGATCCGGGCCGGTGACGAGATCCTCGGCACCATCTGGGTCCAGGTGGCCGACGGCACCGTGCAGGAGGAGGCCGAGGTCGCCCTGCTGGAGGCGGCGCGCATCGCCGCCCTCCACCTCCTCCGGTACCACTCGGGCGCCGACCTCGAGCGGGGGCGGCGCACCGAGCTGCTGCGCGCCGCCCTGGAGGGACGGGCCGCGCCCGAGGCCCTGGCACCCGTGCTGCAGATCACGCCCGCCACCCCGCTCACGATCGTCGCCTTCGAGCCCGTCGAGCGGCGTGACGACCAGGCCGCTGCCGCGGCCGTCGCCGACCGGGTGGCCAGCCTGGTCACGCTGTACTGCGAGTCCTACCGCCGACCGGCAACCGCCGTCGCGGTCGGTCCGCTCGTGTACCTGCTCACGCCCACCGGCGACCCCGAGGACCGGGGCCGGCTCCCGGCGCTGGCCCGCGGCGTCACCGAGCGCGCCGCGGAGGCGCTGCAGGTCGAGCTGCGGGCCGCCATCGGCGCCACCGTGCCGGGCCTGCCCGGGCTGGTCGAGTCCCGCGACGAAGCGGACCGCGTGCTACGGGCCCTCGCCGCCTCACCGCACGCTGGCCCCGTCGCCACCGCCGACGAAGTGCGGGCCCGGGTCGTGCTGCAGCGCCTGCAGGAGCTGGCGGCCAGGGACGAGGGGCTGCGGGTCGGCAAGCTCGCGCTGCTGGCCGACCACGACCGCGACAAGGGCACCGAGTACGTGCCGACCCTTCGGGCCTACTTCGCCGCCCTCGGCGACGTGCCCGCCGCGGCGGCAGCCCAGGGCGTGCACGCCAACACCTTCCGCTACCGCCTCCGCCGCCTGGCCGAGGTGGCCGCCCTCGACCTCGACGACCCCGTCGAACGCCTCGTCGTCCAGCTCCAGCTCCACTTCTGACCGGCTGGTGCCTCGCTTTCGCGCGTTCACTGGGGCCAGGACCCCAGTCAGCGCGCGAAAGCGGATCGGGGGTGGGTCAGGCTGACGCGGCTTCGCCCGCGGGGGTGACGACGACGATCTTGCCCTTGGCCTTGCGGTCGGCGAGGTGGGCGATGGCCTCGGCGCCCCGTTCGAGGGGGAAGCGCTCGGAGACGTAGAGGCTGATCTTGCCGTCGCTCCACATCTGCAGCAGCTCGGCGATGTTCTGACGGTTCTTCTCCGGCTCGCGCATGGTGAACGCGCCCCAGAACACGCCGACGATGTCGCAGCTCTTGAGCAGGGCGAGGTTGAGGGGGATGCGGGGGATGTCGCCCGCCGCGAAGCCGATGACGAGGAAGCGGCCCTCCCACGCGATCGCGCGGAGCGCTTGCTCGCTGTAGTCGCCGCCCACGGGGTCGTAGATGACGTTGACGCCGTGGCCGTCGGTGAGCTCCTTGGTGCGGGTCTTGAGGTCCTCGGTGGCGTAGTTGATGGTTGCATCGGCCCCGCGCTCGCGGCACAGCTCGAGCTTGTCCTCGCTCGACGCCGCCGCGATGACGCGCGCGCCCATGGCCCGGCCCAGTTCGACGGCGGCCAGGCCCACCCCGCCCGCCGCGCCGAGCACGAGCAGGGTCTCGCCCGGCTGGAGCTTGGCCCGGTCCTTCAGCGCGTAATGCGTCGTGCCGTAGGTGGTGAGCAGGCCCGACGCGGCGATGAGATCGACGTTGTCCGGCACCGGGATGAGCGCGCTCGCGGCCGCCGCCACCTGCTCGGTCATGCCGTTCCACCCCGTCGACGCGATGACGCGGTCGCCCACCTTCACCGGGCCGTCGACATCGGGGCCGAGGGCGCGCACGATGCCCGAGACCTCGCCGCCCGGCGAGAAGGGCAGGCTGGGCTTGAACTGGTACTTGTCCTGGATGATCAGGACGTCGGGGAAGTTGACGGCGCACGCGTGGACGTCGAGCACCACCTGACCCCGCCCCGCCTCCGGCTCGGGCACGTCGGTGACGACCAACGCGGAGGGCGGTCCGAACTCCTTGCAGACGACAGCGCGCATGGCGGTGACTCTACGAGCGCGGACTGGCGATGAACACCGGGATCACCCGGTCGGTGCGCGCCTGGTAGTCGGCGTACGGCGGGTAGGCGGCCACGGCCCGCTCCCACCACACCGCCTTCTCGTCGCCGGTGACCTCGCGCACGGCGGCGTCGAACGGCTCGGGACCGTCCTGCACGACGACCGCGGTGGGGTCGGCCCGCACGTTGTGGACCCACACCGGATCCTTGGGCGCTCCGCCCATCGACCCCACCAGCGCGTACTCGCCGTCGTGCTCCACCCGCATCAGGGCGAACTTGCGGACCTTCCCGCTCTTGTTGCCGCGGGTGGTGACGATGACGACCGGCTGGCCGGTGTCCCGCAGCGTGTTGGCCTCGCGACCACCGGTGCGCTCGTAGGTCTCGACCTGCTCGCGCACCCAGTCCCACGGGCTCGGCTCGTACTCGCCTTCGACGCTCATGGGTCGCACGCTATGAGGCCGTGACGGTTACACGACACCGCCATCACGCCCGCAGTCCCTTGCCCGGGTAGGCGTCGGGGAGGAGTGCGCCGTCGCGCACGACGAACTCGCCGTTGACGAGCAGGTGGCGGACGCCTGCCGATGGCGCCGTGGGGTCCGCGTACGTCGCGCGGTCGGTGAGGGCGTGGGGATCGAGCACGACGACGTCGGCGTCGGCCCCGACGCCGAGATGGCCCTTGCGCCGCGCCGCGGGCGCGAACGAGAGCACCTGGGCGGGCAGCCACGAACACCGGCGGAACGCCTCGGCCCACGTCCACGCCCCGGACCCGACCATCATGCGCAACGCCTTCGAGTACGTACCCGCAGTGCGGGGATGGGTCTGGCCGCCGGGCGGGAGCGGCCACTCCCGCGACTCGATGGCGCCGTCGGGGAAGAAGACCGGCATGGCGTCGCTGGCGACGATGGCGCCGGGGAACTCGAGGGCGCGCTGCAACAGGGCGCGATCGGCGTCGACGGTCTCGTCGAGGAACTCCACGATGACCGGCAGGCCGGGATCGGTCTCGCGCAGCTCGCGCAGGCGCACCTCGGACGCGATGCGCTCGCCGGTGGGGACCACGACCAGCGAGTGAGGGGTGAGGCCCCACGCCGGCAGGCGCTCGGGCGCGAGGAAGAAGGCGCCGATGCCGGTGCTGCCTGCGCCGTACGGGTAGGCCTCGACGGTGACGCGTGCGCCCCGGGTCTGGGCGTCGGCCAGGGTTGTGAGCACGCGGTCGATGTGACGCCGCGACGTCGAGTTCACGTGGCAGTGGTGCATGTGGGCGCCCGTCTCGCCGGCCACGACCGCGATCTCGGTCGAGCCGTCGATCGGCGTCGTGGGGTCGCTCTCGACCAGCTCGCGCACGTGGGTGTAGGTCGGCGTGCCGGCCTCCACCGCCAGCTGGGCCACGGCCACCATCTCCGCCGGGTCGGTGCGCGGCGCGTACCCCATGAGGATCCCGATCCCCAACGCTCCGTCGGCCAGCTCCCCGCGCAGCAACTCGAGCCAGGCTCCGAGCTCCTGGGGCGTCGACGTGCGCTGCCACGCTTCGTTGGCCAGCAGCGCCAGCGCCGTCCCGAAGTGGGCGTCGGCGGGCACCCCGGCCAAGACCTGCCCACGGGCACCCCCCCAGCTGGCGGAGAACCCGTAGTTGAGGGGCCGTCCCTCGGCCGCAGCGGCGGCGTAGGCCTTGGCGACGGGCATGAGCCCTGCCTCGAGGTCGAGGGCGGTGGTCACGCCGTCCAGCGCCTGCAGCCGCTGGCCCGCGATCGTGTGGACGTGACTGTGCAGATCGATGAATCCGGGCCCGACGATTGAACCGCTGACGTCGACGATCGAGTGGCCCTCGAGACCATCACCGATGGCAGCGATCGACCGGCCGTCGATCAGCACGTCTTGGACGGCGTCGAGGTCCGAGGCCGGATCGATCACGCGCCCCCCACGCAGCACGACGCTGGCCACGACTCAGTCGACCGTGATGTTGCCGCTCGTGTAGCGCATGCAGCCGCACTCTGGCTGGTAGGCCCAGTGGCGCACCGCTCCGACGCCGTCGTGGTGGTCCGCGTCGATCCGCAACACGAACTGGCCGCTGGCCGATTCGAACGCACCTATCCGGTTGGCGGCCGCCAGCACACCGTCGCGGTTGAAGACGGTGACTTTGCTCATCACTTCGCGCAACCACCAGAACTGCGTGCAGGTGCCGAGGGCGATGGCGGCGGCGTTGGCGTTGTTGTAGCTCACCCCTGCCGCCTTGTAGAGGGCGATGCAGCGGCGCCGGGTGTCGTTCGAGTACGGGCCGTCGTCGGTGTTCTCGGCCGGCGTGACGTCGATGCCCGGGAACCAGCCGATGCCCACGGTGCCGGGGAGCTGGCCCCGTGGATATGCCCCGGAGTCGACGAGCGCCTGGGTCCCGTTCTGGCTGTTGACGCCGTGACGGGGCCGGTAGCCCTGGGAGTCGGCGTTGTTGCCGAAGAGGAGGCTGAGGACACCGTCCTCCTCGAAGACGAGGACGTGCGTGACCCCGCTGCTGCGGAACTTGAGAACGGCGTTCGACGCCGCCGTGGCGGCGCCGCTGACGTCGGCCGCGTTCTGGGGGTAGGGCGCGCGGACGACGTTGCCTGCCTCGGGCGCGAGCCCGATACGGCCGAGCGCGGGCACCAGGACCTGGTCGACGGCATGGTTGAAGCCGGGCAGGTCATAAGTGAAGATCCCGACCTTGGCCCTACCGAGTGCCGGTGCGCCCGCCGCCGTGTTCCAGCCGCCGTTGAAGTACCCCTGGGCCTGCAGCTGCGCGACCTCGACGCTGGCCACGCGGTCGAGGTTCAGGGCGCTCAGCTCGAAGTAGTACGGGAAGCGCTTGTAGCGCGCCATGTCGGAGATGGTCAGGTTGTGGTTGACGGCCACGACCTTGGCGTTGTGCAGGCAGCGCAGGAAGGTCTCGTTGTCGCCGCCCATGACGGCGAAGACCTTGCGGTCGCTGGTGAGGCTCTCGCAGGCGCCCTGGTACTGGGCGTCGGTGGTCTCGGCCGATGTGGCATCGAGCTCGTACCACTCGGGGATGACCTTGCGGCCGGCGATGCCGCCATGGGCGTTGATGTCGTCGATGACGATCTGGGTGTTCCTCTTGTCGTCGCCCTGGTCGATGCCGCCCGCGCCGAAGGCGGCGTTGGCCGCACCTGCGTTGACCGCGTAGCCAGCCCCGACGTGAATCTCCTTGTCGGTGACGCCGGGCCCCACGGCCGCGCCGACGGTCCCCCCGCCTGCGCCGCTCGCACCGGCCCGACCGCCGGCGGCTGACGACCCCGCTCCGCGACCGGTCGGGCCCGTGGCGCCGGCGGTTCCCGGGTCGAGGCTGCCACCCAACTCGTCGACGCTGTCCCCGCCCGTCGTGTCGAGCGCTGTCTCGCCGTCGAGGCCACCCTGGGCGACCCGACGCTGGGCCGCCTCGGGCACGGTGCTGCCGCATGCGCCTGCGATCAGGACGGCGGCGAGCAGGGCGGCCGACCCTCCGCGCCTGAGGTGCACCGATGCCATCAGAGCCGAGCGTACGAGTGACCGCCGTGTCCGGGTTGGTCGGCCGGCACCAACGCGGGCCCCGGGCGTCAGTCGCCGGGACGAAGGGCGAGGCGCGTGATCGCCCACCTGAACAGCTCGTCGGGCACCCGGTCAGGACCGAAGCGCATGCGCTGGAGCGTGAGCCCCCATCCGATGGCGTTGACGACCTCCACCCACTGCTCGACGGGCAGCGGCAGCTCGGCGGCGTGCTCCTCGAGCCACGGTCGCACCCGCTCGGGATCCTGGTCGGACGGCTCGTGCCGGGCGATCGCATCCTGCATGCCGCGGTCGCGAAGCGCCAGCGTGTCCAGCTCCACGAGCAGCAGGGCCTGGTCGGCGCTGTTGCGGACCACGTCGGTCAGCGCCGCCGCCACTCGTTCGAGCAGCGTGGGCACGTCGGGCGCCCCCTCGATCACGGTGTTGAGGTTCATGGCCGGCGTCATGCGGCTCACGACCTCGAGGATGAGGTCCTCCTTCGACTCGAAGTTGGAGTAGATGGCGCCCTTGGTCACGCCCGCCCCGTCGGCCACCGCGTCCAGGGTGACGCGGGACAGACCCTGCTTGGCCGCGATCGCCTCGGCCGCCTGCAGCAGGCGCTCCCGCGTCTCCGCCTTCTTCTCCGCTCTGGTCTGTCGCACCGCCATGTGACAAGCGCCTCCTTGACGACAGAAATGATACCGGTCAGTATTCAGATACCGTTTGGAATCTGAAAGCACAAGCACCTGAAAGGGCCCCGGTGGCGCTCCTCGAGATCGACCAGCTGACCAAGCACTACCGCCGGGGGAAGGTCGCCAACGACGGCATCACGCTGTCGGTCGAGGCGGGCGAGGTCTTCGGCCTCCTCGGGCCCAACGGCGCGGGCAAGACGACCCTGATCGGCCAGGTGCTCGGCTTGCTGCGGCCCACGGCCGGCGCCATCCGCATCGACGGCGTCGACGTGGTCGCCCAGCCCGCGGTGGCCCGCCAGGCCTGCTCGTACCAGCCGCAGACGAGCGCCTCGGTCGACAACATGGCGCCGAGACTCGCCATCGAGCTCGTCGGCCGCATTCGCGGTGGGGCACCGTCTGCTGTGCGCGATCGGGCGACCGAGCTGCTCGCCGCGCTCGACCTCCACGAGTGGGAGGACAGCCGCCGACCGCTCTCGGGTGGTGTCGCGCGGCTCGTCGCGTTCTGCATGGCGGGCGTCGTACCGGGCCGGCTCGTGATCCTCGACGAGCCCACCAACGACGTGGACCCGCTGCGCCGTCGCAGCCTGTGGCAGCAGGTCCGTGCCCTCGCCGACGCGGGCGCCGCGGTGCTGCTCGTCACCCACAATGTGCTCGAGGCCGAGCGCTGCGTCGATCGGCTCGCCATCATCGACCACGGCCGGGTGCAGGCGTTGGGCACACCCGCCGCCCTCAAGGCCGAGCTCGGCGCGTCACTGCGCATGGAGCTCACCCTCGAGCCGGACGCGCGTGTGCCCGGGCGGCCGCCGTTCGGAGCCACGACGACGCCGGTCGGCCGGCGGCTCTTCGTCGACCTCGGCGTCGCCGACCTCACCGACGCGGTGAGGTGGGCCCAGGCCCTCCAGGACGGGGGCACGGTGGCCGAGTTCGCGGTCGGCCCGGCGTCGCTCGAGGACGTCTACGTGCGGCGTGTGTCCGACGCGGAGGAGGTCATCGATGTCGCGGTCGCTTGAGAGCTGGCGTCTCCTCCTGCGCTGGCAGTACGAGCGCTTCCGCCCCTGGCTCCCGATGATGGTGACCATCCAGGTGCTCCTGGCCGTGGGCGTCATCTACGGGCTGGCCCTGCTCGTCCCCGACATCGACCGAGGCACTGCGCTGTACCTCGCCACGGGCGCGCCCACGCTGAGCCTGGTGATCCTCGGGCTCAACGTCGTCCCCCAGGAGGTGAGCCAGGGCCGGCTGACCGGGCGCCACGACTACTGGCGCACGCTTCCCGTCCCCCGCCTCGCACCACTGGCCGCCGAGGTCACGTTCTGGCTCCTGCTGCAGCTGCCCGGGACCGCGCTGGCGCTCGTCGTCGCTGCCATCCGCTTCGACGTCGGGCTGCACATCGGTTGGGCGGTGGTGCCCGCCATCGTGCTGGTGGCCCTCACCGGCGCGGCCGTCGGCTACGGCCTCGCCGCCACGCTCCCGCCCCAGGTGACGGGCCAGGTGACGTCGTTCCTCAGCATCGTCATCCTGCTGTTCTCGCCCATCAACTTCCCCGCGGATCGGCTGCCGGGCTTCCTGCAGGTGGTGCACCGGGTCCTGCCCATCCAGTACATGGCCGACGTGATGCGGGGCAGCCTCACTGGTCGATACGACGACCCCGCCGTCCTCGCCTTCGTCGTGGTCGGGTGCTGGTGCATCGCCGGCCTCGCGGTCAGCTACCGGGCCGCGGTGCGGCGGCCATGATGAAGGCGTGACGATCGAGCACCTGAGGGACGTCTCGAGGAAATAGCACCTCATTCTGAAGTGCCATTTCCTCGAGAGTTGTGGGTTCAGGCCGTTCGGGTGGCGAGGCGGCCGCCGAGGTGGACGCCGGCGACCGTGCCCGACTCGTCGCGCACGAAGTAGCCCTTCATGCCCTTGGCCGGGCCGTCGGGGACGATGTAGCGGTCGCCGTCGCCGGCCAGCAGCCCGAGGGGGATGGGCGGCTGGTCGGGCACCTCCTCGCCCATCTCGTGGAGCTGGGCGGCCATCTCGGGCTTGATCTCGACCTGCACCATCAGGCGGCCCCCGTGCGCGGTGATGTCGGCGATGGCGGCGACGGTCTCGAAGCGGCCGGTGTACTGGGCGAGGACGTCGTCGCCCATGGCGACGGGTTCGGGATCACGCTCGATGACACCGGCGTACGCCTCCAGGGCCCACCGCCGCACCCGCTCGTTGAGCTGCGGGCCATTCGGGCCGCAGTTGGTGAGCAGCGCGATTCCGAAGTCGCGCTCGGGCACCATCACGAAGTCGGAGTGCTGCCCGATCATGGTGCCGCCATGAGCGACGATGCGGACGCCGTCCACGTCGCGTAACAGCCAGCTGACGCCCACGTGGTCGCCGAGGGCGCTCCCTGGCATGTCCACCGTCGGTTCCTGCATCTGCCTCAGCAGCTTCTCCGAGAGCACGGGGGTCCCGTCGGCCGCAGTGCCGTCGCCGAGGTGGAAGCGGATCCACTTCACCTGGTCGGCGGCGTTGGCCGAGATGCCACCCGCCGGCGCGTTCCCGCGGGTCATGCCCCAGGGACGCGCCACCTTGATGGTGCCGTCCGGCTGCTGGCTGTGGCCCATGGCGAACCGCCTCGACATGATGTCGTCCCGGAAGAACCACGTGTTGTCCATGCCCAGGGGCTCGCACAGCAGCTCCCTGAGGGCCGCCTCGTACGTCTGGCCGGTGATCTTCTCGATGATGCGCCCCGCCACCGACAGGGCGGCGTTGTTGTAGGACACCGTCGATCCGAGAGGCGACACCTGTTCGGCGTCGGCCAGCAGCGCCACGTACTTGGCGACGGCGTCGTCACCTTCGCCGGTGTTGGTCAGGATGTCGCCGCTCCAGCCTGCCGTGTGGTTGAGCAGCTGGAGGACGGTGACGCGCTCGGTCACGGTTGGGTCCTTGAGCTTCAGCTCGGGGAGGTACGTGCGAGCCGCGGCGTCGAGGTCGACCTTGCCCTGATCGACCAGACGCATGATGGCGGTGGCGGTGAAGGTCTTGCCGGTCGACCCGAACTGGAAGATGGTGTGCGCGTCGACCGGCAATGGGTTCTCGACGCTGGTGACGCCGTGGAAGGCGTAGTGCTCCTGGCCCGCGTGGTACACGCCGACGCTGACACCCGGCACCTCGAGCTCGTCTGCGACCTCGCTGACTTGCGCCTGCAGCTGCTTTTCGTCCACCAGTCCTCCTATGCGGGCGTGATGACCTCGGTCGCCGTCGTGAACGACTCGAGGATGTCGGGGATGGGGTCGACACCGATGCCGGGCGCGGTGGGGACACGCAGCCGGCCGTCCTCGAGGACGAACGGGGCGGTGACGTCGGTGGCGAAGTAGCGGCTCGAACCCGAGGTGTCTCCGGGGAGCGTGAAGTTGGGGAGGGCGGCGAGGGCCACGTTGGCGGCCCGGCCGATACCCGTCTCGAGCATGCCCCCGCACCACACCGGGATGCCGTGCGCCGCGCACACGTCGTGGATGCGGCGCGCCTCCAGGTAACCGCCCACCCGGCCGGGCTTGATGTTCACGATGGCGCACGCCCCGAGCTCGATGGCAGCAGCGGCGATGCGGGCCGAGGTGATCGACTCGTCGAGGCAGACCGGCGTGCGGATGAGCTGGGCCAGCTTGGCGTGACCGAGGATGTCCTCCTCGTCGAGGGGCTGTTCGATGAGCAGCAGGCCGAACGGGTCGAGCTTGGCGAGCTGCGGGGCGTCGGCCAGCGTGTAGGCGGTGTTGGCGTCGGTCTGCAGCAACAGGTCGTCGCCGAAGCGCTCCCGCACCGCGCGTACCGGCTCGGTGTCCCACCCCGGCTCGATCTTGAGCTTGATGCGCCTGTAGCCCTCGTCGATGTAGCCGGCGACCGCGTCGAGCAGGGCAGGGATCGAGTCCATGATCCCGACGGACACGCCCGCGTCGACCGCCTCGCGCACGGCACCGAGGTGGTCGGCCAGGCGGACGCCAGCAGCACGCAGCTCGGCATCGAGCACCGCCGTCTCCAGCGCCGCCTTGGCCATCGGATGGCCCTTGACCGCGGCCAGGGCAGGCGTCACTGCCGTCGCAGTCACGTCGGGGAGGGCGAAGAGCCGCGGCAGAAGGTGGCTGCGGATGACCGCCTCGGCTTCGTCCACGTACTCCGAGGAGTAGAGAGGCTCCTCCATGGCCACGCACTCGCCCCACCCCTCGCCGTCAGGAGTGATGGCGCGCACGAGGAGCACCTCGCGTGCGGTCTGCGTACCGAACGACGTGCGGAACGGCGACACCAGCGGGATGGCGATGCGGCGTAGCTCGACGCCGGTCAGCTTCACGAGCCGCTCCGTTCCAGCGTGTACCACCCGTCGCGGGTCATGCCGGTCGCCACGTACCCGTCGCTGACGGCGGCGCCCATGGTGTCGCGCAGTGCACCGCGCCACGCCAGTGCGGTCTCGGGATCGTCCTTGCGCAGCGCGACGGCATCCTCGGGAACCCACGCCTTGAGCACCGGCGCGTCGCTCTTGTCGACCACCGGGCGCCCGTCCTCCCCGGTGCGCAACACCACGACACCGGTATCGCTCGGAGGCGAAGCGGGCGCGTCGTCGAGTCGCCAGGACACCACCGCCCGGTCGGTCTCGTCGCCGGCGTTGACCGCGTCGCGCATGGGCCCGTAGAAGTGGGCCTGGTACCCGACGACGCGTGCACCGAGCTTGGCCAGGTTGAAGTAGGCGTTGCGGCGCACCAGTGGGTCGAAGGTCCACTCGATGACCGCGATGCCCCGCGCCAGGGCCCAGTCCCGCTGGTGCTGCTTGATGGCGAAGCCGATGTTGTCACCCTGGTGACCCGGTTCGACGCCCGAGATGTGCGAGTGCAGATGCAGGTCGTCGCCGTGACGGCCGAGGAAGGCGGCTGACGCGCCCACGAGGGCGTCGCCGTCCCACGCGCCCGCCACGTAGTTGCCGGAGTGGGCGAGGGCCCGGAGCAGCTCGGGCGTCACCGGGCCCTGGTCGGGCGGGTACCCCCAGATGGCAGCGAGCAGGTCGGCGGCGGCCACCAGCTCGTCCATCTCCGTCAGGGCCCTGATCACTTCTCCAGCATGGCGATGGCGATGCTCCCAGGTGTTGTGCGGTCGCCCAACCGCGCTGCCTGGCGCTGGGCGGCGGCGACAGCCTTCGGTCAGCGACTGAGTGGGAGGGCGGGACGGTTCAGGGCCCAGCCCAGGTAGCCGCCCAGCCCCAGCAGGAGGAGAGGCAGGGCAAACACCACGGGATAGGCGAACCCGGGGCCGCCGACGCTGAGAACGGGTGCCAGGCCGGTCGGCCGTTCGGCCTCGTCCACGATCGGCGCGGCGGACGAGCGCGGCGCGGCGCTGATCGGCCCGCTCAGGGGCAGGCCCACGAACGAGCCGCGGTCGTCGAACACGGGCTCGGGCTCGAACGCGGGCGACGCGTCCGGGGTGCTGGCCAGGCTGTACTGGAATGCCGCCGTCGCCGTGCCCTTGGCGAAGGCCACGTGCCACGTCGTGCCGGGAGCCGGGGCGGCCGCGGGGAGCAGGGCGATGCCGTTGTTCGCTTCGCCCTCGGCCCACCGCGCCGCGAACGGCGTCAGGTCGACGGTGAGCACTGCGGGCGGGCCAGGGGCGTAGGTGGCCGCCGCGGTCGTGGAGCAGTCAGCGGGGGGCGGCGCCGCGAAGGTGCCTTCGGAGTCGGTGATGGTGGACGTGGCGAAGCAGGCGACGACCTGCGCGGTTTCGGCGCTGGCGGTGCCCGAGTCCGCCCCTGCCACCGGGATGGTGAGCGAGGCGCTGGTGACGGTGGCTCCTGACGGGAGGCTGCTGATGCCGAGCTTCACGTAGCTGCGCGCGTCCTCGAAACCGGCACTGACCCCGATGTGCAGCGTGCCGGCGGGATAGCGCGGGATGGGTGGCAGGCCGTTGCCCGGCGCGCAACCGATTGGCAGGGCGCATGTCACGGGGGTGGCGTACCAGGCCTCCACCTCGGGCCTGGCGCTGGCCGACTCGGCACGCGCCGGTGCGCCGGGCACGACGGCCAGGCCGATGAGCACGGCGAGCCAGACGAGGCGGCGCCTCACCGGGTCACCCGCGCCGCGGCCAGCAGGTCGGCGGCGGCCCGCACCACACGATCGAGCTCGGCCCGCTCCCTGGCCTCGCGTCGGCGTCTGGTCTGCACGAGGAGGAGGCCGAGAGCGAAGCCGAGCAGGGCCAGCCCGCCGATGGCACCCGACACGAGGTACGGCAGCTGCAGGGCGACGACCAGCGTCGCCGCCGCGCCCTTCCATGCCACGGCCACGCCGACCAACCCGGTGACGGCCAGGACGACGAGGATGCCGACGGATGCGACGAACGGGTCGCGCAGAGCCGTTGCCACCCGGGAACCGGTCTTCATCGCCGGCGCGGCCCCTTCTCGGCCAGGGTGTTCTTGAGCTCGTCCAGGATACTGACGAGCTGGTCCATCTGCCGGTCGCGGTCGGCCGCGTCGCGTTGCTTGGCCGCCACGTTGATGACGGTGAGCCCGACCATGACCAGGCCCACGCCGACGAGCCCGGCCGACACCAGGTAGGGGATCTGCAGGTACACCTGGGTCTCGCCCGCCACCTGACCCCACGCCACGAGGATGAGCACGAAGCCGAGGATGGCGACGGCGACGCCGATGTAGGTCACGGCGGGCGAGCCGGCCCGCAACCACACGGGCACCCGTACGCGGCGTCGAGGCGCGGCCGCCTCGGTGGCGACGACGGTGGGGCTGTCGATCTCGAGGTCAGAGGTGCTGCTCATACGGGCTCCTTCTTCCGGGCGCCCGCGTCCGAGCGCTCGATGGCGGTGGCGCTGCCGCCGAGATAGGCCTCGACGACCGCTGGGTCGGTGCGAACCACGTCGGGCGGTCCTGCTGCGATCACTGAGCCGGCGTCCATGGCCACGATGTTGTCCGACAGCCCCATGATGAGAGGGATGTCGTGCTCGATCACCAGCATGGTGAGGTCGAGCTCGTCCTTGATCTGCTGGAGCAGGCGGCCGAGTGCCTCCGTCTCCCGCTGGGCGATGCCAGACGACGGCTCGTCGAGCAGCAGCAGCGTGGGCTGCAACGCGATGAGACAGGCGATCTCGGTGATGCGCCGGGTGCCGGTGGACAGCTCCTGGATCTGCTTGTTGCGGTAGCTGTCGAGACCCATGGCCCCGACCAGCTCGCGCGCCATGCGGTCCTTGCTGCGCTCGCGTCCCGGGAGGCCGAGCACCGAGCTGAAGAAGCTCGTCGGTGCCACCCGTTCGAAGGACAGGCGGGCCGCGTCGAGCACGGTCAACGTCGGGAACAGCGCCGCGTCCTGGAACGACCGGATGAGGCCGCGCTTGCCCCGTTCCTCGGGCCCGAGGTCTGACACGTCCTCGCCGTCGAAGATCACCCGACCGCGGTCGGGACGGGTGAAGCCGCCGAGCAGCTCGAAGGTCGTCGTCTTGCCCGCGCCGTTGGGGCCGATGAGCCCGACGATCTCGCCGGCGCGCACCTGGAGCGAGACGCCATTCACCGCCCGCACGCCGCCGAAGCTCTTGTGCAGGTCGATGCCCTCGAGCAGCACGCTGCCGTTCGGGCGCAGCCGCTGCGCGGGCGCGGCCACGGCCGGCAGGCCCGACGGTCCGCCCACCGCGCCCTCGGTCTGCTCACCCGACTGCGTCGCCTCGGCCGCGGCGAGGTCGATCCCGTGGCGCCGCGCCGCCCAGCGGGCGTAGCGGGCCCGCAACGGCTCGATGCCCTGGGCGATGCCGCCGGGCAGGTAGAGGATGAGGATGAGCCAACCCAGCTGCGTCGCGGCCAGGCCCGCCGAGTCGAGGGGCAGGAAGGCCGGGATGCCCACGATGTAGAACGCGCCGATCAGCGGACCGGCCAGCAGCGACATGCCGCCGATGACGGTCATGGCCACGACGTCGGTGCCGGTGCGGATCGGGAATGCCGACGTCCCCAACCGGCTCAGCATGTGCCCGTAGGCGGCGCCGCCGACACCGGCGATGAACCCTGCGACCAGAAAACCCTGCAGCTTGATGAGCCGCGCGGGCACGGTGAAGGCGCGGGCGTTGTCCTCGTTGTCGCGCACCGCGACCAGCAATCGCCCGAGGCCGCCCTTCCGGATGTTGCGGGCCAGCCAGAACATGAGGACCAGCACGACCAGGACGAAGTAGTAGTAGCGCTTGCCGGTGTCGAGAGGGTGGCCGAACACGATGGGGCGGCCCGGGTCGACACCGTCGCCGAGGGCCCACGGCTGCTGCAGCAGCCAGCCGGCCGTCACCAGCGTGAAGCCCAGCGTCGTGACGGTGAGCAGCAATCCCTTGATCCGCAATGCGGGAATCCCGATGAGCACCGATGCGGCCGCCCCGCCCAGTCCCGCGTAGAGCAGTGCCAGGGGGAACGCGCCGATGCGGCGGGACACGTGGTACGAGATCACGGCGCCGATGGCGCCGATGGCGAACTGCCCGAGGCTGAGCTGCCCGCCCAAGCCGGTGATCACGCCCACCGACAGCCCGACGATGGCGAAACCCATGATCCCGGTGAGGATCACCGCGTTGCTGTTCGACATCACGATCGGAAGCAACATTGCGAGGACCAGCGAGCCAGCCGCGACCGCCCACGCGAACATCCGCACCTCGCGCAATCGTGCGACAGCCTCGGGGAGGGGTCGCCACCCCTGCACCGCGGCCCAGCTGCCCTTCTCCTCCTCGCGCCCGCCGACCCCGCGCTGCACGAGCAGGGCCACGACGATGAGGGCGAAGAGGGCGACCTCGACGAAGCCGGCCTGCGGGTAGTTCCACAGCAGCAGCTGCTCCACGATGCCGATGCCGATGCCGGCCGCCAGGGCCTGGGGCAGGCTGTTCATCCGGGCGATCACGGCGCCGGCCAAGGCCCGCAGGAGGAGGCTGGGCCCGAACGACTCACCGGCAGTGAAGCCACGCGACGGGAGGATGAGGATGGCGGTGAAGGCCGACACCATGCCGGCCAGCGCCCAGGCCAGCGACGACATGCGCCCTGCGAAGATGCCGGCCATGCGCGCCGCTTCCTGGTTGGCGGACGCGGCGCGGATGCCGAGCCCGAACCGGCTGCGGCGCAGGAAGACGGCGATGCCGATCACGACGAGGGGCCCGAACGCGAGCATGCCGGTGTAGGCGCGCGTCAGGCGCAGGGCGCCGAGCGTGAACTCGGGCAGGCCGGGCGGGCTCGGGAAGGTGAACCCGGCTGACGACGTCGGGTTGAAGGCGGCCGAGAAGAACAGGAGGAACTGGCCCACGCCGAGGGTGGCGACGATGGACATGAGGCGGGGCGCGTTCTTCAGGCGGCGCACGACCGCCACCTCGGCCAGCGCCGCCATGCCACCCGCGGCAGCGAACGCGATCGGCAGGGCCAGGTAGTACGGGATGTGCCAGCGGAGGACGGCGGTGCCGAACAGGGCGGCCCCGAAGGCGCCGATCTCGCCGTGGGCGAAGTTGATGATGCGGTTGGTGCGGTACACGAGCACCAGCCCGACGGCCAGCAGCCCGTAGGTCATCCCGATGATCCCGCCGAGCACGACGACCGGCAGCGGCAGCTCGAACCCGAACGGCGTCACGCGTCCACCGCTCCCACTGATCCGAACTCGGCCGTAAATTCGGTCGGAACCCGGCCGGATTTACGGCCGAGTTCGCAGGGGGGGCGGAGGGCCTCGGTCACGTCTTGCGCGCTCCTGCGCCTTCGAGGAAGACGGCGCGGAGGAGGTCGTCGCGGTCGAGGAGGTCGCGTGCCGCGCCGTCGAAGCGGATCTCGCCCTTCTCCATGAAGTAGGCGTGGTCGACGAGGTTGAGAGCGATGTTGACCGACTGCTCGACCAGCACCACCGCGGTGCCGTCGGCGTTGATCTGGCGCACCATCTCGAGGAGCTGGCTCACGATCACCGGCGCCAAGCCGAGCGACAGCTCGTCGATGAGCAGGAGCTGGGGCCGCAGGATCAGGCCCTTGGAGAGGCCGAGCATCTGCTGCTCGCCACCGGAGAGCGTGCTGGCCGCCTGGTTGCGCCGCTCGGCCAGGCGAGGGAAGGCGTCGAAGGAGCGATCGATGGCCTCATCGAGCTTCTTGGTGTCCCGCCCCAGCGTGTAGCCGAATGCGCGCAGGTTCTCGACCACCGTCATGGGTCCGAAGACGGCGCGGCCGCCGGGGATCTGGGTGATGCCGAGGCGCAGGCGGCGCTCGGCGTCGAGGAAGGTGATCTCGGTGCCCCGGAAGCGCACGCTGCCGCGCGACGGCAAGCCGATGCCGGAGATGACCTTGAGCAGCGTCGACTTGCCCGCGCCGTTCACGCCGAGCAGTGCCACCATCTCGCCGTCGTCGACGGTGAAGTTGCAGTCGAACAGCACCTGCAGCTGTCCGTAGGAGAAGTCGACGTTGCGGCACGCCAGCATGGGCAGGTGTCCACCCGACGAGGTGATGCGGCGGATCTCCTCGTCCTCGATGACCTCGTCGATCATGCGGTCGAGGTCCTTGGGGACGAGCTTGCCCGTCGTGGCCAGGAGGAGAGCGCCGAGGATGCCGGGAACGAGGAGCGAGACCATCGAGCCGGCGACGCCGAAGCGGCGGTCGATCCCGCTCAGGAACAGGGCGCCGATGATCCCGCCCACGCCCCCGAGGAAGATGCCGCCGAGGGCGGCGGTGTGCGGGCGCATGTGGGCTGGCACCACCGACAAGAGCACAGCGAAGATGGCCGGGCTCAGGATCGCGAGCACAGCCTGCGAAGTCGCGAACAGGGCCAGCATCACCCAGAACAAGGGGGACAGGCCGGCCAGGCAGATCAGGACGACGCTCGAGGCGAGGAGCACGGCACTCGTGCGCACCAGACCGCCGGGGTCCTCACGGAACCGCGCCTCACCCCGCCGGCTGAACAGCGCCAGGGCGACGATCGAGACAGCCGCGGTGCCCGCGAAGAACAAGCCGCGCGGACCGGGGCCGAGGTTCCATCGCTCCTCGAGGAAGAAGAACAGGAACGTCTGGTAGGGGATGAGCAGCACACCGAACACGGCGAGTGCGGCCATCAATCGGCGCACGGTCGGGACGAGCATCACCCGGCGGACGATCTCGAAGAAGCGAAGCGAGACGTCCTGCTCGCTGACGACGACGCCGCCCATGCCCTCGCCGTGGTGCTGGCGCACGGTCTCCCGGATGCGCTCGGTGTCCCACCGGCCGAACCCCGGGTCACGCAGGCGGACGGCCGCCAGGGCGCCGAGGAGCGACAACAGCCCCAGGCTCACGAACACGCCGCGCCACGTCAGCCCGACCGCGGTGGCGAGCACGGCGACGATGAGGGGCGCGAGCACGTTCCCCACCCGGTCGCCCATCTGGTAGGTGGACAGCGCGCGCACGCGGGCCTCGGCCGGGTAGGAGTCGAGCAGCAATGACGGGTGCAGCGCGGCCACACTCCCGGTGCTCAGGCCGTCGGCCACCAGCACGAACACCAGCCCCCAGATGGCGGTGACGTAGCCGGTCGACAGGGCGAAGATGCTCCACGCCACGGCCGTCACCACGCACAGGACGGCGCGCCGGGCGCTCCGCTGGGCCAGCGCGGCCATGGGAAGCGGGGCGACGGCGAGGGCGAGCGTCTTCAGGGCGATGACGCCGGCGATGGCGCCCTTCCCGACGCCGAGCGACCGGCTGATCTCGGGCGTGAGCACCGCGAATGCGTAGGCCTGGAACGTGTCGACGATCGCGAGCGCGCTGAGGGCGACCATCGGGTACCAGCTGAGCCCGTACTGGCGGATGGTCTGGCGAAGAGGAGGCGCGGCGCCGACGTGCTCGCCGGTGACGCCGAGGGCGCGACGCGCCTCGTCGCGAACCTCATCTCGGGCGTGCTCGACCTCGTCGACGAGCGCCTCGGCCTCGTGCACCTCTTGGAGGTGATCCATCACACTCGCTCGCTCGCAAGCGTCGCTCGCTGACGTGCGGCGGGTTCCCCAACCCCACCGCGGGCTACTGCCGGAGCTGCGAACAACCAAGCCGAGGTCATGTGCCGTCCTCGACCTCGAACTGCGCGGACCAGGCACCTTCGCCGGAGCGGCGGCCGGCGGCGTCGAGCAGCACCACGGTCACCTCGTGGAACTGGCGACCGGATTGATTGCCGCTGAGCCGCGGGACCTGCTCGACGGTGAAGGACCGGCTGGTCGTCTGGAACACGTTGCGCTGCGCGAGGAACTCGAGCCTGTTGCAGGTCGCCGCACCGGTGCCCTTGCACGCAGCGTCGCCGCGGAAGATCCAGGCCAGCGTCTTGCCTGAGCGTTGGGGCGTGCGGTCGATGAACACGCCGAACGAGCCCTTACCCGGACCCACCGCGAAGTCCTGCACCGTCCAGCTCACCCGCACGGGCAGGTCGACCTTGGCCCTGTCGTCGGGGCGCACGATGTCGACCCGGTCGTCCTGAACGAAGGACAGACCGTGCAGCCCGCACGCGGGCAACGCGGCCAGCAGGCCGAGAACGAGAGCAATGGGGCGGGCGCGAGAGTTCAGGGGCACCAGTGTCGCCCGCCGGCCTGTCGGCGTTGTCGGCGCCCGCCACAGCCTGGAGCCTCGGTTGTGGTCGCCAGGCACAATGCACCGCGGCAACGCCTCACCTGTCCGCCCACAGCTCCTGCTCGGGCGCGGCCCAGTCGTCCACGAGCCCGCTCTCGACGTCGAAACGCATGGCCGCGCGCCGTCTTGGGTCGTAGGCGGGCCAGCCCGGGTTCCCCCCGGTCGCGAAGCCGACCCACGCCCGGTGCATGGCCGTGGCCAGCGCCTGCGGAGGGTCGGTGCCGATGGGGTTCTCGTGCTCGGGGTGGGCCTTGGCGAAGGCGGCCAAGCTGTCGTTGACGAACGGGATCTCGAGGGCGTGGGTCGAGCCCAGCTCCGTAAGGGTCGGGCTGGGCCAGGTGAACTCGTACGCGTAGTCGGCACCCGGGCGCCCCGCGTGGGCGTCGAGCAGCCCCATGGCGGGCATGCGGAAGGCCCAGTCCGTCCACGCCGCCTGGACGAGCTCGGGTCGTCCCGCTCCCGGGCGGCTGACGCGGTAGGCGGCCTCGAGGTCCTCGAAGGTGACGCCGAAGGCAGCGAGGGCATGGGAGGCCCATGTCTCCTCGAGGTTGTCGAGCAGACCGAACGGGGCCATCGCGAACGTGGCCTCGTCGCGCGTGCACCCGGCCATGAGGTCGACGCCGTCGATCGATCCGGCCCGCACCGACGCCTCGACCCGGTCAGGCAGCACCTCGCCGTCGACGACGGGACGGAACGGGCTGACGAGGAACGACTCCGCCCCCCAGTAGACGGGACTGATGTACTCGAAGGCGAGGGCGATGACCGCGGGCAGCGCGTCGTCGGGCGCCACGGTCGCGAACGCGTCACGCGTGGCCGGGATTCCGAGGAGCTCGGCCAAGCGGGCCACGACACGCTGGGCGAAGGCGGGCGCCGCGGTCACGCGCGTGGAGCCGCTCTGGGCGATGGCCCGGCCGAACAGACCACGCGCCGACGGCATGGCCAGGAGGTGCATGACGCTCACCCCGCCAGCCGACTGACCGAAGATCGTGACGTTCCCGGGGTCACCTCCAAAGGCGGTGATGTTCTCCTGCACCCAGCGCAGCGCCGCCACCTGGTCCTGGAGTCCGAGGTTCACGCTGTGACCGTCGAGGTGCAGGAATCCCTCCATCTGCATGCGGTAGTTGATGGAGACGTAGACCACGCCGTCGCGCGCCCACGTCGTGCCGTCGTGCACCGGTGCCGCCCCCCCACCGGTCATGTAGCCCCCGCCGTGGATCCACACCATGACCGGAAGTCCCGACCGGCCGCGATCGGGCGTCCACACGTTGAGGTTGAGGCAGTCCTCACCCGTCACTGCCGGGTTGAAGAAGTCGTTGCGCTGCGCGTTCGGGTCGAGCGACCGCTGCGGACACCCGAGTCCGAAGGTCGTGGCGTCGCGCACGCCGTCCCACTGCGTCGGCGGCACGGGCGGCCGAAAGCGCAGCGCGCCGAAGGGCGGCGCCGCGAAGGGGATGCCGCGGAAGACGGTGACGCCGTCGCTCTCGACCCCGCGGACCCGTCCGGCCGTCGTCGCGACCTCAGTTGACGCCACGGTCGCCCTCCTCCCAGTACTGCGCACGGAGCTCGCGCTTGAGGACCTTGCCCGCGCCCGAGAGCGGTAGGGCGTCCACGAACTCCGCCGTCCGGGGCGACTTGTAGCCGGCGATGAGCCCTTTGGCGTGCTCGCGGATCTCCTCGGGCGTCGCGCTCGCGCCCGGGCGCAGGACGATGACGGCGTGGACGCGCTCGCCCCACTCGGCGTCGGGCACGCCGATCACCGCGCAGGCGGCGACGGCCGGGTGCTGGGACACCGCGTTCTCCACCTCGGCCGAGTACACGTTCTCGCCGCCCGAGATGATCATGTCCTTGATGCGGTCGACGATGTAGATGTAGCCCTCGTCGTCCATGTAGGCGCCGTCGCCGGTGTGCATCCAGCCGCCCCGCAACGCTTCGGCCGTCTCCTCGGGCTTGCGCCAGTACCCCTGCATCACGTGGCCGCCGCGGACGACGACTTCGCCGACAGTGCCGCGCGGCACCTCGCTGTCGTCGGGGTCGACGATGCGCACCTCGGCGTGGGCCGCGGCTCGGCCCGCCGACCGGGGGCGCCCACCCTCGCGGTGGTCGTCCGCGCTCAGGATGGTCGCGACGGGTGCAACCTCCGTCATGCCGTAGGCCTGGACGAAGTCGGCCCGCGGAAACGTCTTCATGGCCCGCTCGAGCAGTGCCTCGGTGATGGGCGAGGCGCCGTAGAGGATGATGCGCATGCTCGACAGATCGTGCTCGGCGACGCCGGGGTGGTCGACGAGCATCTGGATCATCGTCGGCACGAGCAGGCCGTTCGTCGCCTGGTGGTCCTGGATGGCAGCGAGCACCGCGGTGGGCTCGAACATGGGCACGATGACGTGGGTGCCGCCGATCATGCACTGCGCCGTCCACGCCGCGAGGTCGGCCAAGTGGAACATCGGCGCCGCGTGCAACAAGCGCCCGTCGCGAATCACGATCGGGCACGTGGCCTGGCTGCCGAGGGCAGACGTCAGCAGGTTGGCGTGGCTGATCATCACGCCCTTGGGGAAGCCGGTGGTGCCCCCGGTGTAGAAGAGGCCGGCGATCTCGCTGCCGCCGCGGCGGGCGTCGGGCGCGGCGGTCGCTCCGTCGACGAGGTCCTCGTAGGCCAGCATCCCATCGGGCGTGGGGCCGTCGCCCATGTGCACGACGGTGCGCAGCCCGGCGTGGCCCTCGCGGATGGCACCGACGGCGGGGGCGAAGGCGTCGTCGACGAACAGCACCGCCGT
>JBEEFQ010000269.1:0-11078 GCA_041166245.1 Actinomycetota bacterium | reverse complement strand
CCCGGCGATGGCGGTCCTCGACGACAGCCGCGTGCGGCGGGTGGCAGATGCGGCGGCCGCGGTCCTCCTCTTCTACTTCCTGCAGCAGCGCATCTGGCCCGCGCCCATCGGCGTGGTGGTGCAGGGCCTCATCGTCGGAGGCCTGACCGCGCTGATCGCGTTCGGGCTGGCGTTGGTGTACCGGTCCAACCGCATCATCAACTTCGCCCAGGGTGATCTCGGCGGGGTGCCCGCCTCGCTCGGCGTGCTGTTGATCCTGGCCTGGGACGTGCCCTACCTCGTCGCCTTCCCGACGGCCCTGGCCGCGGCGGTGGCCCTCGGCGCGCTGGTCGAGTTCGTCTTCATCCGCCGGTTCTTCAAGGCGCCGCGGTTGATACTCACGGTCGTCACCATCGGCGTCTCGCAGATCCTCGCTGCGGTCGCGTTCGTGCTGCCTCGCGCGTTCGACGTCGATCGACCGTCGCAGGACTTCCCGAGTCCACTGGGGCTGCACTTCTCCATCGGCAACGTCGTCATCCAGGGCAACGAGGTCATCGCCATGGCGTTGGTGCCGGTGGTCATCGTCGCTCTGGTCGCGTTTCTCCGCTACACGAACGTCGGCATCGCGGTGCGGGCGAGTGCGGAGAGCGCCGATCGGGCCGCCCTGCTCGGTGTTCCCGTCAGGCGACTGCAGACGATCGTGTGGGTGGTCGCGACCGTGCTCGCCACCGTCGCCATCTTCCTGCGGGCCGGCATCCTGGGCCTGCCGCTCGGCAGCGTGCTCGGCCCCACCATCCTCGTGCGGGCGCTGGCCGCGGCCGTGATCGGACGGATGGAGCGGCTGCCGACGATCTTCGTTGCGTCGCTCGCCCTCGGGGTGCTGGAGACGACCATCCTCTACAGCACGACGACTGCGTTCATCGTCGACCCTGTCCTGTTCGTCGTGGTGCTGGGCGCGCTGTTGTTCCAGCGCCGCCGGCAGGCCAGCCGGGCCGAGGACGAACAGACGTCGACGTGGCAGGCCACGCGTGAGGTCAGGCCCGTGCCGCGCGAGCTGGCGTCGCTGCCCGAGGTGCGCTGGGGAGCTCGGGCCATGACGTGGGGTGTGGCGCTCCTGCTGATCGCCCTCCCGATCGTGCTCACCGAGGGCCAGGTGAACCTGGCCGCGGTGGTGATCGTCTTCGCCATGGTCGGGCTGTCCCTCGTCGTGCTCACCGGGTGGGCGGGGCAGGTGAGCCTGGGGCAGTTCGCCTTCGTGGGCATCGGCGCGGCCGTCGGCGGCTACGTGAGCAGCGTGTGGCGATGGGATCTGTCGCTGGCCTTCCTGCTCGCCGGGTTGGCGGGCGCGGTCGCCGCCATGGTCATCGGGCTGCCTGCCCTGCGCATCCAGGGTCTGTTCCTCGCCGTCGTGACGGTGGCGTTCGCGCTGGCCACGTCGTCGTACTTCCTCAACCGCGAGTTCATCCACTGGGTACCGGAGTCGCGTGGCGTCGAACGCTCCCCGCTCTTCGGACGCATCGCAGTGAACACCGAGGTGCGCTACTACTACCTGACCCTGGCCGCGCTCGGACTCACGATCTTCGCCGTCCAGGGCCTCCGCCGCAGTCGCGCCGGCCGGGTGCTCATCGGCGTCCGTGAGAACCAACGGGCGGCCCAGGCCTTCGGCGTCAACGCCACCGCGGCCAAGCTGACGGCGTTCGCCATCGCCGGTTTCATCGCCGCCTTCGCCGGCGCCGTATTCGTGCATCACCAGCAGGGCCTGGCCGCGTCGTCCTACAGCGTCGACGTGAGCCGGCGGGTCTTCATCATGGTGGTGATCGGTGGGCTGGGCTCGATCCCCGGTGCGCTGCTCGGCGCCACGTTCATCCAGGGCGTGGACTACTTCCGCAACATCTTCCCCGAGCCGGTGCGGCCCTACTTGCAGTTCCTCACCAGCGGCGTCGGGCTGATCGTCGTGCTGCTCATGCTCCCCGGCGGGTTCAGCGCGGTCTGGTACGGGGCGCGGGACCGGATCCTGCGCGCCATCGCCGACCGTCGAGGCATCGTGGTCCCCAGCCTGGTGGCCGACTCCCGCGTCGTCACCGCGGCGGTGGAGGCGAGACCCGAGGACGGGTTCTTGCCCGAGGTGGACGAGGACCAGCTGGCCGCCGAGCTCGTGCACGCCACGGTAGAGCTGGAGGCGGTCGAGGTCGGCGAGGGGACCGAGCGGTGACGGCCTTTCTGCAGCGCTTCAAGCCATCAGCCATCACCGGCGGCGCCGCCACCGCGCCGTTGCTGATCCTCTTCGGCCTCAACGCCGTCGACGAGCTCGATCGCAGCGCGTTCCTGCTCCTCCTGCCCGAGATCCGCGATGACTTCGGTCTCACCAACCAGGAGGCCCTCTCGATCGTCGCCCTCGTCGCCATGGTGGCCCTGGCCCTGCAGCCGTTCATCGGGTTCCGGGCCGACCGGAGCGGGCGGGTGCGGATCGGCCTGGCAGGTGCCGCGCTCTGGGCCGTCTTCAGCTTCGTGACCGGGCTGGCCACCGTGGTGGCGGTCCTGATCGTGGCCCGGCTCGGCTCGGGGATCGGGCGGGCGGTGAACGAGCCCGTCCACAACTCGCTGCTGGCCGACTACTACGAGCCCGACGTGCGGCCGGCCGTCTACGGCGCCCACCGCGCCGCCAACTCGGTCGGACAGATCTTCGGCCCGCTCGTGGGCGGGCTGCTGGCGTGGGCCTTCAACTGGCGCGTGGCGTTCCTGTTCTTCGCCGTCCCCTCCGCGCTCCTCATCGTCGCCGGGGTTCGCCGCCTGCGCGAGCCGGTCCGGGGCGCGCACGAGCGCCGCCTGGGTGGCGCGTCGGAGGAGGCGGTGCTGACCGAGGAGGCGCCGCCCTCCCTGGCCGAGAGCTGGCGCATCTGCACCGCGGTGCAGACGCTCCGGCGCCTTTGGTATGCGCTGCCGTTCCTGGCCGCGTCGCTGGTCGGCCTGGTGACGCTGACGTCGCTCTTCTACGAGGAGGTCTTCGCGCTCAACGAGGCCCAGCGCGGCATCATCGCCGCCGTCGCCGAGCCCTTCCAGCTCGTGGGCATCATCGTCGGCATCCCCTTCGGCATGCGCTTGTTCCGCCGCGACGTCGGGCTCGTGCTGCGGTTCCTCGCGTTGATCGGCGTGGTGAGCGGCGCCGCCATCTTCGTCTTCGCATTGGCGCCCAACGTGGCCACGGCGGTGGCGATGAACATCGTCGCCTCCGCCGTCCTCGGCGTCCTCGCTCCCGGCCTCTACTTCACCCTGTCCCTCGTCATCCCGCCCCGGGCCCGAGCCATGGGCTACGCCATCGGCGCTCTCTACACCATCCCCGGGCTCGTCATCCTCGTGATCATCGGCAGCTTCGCCGACTCCTCGGGCATGCGCGTGGCCATGATGCTGCTGGCTCCCGTCCTCGTGCTGGGCGGCTTCATCATCGCCTCGGCCGGACGCTTCGTCGCGGCCGACATCGAGAAGGTGCGGACGTCGACGGTCGCGCAGTCCGAGGTGCTCGCCGGGAGGCGGCGGGGCGAGGTCAAGCTGCTGCTCGTCAAGGATCTCGACGTCGGCTACGACCGCGTGCAGGTGCTGTTCGGCGTCGACTTCGAGGTCGACGAGGGCGAGATCATCGCCCTGCTCGGCACCAACGGCGCCGGAAAGTCGACCCTGCTGCGCGCCATCTCCGGTCTCGTTCCCGCGTCGGCCGGCGCGGTGGTCTTCGACGGCCAGGACATGACCTACGCCCCGCCCCAGGAGATCGCGGCGCGCGGCGTGGTGCAGGTCCCCGGTGGCAAGGGCGTGTTCCCGTCGCTGACCGTCGCCGAGAACCTGCGCATCGCGGGCTGGCTGTTCCTCAAGGAGCCGGAGTACCTGCACCAGGCGACCGAGCAGGTGCTCGAGTTCTTCCCGGTGCTACGGGAACGCTGGGAGCAGCCGGCCGGCAACCTGTCGGGTGGCGAGCAGCAGATGCTCACGCTGGGCCAGGCGTTCATCGCCAAGCCCCGCCTGCTGATGATCGACGAGCTCTCGCTCGGCCTGGCGCCGGTCATCGTCGAGCAGCTGCTGGAGATCGTGAAGGCCATGCGAGACCGGGGGACGACGATCATCCTCGTCGAGCAGTCGGTCAACGTCGCCCTGACCGTCGCGGAGACGGCCTACTTCATGGAGAAGGGCGAGATCCGCTTCCGCGGCCCGACGCGCGAGCTGCTGTCGCGGCCCGACATCCTGCGCTCGGTGTTCCTCGAAGGCGCCCAAGCGGCGACCGCCAAGCGGCGGCCCCGGCGCCGGTCGCCTGCCGTGTCCAACGGTCATGTGACCGGCGCTCCCCTGCTCGAGGTGGAGGGCTTGTCCAAGCGTTTCGGCGGCATCGCGGCGGTCACCGATGTCTCCTTCACGCTGCACGAGGGCGAGATCCTCGGCATCATCGGGCCCAACGGCGCGGGCAAGACCACGGTCTTCGATCTGGTGTCCGGGTTCCTGCCTGCCGACACGGGCCGGGTGACGCTGGCGGGCGAGGACCTCACCGAGGCGTCGCCCGATGCCCGGGCCCGGCGGGGCCTGGGCCGGTCGTTCCAGGACGCCCGGCTGTTCCCGGCCCTCACCGTCACCGACACCATCGCCCTCGCGCTCGAGCGCCACCTCGAGGTGCGCGACCCGGTGGCCGCTGCGCTGCACCTGCCTGCCGTGGCCGATGCCGAAGGGCGGGTGGGCGAGCGTGTCGAGGAGCTCCTCGAGCTGATGGGGCTCGGCGCCTTCGCCGACAAGTTCGTGTCCGAGCTGTCGACCGGCAGCCGCCGCATCGTCGACCTGGCCTGCGTGCTGGCCCATGAGCCGCGGGCGATCCTGTTCGACGAGCCCAGCTCGGGGATCGCCCAGCGGGAGACCGAGGCGCTCGGCCCCATGTTGCAGCGCATGCGCGACGCGACGGGCGCCGGCCTGCTGCTCATCGAGCACGACATGCCGCTGGTGACCACGGTCTCCGACCGCATGCTCGCCCTCGACCTGGGACAGGTCGTCACCGACGGTCCCCCCGCTGACGTCGTCAACCACCCGAAGGTCGTGTCGTCCTATCTCGGTGAGAGCCAGGACGTGATCGCCAGGTCCGGAACCCGCCGCCGCCGGCGGCCCGCGGCCGCGAGGAAGTAGAGGAGAACGCCGTGAAGCACTGGTCCGAGCTCACGCTGGGCGACATCGGCCGCAACGCCAACCGCTACCGGCCGTTCCTTTCGGTGATCGTCGCCCTGGTCCTCGTGGTGGCCTTCCTGCCCGGCAACTCCGACGACGGCGCCCAGCTCGACGCCGCCGCGGGCGGAACCGACACCGAGGTCGCAGCGGGCGGCGCGGAGGTGTCCACCACAGTCGCCGGCGATGCGAGCGGTGCAGGCGACGGCAGCGGCGGGCAGGGTGCGACCACCGGCGGCACGCGGGGCGGCACCGCCACCGGCGCGAGCGGTGGGCCGCTCGCCGTGCCGAAGGGCGTCGGGCCCGACTGTGACCCGGCGACGGGGCGCATCCGGGTGCCCGCGTTCTCGGCGCCGCCGTGCGTGGCCGCCTTCTCGGGCGACAACGGCGGGGCGACAGCGCAGGGCGTGAACAAGACCACCATCACCGTCGTCATGTACCAACCCCAGGTCGACCCGGCCACCGACGCGGCGCTGACGGCGGCGGGGGCCAGCAACACCCCCGACGAGCAGCTGGCCACCATGAAGGACTACGTCGACTACTTCAACGCCCACTACGAGACGTACGGGCGCAAGGTCGTGATCGTGAACAAGCGGGGGAGCGGTGAGGCCGACGACGATGCCGCGGCCAAGGCCGATGCCGTCGACATCGCCACACGGGTCAAGCCATTCGCCGTGTTCGGCGGCACCGCGGGCAACGCCTTCGTGACGGAGATCGCCAGCCGCAAGATCCTCTGCATCTGCACGACGTCCCAGCCCCAGGAGCTGTACGAGAAGTACCACCCGTACGTGGGCTACTCCAGCCTCATGGGCTCGACCCAGGGCTACATCCACCGGGCCGAGTACATCGGCAAGCGCCTGGCCGGGCGCAACGCCAAGCACGCGGGCAGCATCCCGCTGCAACAGACCCGCCGCGCCTTCGGCCTGCTGTACTTCGAGACGCCCGACAACGCCTACAAGTCGGGCGTCGACTTCTTCGGACAGGAGCTGCGCAAGTACGGCGTGAGCCTCAAGGTCAGCCTGGCCTACACGGGGCCGCCGAACCTGGCCACGACCCAGGAGCAGGCCAGGCCGTTCATCCAGCGCATGGTCGACGAGGGGGTGACCAGCATCATCTTCTCCGGTGATCCGATCAGCCCGGCCATCTTCACCCAGGAGGCCACCAGGCAGAACTACTTCCCCGAGTGGATCATCACCGGCTCGGCGCTCACCGACACGACCGTCTTCGGCCGCACCTACGACCCGGCCCAGTGGCGCCACGCCTTCGGCGTCTCCTTCCTCACCGCCCGCGCTCCCGAGGACCAGACCGACGCGCATGTGCTGCACCGTTGGCATCACGGCCGCGACGCCGTGGCCGCCAACCAGTACGGGGTCATCTATCCGATCCCGTGGGCGTTCTTCACCGGGGTGCATCTCGCCGGCCCTGAGCTCACGGTCGCGTCCTGGTACAAGGGCATCACGTCCTACCCGGTGACCAACAAGGGCAAGCTCACCTACGTCACCACGTCGGTGGGCAACCACGGGCTCTGGCCCTTCGCCGACTACCTCCTCTTCGACGACGTCACCGAGGTCTGGTGGGACACCACGGCCCAAGGTCCCGACGAGCTCGACAACCAGGGCGTCGGCATGTACCGCTACGTCGACGGCGGCCGGCGCTACCTCCCCGGCGGCCACCCAGGCAGCGACCCCAAGGCCTTCGACACCGCGGGCTCGGTCACGCTCTACAACGAGCGACCGGCCCAGGACGGCAAGCCCCCGACCTACGAGCACAAGCACTACCACTGAGGTGGTCCTTCTGGCTGGCAAGGATCTCGTCGCTCACGGCGGCGGCGGGATCCAGCTCCAGCTGCCGGGCCCGCCCCCGAGCCGATGCCCGCCGCGGCTGATGAGGTCGTGGTCGTGGCTGCACACGGTCGCGAGATTCCAGTACGCCGTCGCACCCCCCTTGGCGTAATCCACCTTGTAGTGGTGCACCTCGAGCCGTTGCGTCGCACCGCAGCCCGGCCGCACGCAGCCGAACCGGTCGCGCTCGAACACCGCCGTCTTGAGCTCGGCGGGGAGGTGACGGCCAGCGTGGTGCACCCTGGTGACGTCCACCCCGTCGCGCAGCAGCACCTTCACGAAGGCGCCGGCCAGGATGGCTCCGATGGCCTCGTCCACCGGTACTTCGCCGGTTGCCGTCTCGCACAGTCCGGCGCCGCCCGACATGCGCTCGGCATCGGCGCGGATCACGACGCTGGTCTGCACCTGGGCGCCGCCGCCGTTGATCAGGTTTGCGAGAGCATCGACTCGATAGGCAGCCGCGGGCTCGCGCCGTCCTTCCCGCCACGCTTGCTTGAACACCCGGTCGGCCTCGGCACCGATGGCCGCCTCGATGCGAGCACCTTCGATGGCGGTGGTCTTGCCCTCGAACCGGTAGGCGCCGTCGTCGTCGTTCCACGACCGGTAGTGGCGCTGCCTGTGGATGCGCCCGTGGCGTTCGCGTTCCTCCTCCATCGACCGCGCCGAAGCCTTCTCCTTGTTGCAGGTGCGCCGCAGCTGCGTGAAGCTCTCCCGCTTCGACGCCCCGAGCAGGCGCTCTTCGTTCTCCTGGGTGGCGGCTTCGGCGATGGCGCGCAGCCTGGGAGCAGACAGCTCGCCCTTGCGCAGCGCCGCACCGATGGCAGGCAGTCCCGGCAACTTGGCCGACGCGTCCAGCGTCGCGGCCGCCTCGCCGTAGCTGGTGCCCGTCTTGGTCGACAGCCACTCCTCGGGGGAGCGGTGACCCTCGCGACTCCAGGTCCCGGCATCGGCAGCCCGGTCAGCAACCAGCGTCTTGATCGACGCGGCTCGCTGCTCCACCGCGCTCGCCGCCTCCAGCACTGCGACGGCGTCCTTCGGTGCGAGCAGCTCGTGGTCGAGCGACGCCAGCATCGCGTCCAGCGCGCTCCCCATCTTCTGCAGCGAATCCAACACCGCGCCTCCTCGAGGTCACGGGAGTTCTCGGGGGGAAGTGAGAACTACAGCAATGTAACTCTACTCGTACGTGTGTTCGGAGTCAAGGAATTGTTGGGCTCCCCGGGCGGGATATTTCCCGGCGTCGAGTCAGCGGTGCCAGATGACGGGCAGATGCTTCACGCCGCCCACGAAGCTGGCCGCGGTTCGCTCGGGCGGGCCGGCCAGCTCGAAGGTGCCGCCCATGGCGAGCAGCTCCTCGAGCAGGACCCGGATCTCGATGCGGGCCAAGTGGGCTCCGAGGCAGAAGTGCTCGCCGAACCCGAACCCGAGATGGGGATTGGGATCGCGGTCGACACGGAAGGCGAAGGGGTCGTCGAAGACTTCTTCGTCGCGGTTGGCGGAGGGATAGAAGAGCGCCAGTGACTCGCCGGCCTTGACCGTCTGTCCACTCAGTTCGACGTCCTCGATCGGGGTGCGGCAGAACTGGATGACCGGCGAGGTCCACCGCACGAGCTCGTCGGCGGCGGGGGCGCACAGCTCGGGTTGCTCTTGCAGCCGTTGGAGCTGATCGGAGTGCTCCAGCAGCGCAAGCAGCCCGCCGCCGAGCGCATTGCGGGTGGTGTCGTGCCCGGCCGAGGTGAGGATGAGGAAGTAGCCGACGAGCTCGACGTCACCGAGGGGTTGCCCGCCGACCTCGGCGTTGACCAAGGCGCTGTACAGGTCGTCGCTGGGCCGGGCCAGCCGGTCCTCCTTGACGTGGCGGTAGTAGTCGAGCATCTCCAGCGTGAGGGCCGAGAGCTGCGGGAAGTAGTCGGGGTCCTCGACGCCGAACACGGTGTTGGCGATGCGCAGCACGAGGGGCTGATCGTCGGCGGCCGCACCCAGGATCCCGCTGATGACCTTCAGCGGGTGCAGGGCCGCGACCTCGGCGACGAAGTCGAAGGGCTCGCCGTTGGGGACGCGCTCGAGCAGCGTCCGCGCGACGTTTCGCACACTCGCCTCCAGAGACCGCATGGCGCTGGGCTTGAAGAACGCGGCCGCGAGGGCGCGGTAGTCGCGGTGCTCGGGCGGGTCCATGTTCACCAAGGTGCGCAACGCGCCCGGCCCGCCGACCAGCGGTTCGAGGTCGAGGCGGAGCAGGTTGAGACGAGGACCGTTGCGGAACAGCTCGGGGTGGCTCGAGACGTGCTTGATGTCGGCGTGGCGGGTGAGGGCCCAGAACGGTCGGTAGCCGGCCGGTTCGCACCAGTGCACCGGTGCCTCGCGCCTGAGCACCGTCCAGGTGTCATGCGGGTAGCCGCGTTCCGCGTACCGGCGCGCGTCGACCAGGTCGTTGACGTCGACGCGGGGCGAGTCGATGGTCGTCATGTCTGACGCAGCCGCGAGCGCTCAACCTCGCGGCTGATGCTCTCGGTGACCTTGGCCTCCATGGCCACGCCGAACAGGCCGATGACTGCGTCGAGAGCGAGGGGCTGGACCTCGGCCAGCGTGGTGAGGATCTCCGGCGCGCGGTCCTCGGGCACCCCCGCCGCGACGAACGGTTCCCACACGTGGGTGAGCCACACCCGCGCGAACACATCGGCGATGCCGTCGGCGTGGGCTCGCACCGCGGCGGTGGCGTCGAGGGCCTCATCGGCGCTCAGCCCGAGCGCGTGCAGCGCCTCACCTACACGCGCGACCCGGGCGCTGGTGAACTCGTGGTGGCCGTCCTCTCGCTCGCGGATGAGGCCCAGCGCGATGGCGCGCCCCAGCACGTCGGCGCTGCTGGCGCCCCACGCGCGCTCGAGCTCGGCGACGTCGGCCAGCGGGGGATCGTCGTCGCGGAACGGCGCCCGCAGGGCACGGGCGAAACCCAACGCCTCGTCGCCCGCGTCGCCGCTCGCCTCGAGCAGCCGGCGGATGAGATCGAGTGGGAACCCCTCGGCCTGCAGCTGGCGGATGCGCTCGATGCGATCGACCAGGGCGACGTCGTAGTAGCCCACCCGGCCCCGCATCTCCGCGGGCGGCACCAGGCCGAGGGCCCGCCACTCCCGCAGGTTGCGCACCGTCATGCCCACCCGCTGGGCCAGCGCATCGATGGTCAGGCCTGCGTCGTCTGAATCGGACTTTACGGACACGGTCGGCACGTGCTAACCATAACGGAGATCTCCGTCACGGTGGTGACCGTCGTGATGGAGCTGGGGAATGGAGATCGCCATCCGCATCCGCATGCTGGGCTCACTCGCACTGGCCCTCGCCCTGATCAGTGGCTTGGCCGCGCCCGCCCGCAGCGGTGGAAAGCCCGACGCACGCGCCGCGGCCGAGAACGAGCAGTACGGCGCGGTGCAGTTTCCCCGCGACGAGCACGTCCATCCCGACGGGTGGGACTTCTGGTGGGGCGCGGCCAACATCGTCACCACCGCGGGCAACAGCTACACCCTTGGCATCGCCCACGACGCGCTCAACGGCGTCGGTGTCAGCGGCCACGAGCTGTTCCCGCGACAGGGCCCCTACGAGGGTCTGACCGTCGCCAGTCAGGACGGCCCCGCGGAGTGGGGTCATGAGGGCGAGGTCACGGGTCGCTACCAGCGCAACATGAGCGTCTATGTGCCGGGCGTCAGCGAGCTGGTGCGCTACGAGACGCTCGACACCTTCGCGGCGGGCAAGCGCATCGGCCTGTGGGAGCGCACGAGCCTCGCCGACCACACGTACCACCTCATGCTCGACAACGACGCGGCCATGGTGCACCCGAACAAGGAGTTCGTCCGCCTCGGTGTCGACATCAACGTGACGATGCAGGACCCTCCGCTTCTCGCGGGCGGCGACGGGAAGTTCTGGTACGGCATCCCCGAGAGCTTCGGCTACCCGTCGCGGTCGTTCCGGTACGTGCAGGTCTCCGACACCATCGCGGGCACGCTCGAGGTGGGTCAGCCCGACGGGTCGTTGCTGAAGGAGACCATCGACCCCGTCGCCTCCAACCTGCTCAGGGTGCGGGAG